>CAILVY010000207.1 GCA_903837785.1 Candidatus Hydrogenedentota bacterium
CGCGTATCGTTCAAAGGTGTTGGGGCGCACATGCACCCGTGCCCATTGCTCGTACGCACGCCAGAGCGCCCCGAGGTCTTGCGAGATGACCGCCAGCGTCAACGGCGCCGGGTCACCCTGCGGGGCGGTCAATTGACGCCGTGGCGGGCATCCTGCGAAGCCGCCGGCGGATGAAGGGGCGGCGGGTGCCAGCCCGAGATCGGATAGCACCCGCGCTTTGACCACCTCGTATGTGAGCGCGTCCGCCATGCGCCGCGCCGCCTTCTGATCGCGCGTTTTGAGCGACCGCCGGACGGTGCGCCCGTTGAGGGTAAGGCGGACGTGCCACACGCCCGCCCGCTGATAGAGTGCCCGCATGGCCTATTCCCCCGCTGGTGGCGCAATCAGCCCTGCGCGGAGTTGGCGGTGTATGAGATCGCGGATCTCGCAGACACCGCCTTCATAGGCGACCCGGCCACGCCAGATCACCCGCACCCCGCCGTGCTTCCCCCTGAGCTTGCCCAAGACGCCCCGTAGTGCTTCGGCAGTGTCCGACCGCTGGCCGGGATACTCGATCACGTAGGGTGCCGCGAAGCGCGCCCGTACCCACCGCTGATCGACCGTGCGGATCTCGCCGAGCCATCCTTGCATGGCGTAGATCCCAGTGTCCGCACACCGCACAAGCTGGTAGTCCGCGCGGCCCCCATGGTCTGCCGGGTGCCGTTGCCGCTTCGAGTCAATGACTTCCCACATACCGCATTCTCCCGTTGTGTTGGGGCGCACATGGAGAAGCGGCACAAAATGAGCACAAAACGGTCACCCCCGGACAGGGGTATCCCGCGGGTCATTTGGGGGAGAAAAGCCGAAAAACCCCCGTAAAATGGGGGTAAAGAACTGGTGCCGGAGAAGGGACTTGAACCCCCACGCCCTTGCGAGCACATGGACCTGAACCATGCGTGTCTGCCAATTTCACCACTCCGGCACGCGGCTAAAGCGAGAGGGATTCTACCTTACGGATGCGGTACGAGTCAACCT
The DNA here is from genome assembly GCA_903837785.1 of Candidatus Hydrogenedentota bacterium. Classification (GTDB taxonomy): domain Bacteria; phylum Hydrogenedentota; class Hydrogenedentia; order Hydrogenedentales; family CAILVY01; genus CAILVY01. The sequence continues at coordinate 1,015 of CAILVY010000207.1, forward strand.
CTCGTCAGGATCGCCGTCACCGGACCGACACGGGCACTTCGTGAGGCGCTTTTCTCCCCGAGACACCGTTTTGGACTATACTGCCGGGATGGAGGGTGAAACATGCTGAACAGGAACTGGACTCGTACTGGTGGTGCGGGAATGCTGCTCGTGGGCGGCCTCTTGAGTTCTCTTGCCGCGCTGGCCGCGGAACCGGCGGATTGGGATGTGCTCCCGGATGCCATTGAAGGCGTGGCGGCGGGTGACATGATGCGCCATTACCTGCTGCAGCAGGTGAACGCCACCTGGCAGCGCTGGCAGGAAGACTATGAGAAGGTCAAAACGCCGGAAGCGCTGGCCGAGCGCGAACGCATCCTTCGAGAGAAGTTCGTTGCGGCACTGGGAGGATTCCCCGAACGCACGCCCTTGAACCCGCAGGTGACGGGCGTGTTGAAGCGTGAGGGCTACCGCGTCGAGAAGATCCTGTTCGAGAGCCAGCCGAAGTTCTATGTGAGCGCCGCGCTCTTCCTTCCGGAATCGGACCGTTTCAAGCCGCCCTATCCCGGCGTGCTCGTGCCGTGCGGACACGCGGAGAAAGCCAAGGCACACGACGAGTATCAGTCCGTGGGCGCGTTGCTCGCGCTGAACGGCATGGCGGCCCTGGTTTTCGATCCCATCGATCAGGGCGAGCGGATGCAGCTCGTGGATGCCGGGGGCAAGTACACGATCCACGGCACGAAAGGCCACACGATGGCGGGGATTGGCTGCATGCTGACGGGACGAAACACGGCCCGGATCGAAGTGTGGGACGGCATGCGCGCGCTCGATTATCTTACGTCGCGGCCGGAAGTGGACCCGGAGCGCATCGGCTGCACGGGCAACAGCGGCGGCGGCACGCAGACTTCCTACTTGATGTCGCTGGATGATCGGATCAAAGCGGCGGCGGTCAGCTGCTACATCCACCGCGAGAGCCGCGAACTCGAACTGTGTTCGGGCGATGCGGAGCAGAACATCTACGGACAGCTCGCGTTCGGGATGGAGCACGGCGACTATCTGATGATGCGCGCCCCGATGCCCATCCTGCTCTGCGCGGCCACGGAGGACTTCTTCGACATCAAGGCCACGTGGGAGACGTTCCGCTATGCCAAGCGCATGTTCACCCGCCTGGGCGTTCCGGAGCGCATCGACATTCTCGAAAACGACGAACGCCACAACTACAACCGGACGCAGCGCGAAGGAGTGGCGCGATGGATGGCCCGCTGGCTCTGCGGACGCTGCGAGGAGATTGTTGAGCCGGAATTGAAGCTGTTCACGCCCGAGGAACTGTGGGCGTCGCCCAAGGGCCAGGTCCTGCTGATGGACGGCGCGCGCAACGTCTACGATCTCAATGCGGACTGTGAACAGCAACTGGCCGAGGGACGCAAGGCCCTCTGGGCTTCGGAGAAACCCGCCGCGCTGCTGGAGCGGGTGCGCGCCGTCGCGGGCATCCGAAAACTTGCCGAGCTTCCCCGCTTCGACGTGCCGCCGCCGGCCGAAGTGCGCCTGAATGGATTCCGCGCCGAGAAGATTGTGCTGTCGCCCGAGGCGGGCCTCTGGCTGCCCGGCCTGTTGGCGCATCCGGAATCAGCCAAGGCAAACGAAGTGGCCCTGCTCGTGAACGGCACTGGCAAGGATCCTGCCCGGATCGAGGCCCTGCTGAAAGAAGGCGTGACCGTGTTCGCGGTGGACCTGCGCGGCATGGGCGAAACACGGCAAATCAAGCAAAAGGCCATGGGCGAAGACATCGCCCTGGATTGGGAAGACCTCGCGGCGGCCTATGCGCTGGGCCGGTCCTACGTGGGGATGCGCGCGGAAGACGTGCTCGTGTGCGCGCGCTACGCCGCGGAACGCCTGTCCGCCAGGCAAGTGCGCCTCATCGCCGTGGGCCAGGCGGGTGTTCCCGCGCTCCACGCCGCCGCGCTCGAACCCGAACTCTTCTCCTCGATCCAGATCGAAAAGACGCTCGTCTCGTGGTCGAATGTCGTCCGGATGCGCCCCACATACGCCCAGCTCGCGAATGCGGTGCAGGGCGCGCTCGAAGTCTACGATCTGCCGGATCTGGCCGCGACGCTGGGAAGCAAGCTGCGTATTGAGGCGCCGGTGGATGCCATGGAGAAACCCGTCCAGTGAGGTGCTGGCGTTGACTTGGGAAGAAGCCTTAGAACGGTCGAAAGCCCGCGTGGGGCAATTGACCGAGATCTGCCGGCGGCGGGGCCGCGTGCTCGTGCTGATGCAGGACAACCCGGATCCCGACGCCCTGGCGAGTGCCATGGCCCTGCGCGAACTCATCCTGCGGCGCTGCGGCAAGCGTGCGACGATCGGCTACGGGGGAATCTGCGGCCGCGCGGAGAATCAGGCCATGATGGAGGTGCTGCATATCCGCGCACGGCACATGACACCCGCGCAGGTCCGCCAGTTCCGGATCGTCTGCCTCGTGGACACCCAGCCCCGGACCGGCAACAACATTCTCACGCGGGAGCCGAACATCGTCATCGATCATCACCTGCTGCCGAAGCGCAACGCGTGGTCGGCGGAATTTGCCGATGTGCGCCCGGACTACGGCGCCACCTCAACCATCCTCTACGAATACCTCACCAGCGCGGGCATCCGGCTTTCGCGCGACCTTGCCACGGCCCTTTTCTACGGCATTCAATCGGACACGCAGGACCTCGGCCGGGAAGCCGGCCCGCTCAGCCTCCGCGCCTATCAGGAGCTGTTTCTGCGCGCGGACAAGAAGAAGCTGGCCCGCATCCGGCGCGCCCCCGTGCCCGCCTCGTACTTCAAGATGCTCGCGGACAGCCTCTCGGAATGCGTTGTGGCCGGGAAAACCGTCATCAGCCAGATTCCCGATTGCGAGAACCCCGACATGGTCGCCGAGGTGGCCGATCTCCTCCTGCGGCTGAAAGGGGCGCACACTACGGTGTGTTACGGCGTGTGCGGCGACAAGATCCACGTCTCGGCCCGGGCGGTGGATGCCCGGGACAACATGGCGCGGCGCATGAAGCAGGCGGTGCGCCACCTGGGCACCGGCGGCGGCCATCGCACGATGGCGGGCGGGCAAGTCCCCGCCGAGAACGAGCCGGAGAGACGCCTCGCCCAGGTGCGCGAACGCATCCTGCGCGCCTTTGCCGGGAAACACGAAGCGCGCCCGCTCGTTCCTGCTCCGGACGCGGAGCGGATCGCGTAGCCTAGTAGCTGTGCTTGTCCAGGCGCACCTTGCCGCGGAAAAGCCAGTAGACCCACGCGGTGTAGAGCAGCACGAGCGGGAAACCCACGCACACGATGCCGAACATGATCCCCAGGGTCTTCTGACTGTTCGCGCCGTTGTAGATCGTGACGTTGTGCTGCGCGCCCAGGCTCGATATCAAGAGATTGGGGAACATCGAGGCTGCGAAGTTGACCACAAGCAGCAGGACATTCACGCCGCTGGCCACGAAGGCCCAGTGCGGTCGGCCGGTCTTGCTCAGCGGACGAATGGCGGCAATTGCGCAGATGTTCAGCGGCAGAACCAGCCAGGAACCCCACGAAACGCGCGCGTGCGGGACCGTGATGATCGCCTGCACGGTCACGAGGATGAAAAGGATCACAAAGGCCCGGTGCGTAAGGGTGATCCAGCGTTCCGCCTGGATTTCGAGCTCGCCCGAGGCTTTGATCCGGAGGAAGAGCGCGCCGTGCAGGGCGAACAAGGCCACCGTCATCAGACCGACCAGCACGCTGAACGGATTGAGAAGGCTGAAGAAGGATCCCTTGTAGACGAGGTCCTCGATGGGCAGGCCGACCAGGACGTTGCCCACGGCCACGCCAAAAAGCAGCGCCGCCAGAAAGCTCGAAAGCGAGAAAACAAAGTCCCAGGTGGCGCGCCAGGCCGGCGATTCGACCTTGCTTCGGAACTCCAGGGAAGCGGCACGGAAGATCAACGTGCACAGCACGAGCATCAGCGCCGTGTAGAAAGCCGAGAACACCGTGGCATACGCGATGCGGAACGCCGCAAAGAGCGCCCCGCCGAAGGTCAGGAGCCAGACTTCGTTTCCGTCCCACACGGGCCCGATCGCGTTCATGATCACGCGGCGGTGCTCCTCCTTGCGCGAGAAGAGATGCAGAATCCCCACGCCGAGGTCGAATCCATCGAGGATGGCGTAACCGGCCAGCAGCACGGTCAGCAGCACAAACCAGATTTCGTTGAGCATGTTACTTCACCTCCCCCGCGTCGTGGCCGACCGCCTCCGGTCCCGCCTTGATCTTCCGAATGATAATGAACATGTAGAGGGCGAACAAGATCGAATAGATGGAGATGAACATCAGCGTCGAACCCAGGATCTGACCGGCCGACACGCTCTCCGAGAGCGCGTCCTTCGTGCGCAGGAAGCCCTGCACGATCCAGGGCTGCCGTCCCACCTCCGCCGAGATCCACCCCACTTCGTTCGTAATGAACGGAAGCGGCAGCGCGAGAATCAGCAGGCTGAGCAGCCAGCGCTGCTCGAAGAGCCGGCCGCGGAGCCACATGATCAGGGCGAGGAACAAGAGGCCCCCCATGAGCGTCCCCAGGCCAATCATGGCGTGGAACGAGAAGAACGAGATGAGAATCGGCGGCCAGTCCTCTTTCGGAAACTGATCCAGCGCCGCCACGGGCTGGGTGAAACTGTTGTAGGCCAGCATGCTCAGGCCGCCCGGAATCGCCAGGCCGAAACGCACCCGCTGCTCCGCCACGTCGGGATAGCCGATGAGGTACAGCGGCGCGCCGCCTTCGACGGTTTTGAAATGCCCTTCGAACGCGGCCAGCTTCGCCGGCTGGTGCTTGGCCACGAGCTGGCCCTGATGATGGCCCGCGCCCGCGGTCAGCACGGTGGCAATCAGCCCCATCGTGATGCCAATCTTCAGGTTGTGCTTCGCAAGTTCCTGGTTGCGCTTCTTGAGCAGGTACCAGGCAGATACCGCGATCACAACGAAACAGGCCGTCGTCAGTGCCGAGCCAATCACGTGCGCCTCGCGGGAGAGGCTCGAGGGATTGAAGAACATCTCCCAGAAACTCGTGATCTCCGCGTGCAGGTTCTTACCCTCGCCCACAATCTTATACCCCGCGGGCGTCTGCTGCCACGAATTCGCCACGATGATCCACAGCGAGGACAGCGTCGCGCCCACCGCAACCATGATCGTTGCGAAGAAATGCAGCCCCTTCGACACGCGGTCCCAACCGAAGATCACCACGCCCAGGAACGTGGACTCGATAAAGAAGGACAGCAGCGCCTCCGCCGCCAGCGGCGCCCCGAACACGTCCCCCACAAAGCGCGAGTAGGCCGCCCAGTTCGTCCCGAACTCGAACTCCATCACAATCCCCGTCGTGACCCCCATCGCGAAGGTCGCGGCGAAGATCTTCGTCCAGAACCGCGCCATGCGATCATAGACCGCATCGCCCGTCCGGACCCACTGCGCCTCCATCACCACCATGAGCCACGCCAGCCCGATCGTGAAGGGGGGGTAGAGATAGTGGAAGGAAGCCGTCAAGGCAAACTGAATTCTTGCCAGCAGTTCCGCATCAAGGTGCATGCCTCATGTCCTTTCAGGTCATTTTCGCGAAATAGTAACTATTTGCAATACGGCGTGTCAACTAGCGCCCCCTCAGTCCGTGTGGAAGACTTCCTCCATCCCCGCCCACCACTCGCCCTCGGCCCGGGTCGCCAACGGTTCCTGGCACGGCTTGCAGACCGCCCACCACCGCTGCGTCTCCGGGTCGGCCGCCATCTTCGCCATGTCCCCGTCGAAATCCTGTCCGTGGTATTCGAAGTAGCTGAAGAGCATGCCATCCTTGAAATAGATCGAGTAGTTTCGGATATTGCATTCGCGTATCTTTTCGAGGACGCCCGGCCAGACGGCGGCATGAAGCTGCTTGTACTCCTCGAGTTTCTCCGGCTTGACGCCGATCAGCATCCCGTAGCGCTGCATGGTTCTCCTTCCTCGGGACATAACGCCCGGCACAGGGTTTCTCCCCGTATTGTCGCTTTACGCGCCGGTGTGTTCAAGATCCGCCTGAGCGGACGACAACATCACACCGAAGCCGAGAAATTCCACAGCGCCCGGTGTTCCGCCTTCTCCGGCTCAGGTGTTTCGGCCATCGCCGTTTTCCCTCCTCACGTGAAGGCGATGCCCACGGTGAGAATCTTCTTCGGCGCGGCGGTCACGGCGACGCCATTGCCGGTGATGGGCAAGGGGGATTCCGGAAGCTCTTCCAGCGTGAGCAGATTCGCGCGCTCGGGCGGCGTGGCGAAGTGGAGGGTGCCGCTGATCGTCTCCGCGGTCGGATTGAAGAGGCGGATGACGATGCCCGTGTCCTTTTCGGCGCGCTTGATCGCCGTCACGATGAGGTTGTTGGGGCTGACGTTCAGGAAGCTGTGACGCTTGGGGAGCTTGCCCGCGTGCGGGCCGGTCTGGGCGGGATCGAGCGGGACAGAGAGCCCCTCGGCCTGGGCGAAGACTTCGGCTTCGGCATAATCGCCGCGATGGGGGTACAACAGGAACGAGAAGGCGTGATCGCCGGGGCACTGCGTGAGGTTCATTTCGGGACGGCATTCCCACCGCCAGCTTACGGTGGTGAGATTGAGTTCGTAGGCGCGCATGAGCGTGACGGCGATGGCGCGGTCCGCGTCCTGCGTCACTTCGTATTCACGTAGGCCGTCGTTGATGACGGCGAGCCCCGCGCCGCCGCCGCTCACGTCGACGAAGCGCTGCATGGGGAACGTGGCCCCTTGGGCGCCATGCCACGGGCTGCCGGGCGCGAACTCGGTCTCGCGTTCGACGCAGTCAAAGGCGCTCTCGGCATGGCAGAGGTTCCCGGGGCGCCGCGTGGGAAAGACTGCGCGGAGGCGGTGGTCGAGGGCCGTGTTGTTGAACTGGACGGCGACACGAACGCTCTTCTCGCCGCGGCAGAGGCTGACGCGCGAAACAACGATCAGTTCGCGGGTGTCTTCCGAACGTTTGGCGGCATTGCCGACGCCGTCAAGCCGCTGCCAGGGGTCGCCGCCGTTCTCTTCGAGGCGGGCGGGGATCGTCATGCGGCATTCGATGCGGTACCGCGCAAGAAGCGGCCCGTCCTCCTCGAGGGCAATGGACACGGGGAAGCCGCGGCTGTCGATGGCTTGATCGAAGGCCGGGTTATGATGCATCCAGGCGTGGCCGGCTTCGCCGTTGTCAAGGAAGTGAAGGAGGTCGGGGTATGTGACGCCGCTGTCCTTGTGCGTGACGCAGAGCGTGCCGTCGCGCTGAATCGCGATTCTGAGGAACTCATTCTCCATCGTGTTCGCCGCCGTGACGAGGCTGCCGCGGTCGAACATCTTGCTGCGATCGAGCTTGAACGTGGCATAGCCGAGTCCGGGCAAGTCTTTCGCCTCGAAATGGATGTGGAAGCGCTGGGCCTTCATCATTGAGGCGGCGTCGCCGAGGTGTTTTTGGACCGCCCAGAAGGGTTTTCGATCCGCGCCCTGCACAGTGACCCTTTCGCCACTGCTTGCATCCAGCAGTGCGAACTCACCTTTCGGACCGGCGTACGGAACGTCGATGGCGGCGGAAACTACTTCCGAGCGCGGATACGGCGAAGCATTGAAGACTGTAATGAGGATGTCGTCCGGGGCGCAGTCGCGGTTGTCGATGCGGAGCTGGATCTCGCCGAGCGAGCGCTTGAGGAGGCCGTTGCCGATGTTCACGGCCTGGCGCAGGCGATCCATCATGTCGCGCTCGATGTCGTCCACGCCGCTGCCGGAGATGCTGTCGTGGGCGTGGCATTTGAGGAGCGTCTTCCAGGCGAGATCGAGAAGCGTGGCCGGGTACTCGGCACCGAGCAGGGCCGCGACCACGGCGAAGGGTTCGGCGCGGCGCTGGAGCAGGAACTCGGCCTTGTTGTTGAGCTGCTTCATGCGCGTCCGGCTCGAAAGGACGTCGCTGTAGAGATGCAGCGTGATCGGCATGGGCTTGGGCGTGCGCCGTTCGCCCTTGAGCACTGTGAGCGCGTTCCAGTCGAGTTCTGCTTTGATGGCCTCGAGCATCTCGGGGTAGCTGGCGTGCCTGATCTCGTCGTTGGGCAGGGCCTTTCGCGCTTCGGCAATCATTTCGAGCTCGGCGCGGTCGGGGATGCTGCTGTCGTGCCCCATCATGAACGCGAGGTGCCGCGTGTTCGACACATTGATTTCGCTTTGCCTCAGCTTCTTCACTTGTTCCACGAGCTTCTCGCGGTCGAAGCCGTATTTCGGGTCGAGGATCCGGTGATGATCCATCTCGAATTCCGGACCGCACGGATGGAACTGCGTGCCGGTTTCGCTCCAGCCGTATTCCCGGTCGAAGACGCCCTTGCCGAAGCGGACGGGGCGGTAGACCCCGTGATAGAAGTTGTAGCGGGCGCCGCTGCTCATCTGGCTGCCGAGGATGCGCGTGCCGTCCGCGCCCTCGAAGATCCATTCGTTCTTCACTTCGTCGTGGCTGACGCCGTGATAGAAGAGCATCGTGTCGATGCCGAAGCCCATGTAGATCTGCGGCATCTGCGAGTTCTGGCCGTAGGAAAAGGGCGTGTGCCCGACTTTCATCGCGCCGCCGAATTCGCCCGCGACGCGGTGGCCGTAGAGCAGGTTGCGCACGAGCGATTCGCCGTTGACCTCGAAGCCCTCCGGGCAGGTGTACCACGGGCCGATCAGGAGGCGGCCGCCGGACACATGTTTCACGACACGATCGCGGTTTTCGGGCCGGACCTCAAGGTAATCCTCGATGGGCACGGCCTGCGAGTCCATCACGAACGCGCGATATTCCGGTTCCGTGTCCAGGATCTCGAGCAGCGTGTCGAGCAGTTCGACCAGGAGCATGCGCGTTTCCTGGAAATTGTAAAGCCACTCGCGGTCCCAGTGGGTGTTCGCGATGACGTGAATGACATAAGGCTTCTCGGACATGGTGTGTTTCCCTTCCTGAATGCGTTGGCGCCTATTGTTTCCGCCGGCGCGGGGGATGTCAAACAAGCGTGAGTTCATCCCCGGCGAGGACGGGGAGACTTGGCATTCATGGGCGCTTTTCGCCGGAATAACGCCATGCTTCGGAACGCGCGCGATATGAGGCGCTCGGTGAAACCGCCATCTTCCCGGAACTTATGCCGTTCAGGAGAGAAATCACCACGACTTTAGTTTGTCGAGGAGCACCGCGGCGAGGATAACGAGGCCGAGGGTGACTTGCTGCCCGAAGGTTTCGACGCCAATCCAGGTGAGTCCGCTGTTGAGCATGGAGACGACGAGGAGGCCGACGAAGGTGCCGCCGATGCTTCCGCGTCCGCCGCTGAGGCTGGTTCCGCCGACGACGACGGCGGCGATGACCCCGAGTTCGTCGCCCATGCCGACTTTGGGGCTGCCCGCGCCGAGCCGCGAGGAGAGGATGAGCCCCGCGATGATCGTGAGCATGCTGCAGAGGATGTAGACGCGCCACTTGACCCGGGCGATGTTCACGCCGCTGAGGCGCGCAGATTCCTCGTTGCCGCCGATGGCGCGGACGTGGCGTCCGAACTGGGTGTGGTTCAAGAGCAGCATGCCGCCCGCGAGCACGATGAGGAACACGGCCACGCTGACGGGAATGTGGGGGACGATCTGCTGGCGGCCGAGCCATTGATAGGCGTCGGGCAGGGGCGAGATGGGCTTGCCGTCCGTGATAAGGTTGCCGACGCCGCGAAGGCTGCTCATGAGGGCGAGCGTGGCGATGAAGGGCGGAATGTCGAAGCGGGTGATGAGGAGTCCGGAGATGCTTCCGGAGAGGGCGCCGAGGACGAGCGCGGCCGCCCAGCCGGCCACGATGTAGAGGGCGACGGCGTCGCCGCCGCTGCGCTTGACGAGCATGGCGCACACGACGCCGCCGCAGGCCATGAGCGAGCCGATGGAGAGGTCGATGCCGCCGGTGATGATGACGAAGGTCATGCCGACGGCCATGACGCCGAATTCGGCGGACTGTCCGAGCACCCGGATGAGGTTTGGGATCGAGGCGAAACCGGGGTTGTCCTGGCGGCGTCCGAGCAGCTCGAAGACGGCGATTTCGAGAATGAGCGCCGCGAGCAGGGGCCCGTAGGCGATCAGGGCGCGCTTGAAGGCCTGTGTGCGGGCTTCAGCCATGATCAGCGGCCGGCGGTTGCTGCGGGGCGGATCATGCGGCGCTGCTCATGCCGGTGGCGAGGTGCATGATCTTCTCCTGGCTGGCCTCGTTGCGCATGAGCTGGCCCGCGAGGCGCCCTTCGTGCATGACGAGAACGCGGTCGCACATGCCGAGGACTTCGGGGAGTTCGCTCGAGATCATGAGAATGGCCACGCCGCGGCTGACGAGCGCGTTCATGAGTTTGAAGATTTCGGCCTTGGCGCCGACGTCGATGCCGCGGGTGGGCTCGTCGAAAATGAGGACGCGCGACTGGGTGAAGAGCCACTTGGCGAGCACGACTTTCTGCTGATTCCCGCCGCTGAGGTTCTGGACGACCTGCTCGATGGAAGGCGTCTTGATCTGGAGTTCGTGGACGTATTTCTCGGCGACGCTACGCTCGAACTTGCGGTTGATGAACAGGCCCTTGACGAGCGCGGAGAGGTTGGAGAGCGTCGTGTTCTCGCGGACAGTCATGCCGAGCACGAGCCCCTGGTTCTTGCGATCCTCCGTGAGAAGGCCGAGGCCGTTTTTGATTGCGTCCTGCGGCGAGCGGATTTCGGCGGGCTTTCCGTCGAGATAGACCTGGCCGGCGGTCTTTCGGTCCGCGCCGAAGATGGCGCGGGCGACTTCGGTCCGGCCCGCGCCGACGAGGCCGGTGAGCGCGACGATTTCGCCGGTGCGCAGGGAGAAACTGACGTCTTTGAACGCGCCCTCGCGCGACAGGCCCTCGACCCGGAGGCGCTCCTCGCCGAGTTTGAAGAATTCCTTGGGGTATTCCTCGGTAAGTTCGCGGCCAACCATCATGCGGATGATGCTTTCGCGGGTCATGCTGCTGGCCGGTTTCGTGGCGACGTGCTGGCCGTCGCGCATGACCGTCACCTGGTCGCCAATCTCGAAGACTTCTTCGAGGCGGTGCGAGATGTAGATGAGGCCGATGCCGGAAGCGCGCAGGGTGCGGATGAGGTCGAAGAGGGCGACCAATTCGTGGTCGGTGAGCGTCGCGGAGGGCTCGTCCATGACGATGATCTTCGCCTGCACGGAGAGCGCCTTGGCGATTTCAACCATCTGCTGCTGGGCCACGCTGAGTTCGTTGACGGGCCGCCGCACGTCGAGATCGACGCGGATACGCTTGAGGATTTCCTCCGAATCGCGGTACATGCGTTTCCAGTCGATGAAGGGCGAGCGGCCGATGCGCGGCTCGCGCCCGAGGAAGATGTTTTCGGCCACGCTGAGATACGGGCTGAGGTTGAACTCCTGATAGATCATGCTGATGCCGAGTTGCTGGGCATGATGCGGCGAGGTGATCACGACGGGTTCGCCGTCAATGAAGATTTCGCCGGAGTCCATGGGCTGCGCGCCGGCGAGGATTTTCATCATGGTCGATTTTCCGGCGCCGTTCTCGCCGAGCAGGCAATGCACTTCGCCGGGGCGTAGCGCGAGGTTTGCCTTGTCAAGCGCGAGCACGCCGGGGAAGCGCTTGGTGATTTGGAGCATTTCCAGGATGAATTCACTGTTCGCCATGGGAGCACCTTCTATTTCTGCTTCAGGCTTTCCGCGTCCATGAGTCCGACTTCGACGGGGGCCAGGGACGGCACGGTTTCGCCGCGAAAATGGGCCGCGATCACGTCGATGGTCTTCTGTCCAATCTTGTCCGGATACTGCACGGCATCGGCCTTGAGCGCCTTGCCCGCGGCGATGGCCGCCTTGGCCTCGGGCGTTCCGTCGAACCCGACAATCTTCACTTTGTCCTGGAGTCCCGCGGCCTCGACGGCGGCCAGCGCGCCGAGCGCGGAATCATCATTGATGCCGAAGATGCCGTTGAGATCGGCGTGCGCCTGGAGAATGTCCTGGGCGGCGCGCATGGCCTTGTCGCGCTGTCCTTCGCCCGGCACCTTGCCAACGATCTGGATTTCGGGGAACTTTGCCATGGTTTGCTCGAAGCCGCGGACTCGGTCCTGGGCCGAGGCGACGGTCGGGTGGTCGATGATGGCCACTTTGCCCTTGCCGTTGAGGAGTTTGGCGAGGTACTCGGCGATGATAACGCCGCCATGTTCGTTGTCGGAAGCGATATGCGAAACGACCTGCGCGCCGTGCGCCGCGATATCGGCGGTGAAGACGGGAATGTTCTTGGCGCGCGCCTCGGCGATAACCGGGTTCAGCCCGCTGGAGTCGGCCGGCGACACGATAATGGCATCGACGCCCTGGGCGATAAAGGTCTCCATCTGGTCAATCTGCTTTCGGCTGTCGAATTCCGCATACTGGACGCGCAATTTGAAACCCTGCTTTTCGGCCTCGGACTTCATGGCCGCAACCATATCCTGAAAGAAGACATGGGTTTGAGTGAGGAGTGCGGCGCCAATGACCTTCTCCTTGGCGGCCGGGCTCTGGGACGGGCCGCAGCCCGCCGCAATCACGGCGCAACACAGCACACACACCGCCACGCGGATGGCGCTCATAGAAGAACCTCCCTGATGGAATCAATCTACTCTACTGATTCCTGCTCCCGCTTCGCAAGTGCCTCCCGCGTCGCGGGCCGAGGCGGAACTCCGTCCGGGGGCGCCCGGTTGCAGGCGGAGCATCCTACTTGAGCACCTCGAGTTCGGCAATGGCAACGAAGCGGTCCCCGCCGTGGCCGGAGCGCGCTTCAAAGCGGAGGTACTGGCCCTGGCGCGGCGCGCCGAAAATGATCTCCTTCGGACCGGACCCCTTGTCGAGCGTGTCTTTGGCCGCGGGCTTGCCCCAGTCTTTGCCGTCTTCGCTCACGTACACCGCGAAGGAGGAGACAAAGCCGTTGGCCACATCCTGCCGCGGCACGTAGCGCACGCCGCGGATCATCGTGGACTGCTTGAGCCTGAACTGAATCTCGTGCGGGAAGCCCGGCGCCTTGTCGCCCTCCCAGGGGGTGTGCCAGAGCGTTGCGGGATCGCCGTCGGCCGCGTTCGTCCCTTCGTAGCCGCGCGCCTCGCTGTCGACATGCACCACCTCGATTTCCGGCCGCTGAAAGAGCGGCTTCACGGCATCCATCGTCACCTCGTCCTTCGGCGCGAAGTCCGGTGAGGCCGCATATCGGCGGAGGCTCTCCCGGAACCACGCGGCCGCGAGGCTGTCCTTCGGCCCGTTCAACGAGCAGACGAGCAGCCTGCCTTTTCCCACTTTCGCCTCAAAGACCGCCGCGAGCTTCCGGTTCTTGTTCCAGTCGTCGATCACCTGCACGATCGGCCGAAAGTCCGCGGGAAAGCAGTCAAGGCTCACGGCCGTGGACTGGTTCAGCAGGTCCCACCACTGCCAGTCCGTGTGCCCGTCGTTCGGGAACAGTCGGAGCGCGGGATGCGCCGGATCGCAGAGGATGCCCAATTGCCGGTTCTGGCCGGGGAACCACTGCATGTTCCAGAAGATGGGTTCGAACGCGCTTCTCACGCGCACCGGCGTGGCGATGTACTGGGGAAAGAGCAACACGGCGCCCCCGTCTTCGAGCGCCTTCTCGGCCTTCGCGTCGAACTCATCGGACACGATCACCTGAGCGTCAAGGGCCGTTTCCGCGGCCGGCGCGTACACCCAGATATCCCAATGATTGCGGAAGGGCGTGTCCTTGATGGACACCGTGATCGTCAGTTTCGCCGGGGCCTTCACTTCGGCGAGCCTCAAGTCGATCGCACCCAGTGGGATGCCGGTGCCGAAGGGAATGTCGCGCGCCTCCCAGGCGCCGGAAGCCGCTTCGCTGCCGTCGGCATTCGTGACGGACCACTGCGGCACGGCCCCCGTGAGCGGCGCCCTGCCGAAGTGCGCGATCTGCGCCTCGGCATGGAAGGCCTCGTCCATGCTCCAGGTGTTGCGTTCCATTCGGAGCAGCGGCACGGTTTCGTTGCAGAACTCGCGGAATTGTTCCGGGGTGGCGTAGCCCTTCGAGTCCCAATAGGCGTCGAGGAAACCCACCAGCGCCGAGCCCTGGCCGGGGAAATCCTGGAGGGACAACAACTGATACCCGGCCGTGCCGGGCGTTCGCAGGATCGTCTCGATGTCGGCCTTGTACATCAGGAACTGGAGCGCGCCGGATGCTTTCGAGAAGGCTGCTGCCTGATCGAGCATGTGGTGCGCATCGAGCGATTCGCGAAATGTCTCGAGGTTGCGCGCGCGTAGCGTGCCCGTGTACTTCGGAATCTCGGCGTAGCTCGGATACACGCACCACTGCCCGAGTTCATGCGATACCACCGGCGCGTCGGCGTTCTTCATGCACTCTGTGTAGTCCGCCGCCGTGCCCGGGCCGAGCGGCCCGCCGCCGTGGAGCCGGAACGGCTTGCCGAAGCGCTGATGCACCACGTGATAATCGCTGCCCGGCAGTTCCGGCCAGCCCGCGCAGGTCGTGTACAGCCGCCGTGGATCCTTCTGCTGCCAATACTTCACGATCTTCTCGAGAAACGCCCGTTTGTTCGGGCCGCTCGGCTCGTTGCCCACGGCCAGCATGCAGAAGGACGGGTGGTTGCCGTACGCCGCGAGGATGCGGTCGCTCTCATCGTAAATGAACTGATCGAGCTTCGCATCGCTGCCCAGCTCTGTCCATACGGGGGTTTCGATGTGGAACAGGATGCCGGCCCGATCCGCTGCTTCGAACGCGGCCTCGGGCGGGCACCAGGAATGAAAGCGGACGTGGTTGAGTCCATATGACTTCGCGATCGTCAGGATCCGGAGCCAGCCGTCGACGTCCATCGCCGGATAGCCGGTGTTTGGAAAGATGCAGCACTCGAGATTGCCGCGCAGGAACGTGGGGCGTCCGTTCACGGCGATATAGCTTCCGGAACGGCCCATTTCGCGCAAGCCGAAGCGGACCTGTTTCGTGTCGGCGTACGGCTTCCCGCCGGCCGAGGCCGAAATGCTCACCGCAAGCTCATAGGTCTGGGGCGAAAACTCGTCCCACGGCCGGGCCGCGTCGCCGAGCGGAAGCTCCTGTTGAACGGCCAGACTGCTGCCCGGAGGGGCATTCAGGGGGCTCTCGGCGGGCGAATCGGCGCCGTTCACGGAGAGGGAGCAGGTGCCTGCCGCGCCGCCCGGGGTGCGGTTCCCGACGTAAACCTCGACGCGCGCCGTCCTGGCCGCCACGTTGGGGAATACGCGCACCGCGTCAATCCAGACCGGGTCCGTGGCCTGCAGCTCGATGCGCCCGACAATGCCGTTCCAGTTGCTTTGGGTGTGGCCGGTGATCGAATGCGCGTCCTTGCCCACTTTGTACTTGATGTTGTTGTCGATGCGCAGTGTGATGCGATGCGGACCCGGCGCAAGCGCGTCGCTCAGATCGTACGTGTGCGGCGCGCAGAGGCTGTCCTGCATTCCCGCCGCCTTGCCGTCCACCCATGCCTGCGATTCCCAGTGGCAGCGTTCGAGAAAGAGCGTGATCCGCTTGCCTGCCCAGGACTCGGGAATGGCGACTTCGTGTTGAAACCACGCCGCCCCGACGTATTCGTAGACCCGGCTGAGCATATCCACCCGCCGCTCGCTCGTCTTCTGGCCATAGCCCCCCTGATCCGTCGAGCCCGGCAGCGCGATCGTGTCGGGCAATGCCGTGTCGAACCATTTTCCGTCCAGGCCTTCGTTCGCCGGGTCCAGTTTGAACTTCCAGTCGCCGGCCAGCGGGATTGCGGGGGGCTCTCCGGCATAGGCGCAGAGCGCGAGCGGCGCCAACAGGCAAAGCGCGATCAGGCGAGACATAAGGCGTCCTCCGGGTGGTTTTCGACGAAGGGCATTCTGGGGCAGAGGCCGCCGCGGCGTCAAGGCGCGCTCCACTCAGGACGCGGGCGTCTCCGAGGCACATACGCCGCCCAGCCGCCCCAGCGACAGCGTGTAGAGGAAGCAGTCGAGGGTGTTGCCGGTGAAGTTCCCGGTCCGGATGACGCGCAGGGCGATATGCATCTGTTCGGCGAGTTCCTTGCCGTACGTGCTTTCGAGCCGCTCGACCGCCGCGGCCTCCGGCCGCCCCTCCGTCTCCGCCCAATGCTGCGCATAGAGGACGGCGGTGCGTTCCTCTTCGGGCACGCCGTCAAGCGAACCGCTCAAGATGGCCTCGATGTCCTCGCGGCTCACGCCCGCATCGAGCGCCATGCGCGTATGCGCCCGGGAACAGTAACGGCACTCGTTCACTTCCGTCACCGCGAGCATAATCCGCTCGCGAAACTTCGGATCGAGCCCGTCGCCCCGCATCACTCTTCGCACGGCGCGCCGGTTGCCAAACAGGAATGCCAAGTCTCCGAGGAATTGGCCCAGGCTCTGATACGTGCGTTTGGGGAAGCGTTTCATGATCCGAATCTCCCTATGGACGAGATAACCCTATTCTACGCTATTCCTACCGCAACAACCATATCCTGTGCGCGCCCCGATTTCGCCGTTGTCATCGGCGCGCGGAGACGAAGCCACACTACGAATTGCGTCGAAGCTTCTCCAAATGGATGTGCAGGATGGCGATATCGCTGGGGCGGATGCCGGGGATGCGCGCGGCCTGGCCGAAATTGACGGGCCGCACTTCTTTCAGCCGCTGGCGGCTCTCGCGCGGCAGACCGGACATGGCGTCATAATCGAGATCCTCCGGCAAGGCGAGCCGCTCGGATTTCCGGAACTTCTCGACATCTTTCGCCTGGCGTTCGAAATAGCCGTGGTACTTGATGCGAATCTCGATTTGCTCGGCGGTTTCCACGTCACACGCCTCCGGCGGCGGGGTGATCCGCCAGACGTCCTGGATGCCCATGCCCGGCCGCCGCAGCAACTGCGCGGCGGACACCGCCATGGACAGCGGCGTTTCCCCGCGTTCATTGAGCAGTGCATCGAGGTCTTCCGAGGGGAGTATTGTGGTCTCTTCCAGCCGCTGCATTTCGTGCGCGGCCCGGAGTTCCCGCGCCTGAATGCGCTCGCGCAGGGCGTCGTTGCCAAAACCATGGGCCGCGAGCCGCGCGTCGGCATTGTCCTGCCGCAGATGGAGCCGGTACTCCGCGCGCGAGGTGAAGAGCCGGTACGGCTCCATCACGCCGCGCGTTACGAGGTCGTCCACCATCACGCCGAGATAGGCCTCGTGCCGGCCGATGTACAGCGGCGCGGCCCCGTCCAGATAGCGCACCGCATTGAGCGCGGCATAGAGCCCCTGGCCGGCCGCTTCTTCGTAGCCGGACGTGCCGTTGATCTGTCCGGCGTGGAAGAGGCCGCGCACGTCCTTGGTTTCGAGGTTGGGTTTGAGCTGCGTCGGCAGCACGAAATCGTATTCCACCGCGTAGCCCGGCCGGATGATCTCCGCGTTTTCGAGGCCGATCACTGTGTGGAGCATGGCGAGCTGCACGTCTTCCGGCAGGCTTGTGGACATGCCGTTCACGTAAACTTCACTCGTGTTCAGGCCTTCAGGTTCGAGGAAGATGTGATGCCGGTTCCGCTCCGGGAACTTCACGACCTTGTCCTCGATGCTTGGGCAGTAGCGCGTGCCGATGCCGTGAATCCGGCCCGAGTACAGGGGCGACCGGTCGAGATTCCGTTGTATGACTTCCTGGGTCGCCTCGCTCGTGTACGTAATCCAGCACGAAACCTGCCGGGGCCGGAACGTCTCGATGGGCGTGCTGTACGAGAAGGGGCGCGGTTCCACGTCGCCCGGCTGTTCCGTCATGAGGGACGTGTCCAGGCTCCTGCGGTGGATGCGCGCGCAGGTCCCGGTCTTGAGCCGGCCCAGTTCGAAACCCAGCCGCCGGTAGGCCGCGCTCAGGCCGCGCGCCGGCGGATCGCCGCTGCGCCCGCCGTCCACCGTATCCATGCCGAAATGCAGCAGGCCCTGGAGGAAGGTCCCGGTGCACACGATCACCGCGTACGCGGTGATCTCCGTTCCCAACGCCGTGACCACGCCCGCGATTGCGTCCTCGCGCACGATCAGGTCCACGGCCTCCGCCTGCCGGAGCGTCAGATTGGGTTCTTCTTCGCAGACCCGTTTCATGTCGTATTGATACGCCACCCGGTCCGCCTGGGCCCGCGGCGAATGCACGGCCGGCCCCTTCGACCGGTTCAGCATGCGGAACTGGATGCCGGTGCGGTCCGTGCAGCGTCCCATCTCCCCGCCCAGCGCATCGATCTCGCGCACGAGCTGGCCTTTCGCAATCCCGCCGATGGCCGGATTGCACGACATCTTCCCGATGTTCTCGATCTGCATCGTGAGCAGCAGGGTACGGCGGCCCAGGCGCGCGCCGCACAACGCCGCCTCGATGCCGGCATGGCCGCCGCCCACCACAATGATGTCAAAATCGCGTTGCATACTGAATCCTGAACACGAAAGGAACTGTCATTATAGAAGTTGGATTCATGAGAAGTCATTCATCGTGAAACGGACTCTGGTCCCTCTCCGAAGCAGGGTGCCTGGCTTGAGCTTCGGTTGCCGGCCCGTATAATGGGTGCAGGAAAAGCAGAAAATGACCGCAAGACAACCAGTCATCCTCGGCGTGATGAGCGATACCCACGGGAACCGTGCGCTGATGTTCCGCGTGGCGGACGCCTTGATCCACACCCATCACGCGGAGGCCATCTTCCACCTGGGCGACGACTACGCCGATGTCGAAGAGCTGCGGAACGCCGGATATCCGGTTCATGGCGTGCCGGGATTGTGGTGTCGCGAATATCACAATCCCCGCGTTCCCAACACGTTGATTGAGAACCTCAACGGATGGGTGGTGGCCGGCGCCCATGCCGCCCAGGATATCCGGGGCGCGGCCGCACGCGCGCAGATCATCCTGACCGGGCACACCCACGAGGCAGAGCTCCGCGTCGTCCGCAGGAGCCTCCGGGTGAATCCCGGGCACCTGAAAGACGCGGTCAACCGGGGCCAGCCCGCCTCGTACGCCGTGCTTGTCTTGGACGGCGATGCGGTCCGCGCGAGCGTACACGAATTGAGCGGGGCGGTCCGGCAGGAGCTGCTCGTTCAACGGGAGGATTTGCAGGCCTAGTGCCGGCCTGGAAGGCGTGATACAATAAGGGCGAAGAAGGCGTCAAGCCATGCCACACATACAGAAACTAACCTATCTCCTCCAACTCCTGGACGATGAGTCAGAGGTGGTTCGCGACGCCCTGATGAAAGAACTGGCCGCTTATGGCCCCTCCCTTGAAGAAGCGCTTGAACGCCTGCCCGTGCCGCCCGATGCCGCCCAGCGCGCAGCGATGCGCGCCCTCTTCTCCGATGCCGAGCGCTGGCATCGCGCCAAGCGGGTCTGGCTCCGGGGCGCCTGGTCCTCCTGGTACCGCATATCCGGCGAAATGGAACGTCTGGAAGCCGCCCTCGCCTTGCTGGCGGAATTCCAGGAAGGCCCCAACTTCCCGAAGACCCGGGAGCCGGTCGTGCTGAAAGCGCTGCTGGACACCCTGGCGGGCGAATTCCGTAGCCGGGAAGGCCCCAAAGGCGCCCTCGACCTCGCCCGATTCCTGTTCGAGGCCAAGGGGCTCCGCGGGGCGCGCTCGGACTATCACAACCCGCTCAACAGCAGCCTGCCCCACGTGCTGCGGAACAAACAAGGCATCCCCATCAGCCTGGCCTGCATTTACATGCTCGTGGGCTGGCGCGTGGGCCTCGAAATCCACGGAT
The DNA here is from genome assembly GCA_903837785.1 of Candidatus Hydrogenedentota bacterium. Taxonomy (GTDB): domain Bacteria; phylum Hydrogenedentota; class Hydrogenedentia; order Hydrogenedentales; family CAILVY01; genus CAILVY01. The sequence goes on from CAILVY010000207.1 coordinate 20,756, forward strand.
GCAACTGGCCCGGCCATTTCATGACACGGACGCGCGTGGACGGCACGTGGATGCTCGTGGACTGTTACAACGAAGGCCACAGCCTCGATCAGGAGTCTTTCCTGAAGATGCAGGGACCATCGCGCGAGGCGGCCCAACTGATGCTCGAAGACGAGCCGACCACCCAGATCGTGGTGGCGCGCGTGCTCCACAACCTCGTCCGCGCCTACCGCCAGTTCGAGGAATGGCAGAATGCCGAATTGATGGTTGACCTGCTGAAGGACATGAAGCAGCACCTGCACGGGGCATGAGGCACGCTGTCCGGGCTGGATTGATGCAGCGAAGGGCGCGTATGATGCCGTTTCCGGACGTGGCCGGCAGTCATTCAAGACGAGAGGAGTCATGCGATGCCCGACAAAGACCTGCTTCTCACCGCACTGAAAGGGGGCCGTACCGCGCGTCCCGCCTGGCTGCCGTTTGTGGGGGTGCACGGCGGCAAGCTGCTCGGCGTGACGGCCACGGAGTATCTTCGCTCCAAGGATTTGATTGTCGAAGGGCTGAAGAAGGCCTATGACCTGTACCGGCCCGATGGACTGCCGGTGGTCTTTGACCTCCAGATGGAAGCGGAACTCCTGAACTGCAAGCTTGCGTGGGCGGATGAAGTGCCGCCGTCGGTGGTTTCGCATCCGCTCGCAGGCGAAGGCCGGCTGGAGGACTTGCCGCCCTTCGATTTGAGCCAAGGCCGTTTCCCCCTGGTCGGCGAGGCCACGCGCACGCTGGCGACGGATTTGGGGAGCCAGATCGCACTCTACGGGCTGATTACAGGGCCGTTTACGCTCACGTCGCATCTGCGCGGGAGCGAGCTGTTTCTTGATCTGCTGACGAATCCCGCGAAGACGAAGGAGATCATGGCGTTTGCCACGGAGGTGGGAAAGCGCACCGCGGATTTCTATCTCGAGAACGGATGCGATGTCATTGCGGTGGTCGACCCGATGACGAGCCAGATTTCGTCGGAGCATTTCAAGGAGTTCGTGACGCCGTATTTGAACGATCTCTTCTCGCACATTCGGATCAAGGGGGGCCTGTCCTCGCTGTTCGTGTGCGGCGACGCCACCCGCAACCTCGAGGTCATGTGCCGGACCGCCTGCGACAACGTTTCCGTGGACGAGAACATCCCACTCGAGCTGCTCTGCGCGCTGGCGCGCAAGAACGGAAAGTCGGCGGGCGGCAACCTGCGCCTGACGACCGTGCTGCTGCTCGGCAAGCCGGCCGACGCCATGCTCGATGCCATCCGCTGCATCGATACGGGCGGCAATGAGGGATTCATTCTGGCGCCGGGTTGCGACCTGCCGTACGGAACGCCCGAAGTCAATCTCCAATCCGTGGCGAACATGGTGCACAACGACTACGCCCGGCAGGTGGCGCGCATGACGGTGACGGTGACGGACATGGGGCCGTTTGACGACATCAGGATTCCGGATTTCCGCGCGGAGAAAGAGGTCATCCTGGATGTCATCACGCTCGATTCCTCGGGCTGCGCGCCGTGCCTCTACATGCTCGATGCGGCCATCAAGGCGGCGGACCGCTCGGCGGTGCCGGTCCAGGTGCGGGAGCACAAGATCAAGAGCCGGGAAGGCATCGGCTACATGGTCCGCATGGGCGTGAAGAACATCCCGACCGTCTGCATCGACGGCGAAGTCACGTTCATTTCGCAGATTCCCGACGGCGACACGTTTGTGAAAGCCATCGAACGCAGGGCCAAAGAACAAGGAAAGGCATGATTCCGGTCTGCCTCGTCACCGGCTTCCTGGGCAGTGGCAAGACAACGCTGCTCCGGCAAATGGCTGAACGCCACCGGGGGCGGAAACTTGTATTCGTCGTAAATGAGTTCTCCGCCGCCGACGTGGACGGCGAGGCCATGCGCCAGGTTGCGCCGGACGTGGTCGCGATCCCGGGCGGCAGTATCTTCTGCACGTGCCTTGTGGGGGAGTTCATCCGGGTGCTGACAGGGCTGCCGGAACGGTTCCACTCGAACGCATCGCCGATGGACGGGGTGGTCATCGAGGCGAGCGGAATCGCGAATCCAAAAGTGGTCGAGCAGATGTTGCGTGAAACCGGTTTGGACGAAATGTATGCCCTCACGTCAATCCTCGCCGTAGCCGACCCGGGCACCTTCCCGGTGCTGCTGCAAACCCTGCCGAATATCACGGCGCAAATCGAATGCAGCGACGTGGTCGTCTTGAACAAGACCGACTTGTTCGGGGAATCTGAAATCGCGCGCGCGGAAGAGGCGATACGGGGCATCCGTCCCGGCGTATCCATTGTCCGAAGCCGCTTCTGTGACGTCGACCTTCCGCTCTTCGATGCGCACACGCCGCGGGGCCTGCGCGGCCTTTATGCCGCTTGTGCCGATTCGCACTATGCCGCGCTTTGCGTTCGGACGGAGCGAAAGGTCGATATCGAGGCATTATGCGGCCGGCTTCGCAGGTTGCCGGGACTCTATCGCGCCAAGGGCTTCGTGCGCACGCGCGGCGGCGCGCATTATGTCGACGCCACAATGAGCAACATCTCCGTGCAGCCAGTGCCGGGACATGCCGGCGCCTTTGAAATGGCGCTGATCGTCGGACGGGAACATGCAGCGGCCGCGGAAACCCTCGCGAAGGATATTGAATTCGGGCATGTTGAGCGGGAGGACGGGATGTGATGAGACATTCCTGGCGGAGGCGTTGCACAGCCGTGGGCGTGGCGGCCGTTTTGTTGCTCGGCATGGCCGGGATTGCAGGCGCGGCGAAGATCCCTCTGATCGACGTTACGGATTTGTATCATCCGCCGCAGGATCCCGGGGACAATGTGGATCTGATCGCCGCGTACGCCCTGCCCGAGATCGCCTTGAAGGCGGTTATACTCGACGTGACGCAACGTTATCGCCGCGCCTACGTAAACGAAGCCAATCATTCCTATGACGATCCGTCGGGCGGCCGCGATCCCGGCTTCATTCCCGTGACGCAGCTCAACGCAATCTTCGGGCGGAACGTGCCCTGTGCCGTGGCGCCTTTCGAGGCCATGCGCAGCCCGGAGGATGCGATGCAGGACGCCCCCGCATTCCAGCAGGCCGGCATCGACTTGATGCTTCGCGTGCTGCGGGAAAGCCCGGAACCGGTGGAAATCTGTTCTTTCGGATCGGCGCGTCCGGTGGCCGTGGCCTATAACCGCGCGCCGGAATTGATGCTGGAAAAAGTGCGCCGGGTGCATTTGTGCGCGGGCGCCGCGCCGGCCGGATTCCTTGAATGGAACGTGCAGCTGGATGTGCATGCATTCGTTCGCGTGCTTCGCTCGGACTTGCCCGTCGCCCTCTATCCCTGCGGCACGCAGAAAGACGCGTTCGACCTGGGGCAGTACAACACGTTCTTTCGGCTGCCGGACTTCTCGCTGATCCGCGAGGTTGCGCCGCCGCTGCGCCGCTATCTTGCCTTCGCGTTCGGCCGCGTGAACCGCACGGATTTCCTCGCGGCCATCGAAGACGAGCCGAGCCCGGAAGCCATCGGCCGAATCGCCGCACTGCCGCATAACGTGTGGGAGACGGCGGTCTGGATGCAGGCCGCGCGCCGAAAGCTTGTGCGAAACGCAGCAGGTCAGTATCGCATCGTTCCGGAGGGGAAAGTTGCCGCGACGGATCAGGTGCTGGTCAACACGTTGCGCCCATGCACGATAGCGGTCCGGGATGACGGCCAATTCGACTTCGAGCTTACGCAGCAACCCACGAATTTCTCCATCTATTTTCGCGATGACCCGCAGGAGAACCAGCGCGCGCTGCAGGAGGCGATGCCCGCGCTATACTGCACGTTCAAGCCTTAGTGCCGGGAAATCTCACTGGAATCACGCCTTTTCACGACGCTCCGCCAGGTAGTCCCGAAGCGCGTCGCGCCAGTAGGGCATGACGTCGAGAGCCTGATCGCGGGCGTGCCTGTTGTCCAGTGCGGAATAGGCCGGGCGTTTGACAAGGCTCTGAAACTCCGCAGCCATTGCGGGCACGACGTTCACCGCGGTGCCGGTCTCCTCGAAGATGGCGCGGGCAAAATCGAACCAGGAGCACGCGCCCTGGCATGTGGCATGATATAGCCCGGGTTCGGCGCGCTCCGCGAGGAGCCGCATTTGCCGGGCGAGCGCGCGGGTATACGTCGGCGTGCTGATCTCGTCCGTGACAACCTTCACTTCCGGGCGCGTGGCCGCGAGATGCAGCATCGTGTCCACGAAGTTGCGCCCGCCCTTGGCGCGGCACGGCGCCATCCCGTAGAGTGCGGCCGTTCGGATAATGAGGTGGTTGGGGCATTCCGCGGCCACGAGATGTTCGCCGGCGAGCTTGCTCGCGGCGTAGACGTTCAGCGGCGCGGGCAAATCCGTCTCGACAAAGGGGCGCGTTCCGCCCGAGCCGAAAACGTAGTCGGTGCTCACTTGGATCAAACGGCTCCCCGCGGCGTGGCAGGCGATGGCCACATTTCGGGCGCCGGCCGCGTTGACGGAGAACGCCATCTCCGGCTCTTCTTCGCACCGCGGGACATTGTGGGCGGCCGCGCAATTGAATACCCAGTCCGGCTTCACGGCGTCCGCGATGAGCTGCCGGACGGTCTCGGCGCCGCGGATGTCGAGCAGGTGTCCGTCCCCATCGAGGTCCGCGCGGTGAACTTCGGCATCGGCCAGTTCGCGGCAGAGGTCCGCGCCGAGCTGGCCTTGCGCGCCGATGACGAGAACGCGCATCAAAAGATGCTGCCCAGGCGCTTGAGGTGCGCCTCCATTTCGACGAGCAATTCGAGCCACTTGATGTTGTAGTAACGCGGGTTGTGGAAGTCCGCGTGGATGCCGGCCTGCACTTTTGCCGCCATCACGCGCGCGGATTCCTCCACGGAGACGCGGGTGCGGAATCCGAGCACGCGCTCGATCTTCCGGGTGCTCACCCGGTAATCCCGGGCGGTCTGGCTCCCGTATTCGACGTGGATCTCCGCGTCCACAATGCCTTCGAGCGCCCGTTTCACCCAATGCGCGAGTTCGAGAATGCGGTAGTTCTTGTGCGAGAGATTGAAGATCTGGCCGCCGACCACATCGAGGTCGGCCTGCATGCAGGCGACGTAGCAGCGCGCCACGTCCGTGACGTCCACGAGCGGGCGCCACATTTCGCCGCCGCAGTGCACAGTGAGCACGCCCTGTTCGAAGGCGCTGCGCACGAACGTGTTCACCACGAGATCGTAGCGCATACGCGGGCTCCAGCCGTGCACGGTCCCCTGGCGCAGGATGGTTGGCTGAAAGTCCTTGCCCGCGAGTTCGAGCAGGGCGCGTTCCGCCGCGTACTTGCTCGTGGCATAGGCGGCGCGCGGGGTAACGGGCGAATCCTCGTCCTGAATGATGTCCTCGGCCATCATGCCGCGATCATAGATGGAACAGCTCGAGGCAAAGATGAAACGCTTGATGCCCTTGCGCTTGCAGGCTTCGGCCAGGGTGCGCGTGGCGAAAGTGTTCATCCGCTTGTTGGCTTCCGGATTGAACTCGGCCGTGGGATCGTTGCTCAGCCCGGCGAGGTGCACCACGACATCGACGCCGTCCAGAATGGCTTCATCCAGCGTGCAGATGTCGCCTTCGACGCAATCGATCCGCGTGCGGACCTCCTCGAGGGGGGCGTCGCCGTAGAGGAACTTGTCGAGCACGCGGACGGCGAAGCCTTTGTCGAGCAATTCGCGCACAGTCACTGCGCCGATATATCCCGCACCGCCCGTTACAAGAATCATCTATTCGTCTCCCATGCGTGAATCGTCCGAGGTCCGCAGATCCTCGTCGAGTATGGCACAGGCAGCGCGTTTCCGGCAATGGGCCGAAGACGGCCGCGGACGGCGGGGCAGGCGTCTTAGACGGCGTGGGTTTCGCGGTACCACGCAACGAAACGGCGGATGCCCTCGTCCATGCTGAAGCTGGGGTTGTATCCGAGCAATTCCCGGGCGTGGTCGATGTCGGCGTAAGTAATCTCGACGTCGCCCGGCTGAAGGGGTTTTCGGTCGATCTTGGCGGGGCGGCCGGTGTGCTTCGCGATGAGGTCAATGAGTTCGCGGAGGGTGGTGGTGTGATGCTCGCCCAGATTGAAGACCTCATAGCGGAAAGGCCGGTCCACGCAGCGGACGACGCCGTCGATGATGTCGTCGATATACGTGTAGTCCCGGCGCGTGCTGCCGTCGCCGAACATCGGCACGGAATCGCCGTTCAGGAGCGCCTTCGTAAACATGTGGATGGCCATGTCCGGTCGCTGCCGCGGGCCGTAAACCGTGAAGAAGCGGAGCATGGAGACATGAACGCCGTAGACGTGGCTGTACACATGCGCCTGAAGCTCGTTCATGCGCTTCGTGGCGGCGTAGGGGCTGATGGGCCGCATGACCGGATCCTTCTCCGTAAACGGCACAGCGGTGCTGCCGCCATAAACGGAGGAACTCGATGCGAACACGAGATGGGACGGTTTGAAGTCGCGGCAGGCATCAAGGATGTGCTGGGAACCGATGACGTTTACGCGATGATAGAGGTTCGGGTCCTTGAGCGAGGGGCGCACCCCGGCGCGGGCCGCCAGGTGCACCACAACATCGGGCGCAGCCTCTTCGAAGACACGCCGGACGAGCGCTTCATCGCAGATATCGCCCTCGATCAGCGAGAACGCTTCATGCGTCCGTGCCTTCTCGAGGTTGCGGCGCTTGATGGCCGGATCGTAGTAGTCGTTGAATTCGTCGAGGCCGGCCACCGTATCGCCGCGCGCCAGGAGCGCCTCCGCCAGATGGGAGCCGATGAATCCGGCCGCGCCGGTGATGAGAACGCGTTTCATGAGGCAGACCTCGCTACTGTTTCCAGGAGTTTCCCCCGCCGATCGTATCTGTGCTGACGGCCGATGTCAATGATTCGATCAAACCCCGCATGCGTGAAAGAAAGACTCGGGATCGAGGTCGTTTCGTATGCCAAGGCGCGTGAGGGCGAAGTCGTAACGCACAGGGTCGTCGGGAGCGATCGTCCGAAAGGCCGCCGTGACTTCAAGCGCGGCACGCAAGTCCGCGCTGCGCCGGCGGGTGAGGCCGAGACGCAACGCCATGCGGTGCATATGTGTATCCATCGGCACGATCAACAGGCGCGGGGCGATGCCGCGCCACGGGCCGGGATCAACAGCGTCCCGCCGCGCCATCCAGCGGAGATAGAGCATGAGCCGCTTGCAGGCGCTGCCCCGCCGCGGGTCCGGAAGCAGGTAATTGTTCTCCGGCGCATCGCCCCTGAGTTCCTCGACAAAGGACGTGAGCGCAGGGAGGACCGTGGCATCTCCGGGCTTGGATTTCGCCGTGAACGCGTTCTGCAGCGAGCCGTGCGCCCGGATCGTCCGGCGCATTCCCAGGAGCAAGGCGATCAGGTCGGCGCCATCGGAATAGCGGTGCCGGAAACCGCCGAAGCACTCGTTGAGACGGGCGGGGGTGGCGCGCAGGAGCGCCTCGCGGGGCTGCGGAAGGCATTCCAGCACCGCGTCCACGCTTCGGAGTATCTGTTTCACATTGCCGAACGCGAGGGCGGCCGCAATCAGGCCCGCGACCTCCTGATCCGGGGCCTTGCGGTAGCGCAGCACCGCCGCCAGGGGATCCGGATAGATGAATTCGGGGCGATTACAGCGCGCATAGAGCGCTTCGAGGTGTTCTTTCAGGCGCGCATCGCTCATGAAATTGCCTTTGACTGGACTTGGGGGCAAGTGCAATACTGGCTATCAAGATAGCATGCAGGCGAGTGGGCGGGCCAATGAAAGGCCGGATGAGGAGAACGGAAGATGTCCGAGAGAAAACGCGTGGGCGAGAAGATCCGCAAGCTCCGTGAAGTCCGGGAATTGTCCATCGGCGAACTGGCGGACCTGTGCCAATGCAACCCGGAGCTCATCGAGCAGCTCGAGGCGGGGCAGTTGATGCCGTCGCTGGCGCCGATGCTCAAGATCGCGCGCGGGCTCGGCGTTCGCCTGGGCACGTTCCTGGACGACGATCCGCACGCGGGCGCGGTGATCACGCGTTCGGATCATCTCGAGAACGTAGTGCGCTTCTCCGGATTGCGCATGGCGAACCTGGGCACGCTCGAATTCCACGCCCTGGCCTCGAACAAGAAAGATCGCCACATGGAGCCGTTCCTGATTGACGTGCATCCCACGATCTCCGAGGACTGCATGCTGTCTTCGCACGAGGGCGAAGAATTCATCTACGTGCTGGAAGGCGGCATCGAAGTGACGTACGGCAAGGACAGCCATACGCTGAAGTCGGGCGACAGCATCTATTATGATTCCATCGTGCCGCATGAAGTGCGCGCCGCGGGCGAGACGCTGGCCAAGATTCTTGCGGTGATTTACACGCCGGTCTAAGCGCCCAAGCGCCGCCGGCACCGGACTCTCCATCTCACAATTTCGGAAAAACACGCATGCGTTTTCTCACGGAGACCCTGTCGGATGTCCTGGAGGCCCAGGCGCAACAGCATCCGGACCACGAGTTCATCGTGTATCCGGATCGGGACTTGCGCTTCACGTACCGGCAGTTTGACGAGCGCGTGAACCGGCTCGCCAAAGGGATGCTTGCGATCGGCCTGGGCCCCGGTGATCACATCGGCATCTGGGCGCGCAATGTGCCGGACTGGCTCACGTTTTTCTTCGCCACGGCCAAGATCGGCGGAGTGCTGGTTACCGTCAACCCGGTGTACAAGCGGCACGAGCTGGCGTACATCCTCAAGCAGGCGGATCTGCGCGCCCTCGCCATCATCGACGAGTTTCGCGACGTGGATTACGTCAGCACGCTCTACGAACTCGTTCCGGAGCTTCGGACCCAGCCGCGCGGCGCGCTCCGCAGCGAGACGTTTCCCGAACTCAAGAACGTGATCTACATCGGGCAGCGGAAGCACCGGGGCATGTACAACAGCGCCGAGTTGCTGCTGCTTGGCGGCCATTGCGACGATCTGGAATTGCGCCGCATCCGGGCGGGCGCCGCAAGCGATGACGTCGTCAACATGCAGTACACATCGGGAACCACCGGCTTCCCCAAGGGCGTGATGCTCACCCATAAGAACATCCTGAACAACGGGTTCTACATCGGCGAACGCCAGCGCTTCACGGAAGCGGATCGCGTGTGCCTGCCGGTGCCGCTCTTCCACTGTTTCGGCATTGTGCTCGGGGTGATGGCCGCCCTGACGCATGGCTCCACGCTGGTGATCATCGAGCAATTTGAGGCGCTGCTGGCCCTTGCCGCGGTGCAGAAGGAGCGGTGCACCGCGCTCTATGGCGTGCCGACGATGTTCATCGCCGAGCTGGCGCACCCCATGTTCAAGATGTTCGACCTGTCGACCCTGCGCACGGGCATTATGGCGGGCGCGCCATGTCCCATCGAGACGATGCGGCGGGTCACCTCCGAGATGCATTGCTCGGAGATCACTATCGCCTACGGCCTCACGGAAGCCTCGCCGGTCATCACGCAGACAAGCACGGATGACACGCTCGAACGCCGGGTCGGCACGGTCGGGCGGCGCCTGCCAGACATCGAGGTGAAGATTGTCGATCCGGACACCGGCGAAACCAAGGGCCCCAACGAGCCCGGCGAACTCTGCTGCCGCGGCTACAACGTCATGCGCGGCTACTACAACATGGCGGAGGCCACGGCCGCGGTCATCGATGCGGACGGCTGGCTCCACAGCGGCGACCTGGCCACGTACGACGAAGACGGCTATTTTCGGATCACGGGCCGCATCAAGGACATGATTATACGGGGCGGCGAAAACATCTATCCGCGCGAGATCGAGGAACTGCTGCACACGATGCCCGGGGTGAAGGACGTACAGGTAGTGGGCGTGCCGGACAGGCGTTTTGGCGAGGTCGTGGGTGCGTTCATCATTCCGCATGAGGGCGCCGACCTCACGGAAGCCGATGTCCAGGACTTCTGCCAGACCCGGATTGCCCGCTATAAGCTGCCCAAGTACGTCTTCTTCGTACAGGAGTTCCCGCTGACCGCCAACGCGAAGATCCAGAAGTACAAACTGCGCGAGACGGCCAAGGATCTCCTCGGCATCACGGCAGAGGTCTTCGAACCGGCCGAGGAATAGCGGCTGGCCTGGGCGCGACGCATTTCTGCGCGCAGTCCGTGCCCGGACGGCCCATCTCGCCGGGACTTTGCCGGAATGAATCCGCTATAATCCGTATCTTCGCCATGGACCACGACGAACTCCTCCGATGAACCCGGGAATACAGGGGCGAATGGGCCGTTCGGCACGCGGCACGGGTCGAGGAAACAAACCATCTGCTTCGCATGTTTGAGGAAGAGAGCTTCGGACTATTCTGAAGCAAAGAAGTTGCGGTATGTCCATCAAGAACCATTCCCCTCATAATCACATCATCATCCGGGGCGCCCGGGAACACAACCTGGCGAATCTCAACATCGAGATTCCGCGCGACAGCCTCGTGGTCATCACCGGCTTGAGCGGTTCGGGAAAATCGAGCCTGGCCTTTGACACGATCTATGCGGAAGGGCAGCGGCGCTATGTCGAGAGCCTCTCCGCATACGCCCGGCAGTTTCTGGAACAGATGGACAAGCCGGACGTGGACTATATCGAGGGCCTGAGCCCGGCCATCTCGATCGAGCAGAAGACGACCCACCGGAATCCCAGATCGACCGTGGGCACTGTCACGGAAATCTACGATTATCTGCGGTTGTTGTTCGCGCGCATCGGCACGCCGCATTGTTACAAGTGCGGGAAAGTGATTGAATCGCAGACGCCGCAGAGCATTGTCGATCTCATCATGAATCTCCCCGCGAACACGCGCGTGCAACTGCTGGCGCCGGTGATCCGGCAGCGCAAGGGCACGTATCAGAAAGTGATCGAGGACATCAAGCGCCAGGGCTTTGTGCGGGTGCGCGTGGACGGCGAGTTCCATCACGTCGATGACGACATCACGATGGAGCGTTACGTGAAGCACGACATTGACGTCGTGGTCGATCGCCTCGTCGTGAAGGAAGACATCCGGAAACGGCTGACGGATTCCGTGGAGACCAGCCTCCGCCTGGGCAAGGGCCTCATCCGCATCTGGCACGAGATGCCGGGCGAGGCGGCCCGCGAGATGATTCAGAGCGAGCACCTGGCCTGCGTGGACTGCGGCATCGCGTGCGAAGAACTCGAACCGCGCATGTTCTCCTTCAACAACCCGCACGGGGCCTGCCCCAATTGCACGGGCCTCGGCTCCGTGCTCGAAATCGATCCGGACCTTGTGGTGCCGGACGCGAGCCTCTCCATCGCCGACGGCGCGGTGCGCCCGTGGAGCGTGCGGCGGGTGCTGGACGGCATGTACCGGCGGGCGCTCGAATGCGTCTGCCATCACTATCGCCAGAGCACGCGGACGCCGTGGAGCAAGCTGCCGGAGCCGTTCCGGGAGGTGGTGCTGTACGGATCGGGCGAGGAAGAGATCGACTTCAACTACGCGAGCCAGAAATCGACGTACGAGGTGCGCCGCCCGTTTGAAGGCGTGATTCCCAACCTCGAACGCCGCCATCGCGAGACCGAGTCGCAGAGCGCCCGCGAGATGATCACGGAATACATGAGTTCGCGGTCCTGTCCGGCGTGCAAGGGCGCGCGCCTGCGCCCGGAGTCGCGCGCGGTGAGAGTCGGCGGCAAGACGATTATGGACGCGACCACCATGACGATCAGCGCCGCCCTCGCGTTCGTCGCGTCGCTCAAGCTCAGCAGCGCCCAGAAGATTATCGCCGAGCGCGTCATCAAGGAGATCAAGGAACGCCTGGGGTTCCTCGTGAGCGTCGGCCTCGACTATCTCACGCTCGATCGGCAGGCGGGTTCGCTGTCGGGCGGCGAGTCGCAGCGCATACGGCTCGCCACGCAGATCGGCTCGGGGCTCGTGGGCGTGTTGTACATCCTGGACGAGCCGAGCATCGGCCTGCATCAGCGGGACAACGAGAAGCTCATCGCCACGCTGATCCGGCTTCGGGACCTGGGCAATACGGTGATCGTCGTCGAGCACGACGAAGGGACCATCCGCGCGGCGGACCACGTGATCGACCTCGGGCCGGGCGCGGGGGTTCATGGCGGGCGCATCGTCGCCCAGGGCACGCCCGAGGAGATCATTCAGAACGAGGAATCCCTGACCGGCCAGTTTCTCTCGGGCGAGTTCCAGATTCATTGTCCGAAGACGCCGCGCGCCTCCAACGGGAAGACCCTGAGCATCCGGGGCGCGCAACACAACAACCTGAAGAAAGTGGACGCGGAATTTCCCCTCGGACTGTTCATCTGCGTCACAGGCGTGTCCGGCTCCGGGAAATCGAGCCTGATCAACGAAACGCTGTATCCGGCCGTGGTGCGGTCGCTCTATGGTTCGGCCCGGATGCGGCCCGGGAAATACGAGCGCATCGACGGCCTGAACCACCTCGACAAGATCATCGACATCGATCAGTCGCCCATCGGCCGCACGCCCCGCTCGAATCCCGCCACGTACACCGGCGTCTTCACCCCGATTCGCGACCTGTTCAGCCAGACGCCGGAAGCGCGGGCGCGCGGCTACAAGCCGGGGCGCTTCAGTTTCAACGTGCGCGGCGGACGTTGCGAAGAGTGCGAAGGGAATGGCCTTATCCTGATTGAAATGCACTTCCTGCCCGACGTCTATGTGCCGTGCGAAACCTGCCTCGGCGCGCGCTACAACCGCGACACGCTGGACGTCCGCTACAAGGGCAAGAACATCTCCGAAGTGCTCGACATGACGGTCGAGGACGCCTGCGACTTCTTCCGCAACATTCCGATGATCCACCGCCCCCTCGAAACGCTCCTCGATGTCGGGCTCGGCTACATCAAGCTCGGCCAGTCCGCGACGACGCTGTCCGGCGGCGAGGCCCAGCGCGTCAAGCTGGCGACGGAACTCGCACGGCGCCAGACCGGCCGCACGCTCTATATCCTCGACGAACCGACCACGGGCCTGCATGCCGTGGACGTCGACAAACTGTTGCGGGTGCTGCATCGCCTCGCCGACTTCGGCAATACCGTCATCGTCATCGAGCACAACCTGGACGTCATCAAGACCGCCGACTGGATTCTTGATCTTGGCCCGGAAGGCGGCGACAACGGCGGCCGCATTGTGGCAAGCGGCCCGCCCCGGAAAATCGTTCAGTGCAAGAAGTCCTATACGGGGCAGCATCTGCGGGAGAAGCTCTAGGGGGTCACGGCTGGTGCCCGGTGGGAGTGATCGATAAGATGGTCTCCGAAACGCAAGAGGAAACATCGATGTCAGGAAAGAAGATTCTCGTTGTTGGGGCCGGGCCCGGTGGACTTACGTCGGCGATGATCCTGGCCAAACGGGGCTTTGACGTTACGGTTCTTGAGCGGGCGCCGGAGGTGGGCGGGCGCAACCGGACCCTGCAGATAAACGGATTCGTGTTCGATGTCGGCCCGACCTTCCTGATGATGAAGTACATTCTGGACGAGGTCTTCGAACTGGCGGGGAAGCGCATCGACGATTACCTGGAATCGTATCCGCTGGACCCGATGTACGTCCTGAACTTCGGGAAGGACCGGCTGGAGGTCACCCCCGATCACGCGCTGCTGAAGCAACGGATTGCAGAACTGTTCCCGGGTGAGGAGAAGGGGCTGGATGAGTTCATGCGCGTGGAACGGCGCCGCTTCGAGAAGATGAAGCCCTGTCTGCAAAAGGACTATTCGAATTTCTCGGCGATGTACTCAAGGGAAATGCGCAACGCCCTGCCGCACCTGTCCATCGGAAAGTCGCTCTACACGAACCTTGGGCGTTACTTCACGAGCGAGCGCCTGCGCGTCTGCTTCACCTTTCAGGCGAAGTACCTCGGCATGTCGCCGTGGCAGTGCCCGGCCGCCTTCACGATTATTCCCTATGTGGAACATGCCTTTGGCGTCTTCCACGTTCGGGGCGGCCTCAGCAGAATCTCCGAAGCCATGGCGCGTGTAGTGGAAGAGAATGGCGGCAGGATACGCACCGGGACGCCCGTGAAGCGGGTGTTGGTGCGGAACGGCCGTGCGGTGGGCGTGGTGCTGGAGGATGGCGAGCAGGTGAATGCGGACGGCGTCGTGATCAATGCGGACTTTGGGCATGCCATGTCCACGCTGTTCGAGCCGGGACTGCTCCGGAAGTATACGCCGAGCCGCCTTGAACGGATGAAGTACTCGTGTTCCACATTCATGCTGTATCTGGGCCTGGACAAGCTGTATCAAGAGCCGCATCATCAGATTCTCTTTGCGGCAGACTACCGCAGGAACATCGAGGATATTGCGGTGCATGGACGGGTGTCGGACGACTTGTCCGTCTACGTGCGCAATGCGAGCGTCACGGATGCAACGCTGGCGCCCGAAGGGAAGTCCGCGTTGTACGTGCTGGTGCCGGTGCCGAACAATACCCATGGAGTGGCCTGGCCGGACATTCAGGAGCGCGTGCGCGCCCGGGTGCTTCACACGATCAAGACGCGCACCTCGATGACGGACATTGAAGACCATATCGAAGTGGAGCACATGATCACCCCGGACGATTGGGCGCGGGAAGGCGTCCATTACGGCGCGACGTTCAACCTTGCGCACAGCCTTGATCAGATGCTGTACTTCCGTCCGCACAACCAGTTTCAGGAAGTCGGGCACTGCTACCTGGTCGGCGGCGGAACCCACCCCGGCAGCGGCCTGCCCACGATTTATGAGTCGGGCAGGATCACCGCGGACTTGATCACGCAGGCCGGGTAACTGGAAAGCCGCCGGATAATCGGGCCAGGCACCCTCGTCACCGCACCGTGACGAAAGGACGGACGGCATCCAGCTTCTTGGGGCCGATGCCGGGCACCTTTTCCAAGTCGTCGACGGCCTGGAAGGGGGTCTTGGCGCGGTACTCAATGATCTTGGCCGCGGTCTTTGGGCCGAATCCCGGCAGCGATTCGAGTTGATCCTGGCTGGCGGAATTCAGATCGATCATGTCGCCCGCGGCGGCCGGCGCTTCCGGTGTGGCGGGTTCCGCAGCCGGAGCGCGTTCGGGGGGGCCGGGACTTTCGGCGGGCGGCACGGCCTGCATGGCACGCCAGCCGGAGCGCGTGTACGTGGGCGGGTTCAGTTCGGCGGCGGCACGGGCCTTTCGAAGAACGAGCCGGCCGTCGCCCTGCTCGTGTTTGGTGCGCATCGGCACAGTCAGCGTGGTCCCGTCGATCAGCTTTGCCGCGATGTTGATATCGTTCATCTCAGCGTCGTCGCTCGCGCCGTGGGCGGCGCGCAGCAGGTCCTCCACGCGGCTTCCCTCGGACAAGCGATACAAGCCCGGCGCGTTCACCGCGCCGGCGGCGGCCACCGCGATCTCCTCCGGGGGATCGGCCTCCGGTTCCGGGGGCAACGGCGCCGCGGCCGGCGCCGATTCGGGCGCGGCCGGAGGTTCGGGCGCCGGGGAAGGCGACTCAAACGGTTGGGGCGTTTCCGGCGGCGGGGCACCGGCCGGGGGCAGCGCCAGCGTGGGTTCGGGCCGGTACCTGGCCAGGTGCGTCAGCTTGATGCCGCCCGTCGCGACAATGGCGAGGAGCAGCGCCGCAAAGATCGCGGCCAACACCCGCCCTTTGAACGGAATGGAGACCATGCCCACACCTCTGCTGTTTGCAGGACTACTCTAGCGCAAAATCGCGCTTCATGCAATAGGCCTGTGCCCGTTCCGGTCCCCTCTGACGCTGCGGCAAAGGGGGGGAGTGCCGCAGTTTGTGGCCTTCGGCTTAGAAGACGAACGGCACCAGCTTCCGGACCCGGGAGCAGTATTCCGGATAGGCTTCCGGAAACTGCCGGTTCATGACGCGTTCCTCGTCGTACATCTTCCGGGTGAAGGAGGCCGCCATGATCCCAAAGGCCAGCGCGCCGCGGAGTTCGCCCAGGGCGACCGCCGTGCCGAACATGCCCAGGAGAAACCCCGCATAGATGGGGTGGCGGACGATCGCATAGGGCCCCGTCTGTATCAGTTCGTGGCCTTCTTTGAGGGTGATTGCCCCGCTCCAGTTCCTCCCGAGGGTATGCCGCGCCCAGAGGGCGAAACTGAGTCCGGCGAGACAACACGCCACGCCTGCCGTTTCCAGCATGATCTCCCGCGGCATCAGGCGCAGTGCCAGCCATCCCCCGTGGATGGGCGCCATGACGAGCCCGAGGCTTAGAAACGCCGAGGCCCGCGTGTACGCCCGCAGCAGCAGACCCTGCTGAAACGCCACGGTCTTCTTGGTTCCCCTGGACGAAAACATCCAGTAGATCCATACAGTGAGCCAGCAAAGCAACGTCAACCGATAAGGCATTTGGGCATCCACCTCCCTGATGTGAAACAAGATCCTGGCGCCATTATAGCTCATCTGTTTTCCCGTTCCCGGCGGCGCCCGCCCGCCGATCCCGGTGTGCAATGCCCGCCTTTCAGTCGAGTCGATAGGGCCCTCTGCGCCGTGGACGGCGTCTTCCCGTTCCTGCTCTCCTGCGAAACAGTCCGGGGCCGGACGCCCTGCCGTCTCCAACCCGGCAACTTGCCTATTGTGTTCTCAGCGTATGTGTGCTAGAAATAGACTGTCTCGGATCCTCTGCAACGGGAAGGGCGAAGGCATTTGAGACCCCGTGAGGCGGGGAGGAAAGGCGGGTGCGGTCATGAAGCGCTTTCATTTGCGACGTGCCGTGGGGTGTGCTGTCTTCTGGGCTGTTGTTATGCTGGTTTCGGGCCTATCCGCCGAAGCACAAACCCACTCCGCGGATCAGAACGGAGACTACCGCATCGACTTGAGCGAACTCCTGCGGGTGATCCAGTTCTTCAACAGCGGGGGGTATCACTGCGAGGCGGGCTCCGAGGACGGCTATGCCGCCGCCGCGGGCAGCCAGGCTTGCACCACGCACAGCAGCGACTACGACGGCGGGCCAGACTGGGCCATCAATCTTTCGGAACTCCTCCGGCTCGTGCAGTTCTATAACACCTGCGGCTACGCCCTCGACGCCGCGGGCGAGGACGGCTTCGCCCCTGTCATCTGCGTCTGGCACGTCAAGCCGGGCGGCACGGGGACCGGTGGCACGACCTGGGATGACGCGTTCGGTTCCATCCAACAGGCGGTGGACGCAGCCGCCGCCCACCACGGCGGCGAGGTCTGGGTGGGCGTGGGAACGTACACCGGCACGTCGGACAACGTCGTGGTCATGCGAGAGCAGGTCCAACTCTACGGCGGCTTCGCCGGAACGGAGTCGGATCGGGACATGCGGGACTGGAGCGCGCACCCGACGATTATCGATGGCGAAGGCGCCCGGCGCTGCGTTGTCGGTGCGAATGACGCGACCTTGGACGGGTTTGTCGTGCAAGACGGCTATGTGCTTGGGGAAAGAGGCGGGGGGATGTACAACGCCGGAGGTTCCCCGGTAGTCCGAAACTGTAGGTTCGTCAGGAATGGCGCGCTGGGTGAGGGATACTGTGATTGCGGGGTGAAACGTGGTTGTTACTTAAACGAGGGCTATGGCGGCGGCATGTATAACAGCTTTTCGTCGCCCATAATTGAGAACTGCGTCTTCACCGAAAATGTGGCGGACGGATTCGGCGGGGGGATGTATAACGAGGGCGGCGCTTCCCCTGCCGTGACCAATTGCACGTTTTCCGGGAATGAGGCCAAGGTCCTGGGGGCATGTGAGTTCTACTGTTCACTCTGTGATCAATCCGGGGGCTTCGGCGGCGGGATGTACACGACCTCGGGCTCGCCTGTAATCACGGGATGTGTCTTCTCGGACAACCGGGCCGAATATGCTGGCGGAGGCCTGTACAGCAACGACACGGTAGCCTTGACAGTGACAGGATGCACCTTCGCCAACAACTCGGCCGGCGGTGGAGCCGGCCTTCTCAACAATTCGAATTCCGCGGTCATCTCCAACTGCACGTTTACGGGTAACGCGGCAAGCGACTCTGGTGGCGGGCTGAACTGTGCCTGCAAGTTGAACATGACTGCATGCACCTTCTCAAACAATATGGCAGGCCGTGGTGGCGGGCTGAAATTCTCCGGTCAAACACCCAGCACGATCTCGGATTGCGTGTTTACGGACAACTCAGTTAGTCGTCAAGGGGGAGGCATGTTTTTGTCCGGCGGATTGGCCCTATTGAATTGCCGCGTCTCCCAGAATGCCTCCCTGGAAAACGGCGCAGGCATATACTTGGATCGCTCATCTGTTGCCGTAAGGAATACCGAAATCCTGGGAAATCGAGCGGTTTGCGGGGGTGGTTTGTACGTGGATTCCGGTTCGAATGCGTTCGAGAATTGTGTGCTGTACGCAAACGCGGCCACATACGGCGGTGGGCTGTACATTTACGGAGCAACAACGCTTACGGCAATGAACTGTACGCTGGTCCGCAATTCTGCCCAATCTGGAAGGGCATTTTATGCGGATGACAAATCCACCCCATTGTTGACAAACTGTATCCTCTGGAACGATCCCGGCGGCGAGATAGGCTTGGGCGGCACGGCAATCGCCACGATAACCTACTCGTGTGTTCAGGGCGGATACGATGGCGTCGGCAATGTTACCGAAGAACCGCTGTTCCTGGACTCGGATAGCGGAAGTCTCAAACTTCGAACAGGTTCCCCCTGCATTGATACCGGAACAGACTCCGGCGCGCCGGATACGGACTTCAGCGGAGCGCCGCGCCCGCAAGGCGCCGGACATGACATGGGTGCGTATGAGGGAGCCGTGTCCGAAAGCGATATTGTGCACCTGAACATCGCCGCATCGCCGGCGGATGCGGGTCGAACCGTTCCCTCCGCAGGGACTCACGCCTGTACCCGGGGATCAATCGCAACAGTCGCCGCTACCGGAGCAGGGATGCGTTTCGTCCGTTGGGAAGGGGATCTGCCGGCCACTTCTTCCACGATTTCTGTTCCAATGGATAGCGACAAGTCAGTCACCGCCGTCTTCGAAGGAAATATCAGGTACGTGAACGCGGCGAACGACTCGGGCGTGGAAGATGGGTTTTCGTGGGCGACTGCCTTCCGGGAGATCCAGGCGGCTGTGGATGCCGCGGCCGCCGACAGAGGAGGCGAAGTCTGGGTCGCGGCCGGAACTTACACAGGCGTATCAGGTCAGGTGCTGACCATGCTGCCCACTGTCTCACTGTACGGCGGCTTTGCGGGAATAGAGCTTGTTCGGGCGCAGCGAAACTGGGCTGTACATCGGACCATCATAGACGGTGAAAAGACGCGCCGTTGCCTTGAAGGCTCAGACGAAGCACGCCTCGACGGGTTCGTTTTGCTGGACGGATATGCCAACCAAGGCGGGGGGATGCGCAATCAACTCTCGTCGCCGGTCGTGGCAAACTGCACCTTCGACAACAACGTTGCGAGTGATGGCGGCGGCATGTTTAACAATGCTTCAGCGCCGGAAATCGTGGATTGCGTATTTGTCGGCAACAGAGCCGGGCATAGCGATAGCTCTGATGGGGGGGCTATGTACAACCTGAATTCGAGCCCATCCGTGATCAGGTGCGATTTTTCTGGAAACACAGCCGGTAATGCTGGAGGTGTGTACAATCTTAAGTCGGCACCCACAGTCATCGACAGCGTGTTCAGTACCAACAGCGCTGTCTACGAGGGCGGCGGCATCTGCAACGGTCGGGAAGCCTCGCCTACAGTCACCGGGTGCACATTCTCCGGGAACTCTGCGGAGATTGGGGGTGGTATCCGCAATGATACGAAGTCGTCAGCTATAGTCGCCAATTGCGAGTTCACCGACAACGCTGCCCTTGGCGGCGCCGGGATCGCGAATTCCGAATCCACGCTCACGCTGATCAATTGTACGTTTTCCAGTGGCAGGTCCGTCTTCGGCGGCGGGATGTACCTCCAAGATTGTTCTACAGTCCTCTGGAACTGTAGTTTCTCCGGCAATAGGGCGGCCATCGGAGGGGGAGTCTACGGCAGCAGTGCCGCCCTTTCAGCGTCAAACTGCATTCTGTGGGACAACGGAGAAGGGGAAATCGTCCTCAGATACTCAGTCGACATCAATATCACCTACTCCTGCGTTCAAGGCGGTTACTCAGGCGCGGGCAATATCGACGCCGACCCGCAGTTGCTGGCCGCAGAGAATGGGCGTGTTCGTGTCCGTGCGGAATCGCCCTGCATCGATTCGGGCACGGCCTTGGGAGCACCGTCCACGGATATTCTGGGCGCGCCACGGCCGCAGGGGGCGGGAGTAGATATGGGGGCGTACGAAGGCGGGGTGGCGGCGTGCGACATCGTTTATCTGGTACTGGCGGCCTCTCCCGAGGCAGGTGGACGAACGATCCCGGCAGCCGGGCTGCACCCCTGTGTACGCGGTTCATCCATAGCTGCGTCCGCAGTGGGCCTGGGCATGCGATTTGCCCGCTGGGAAGGGGATGTCTCCTCCCCGGCAAGGGATACGATGATTCTCATGGAAGGCGACAAGGCCGCCACAGCCGTCTTTGAAACGAATATCCTGCGGGTGGATGCCGCCAACACGGGCTGGGAAGATGGGCTGACCTGGGCGACCGCCTTCCGGACCATCCAACCGGCGGTCGATATTGCCGCAAACAATGGCGGCGGCGAGATCTGGGTCGCTCAAAGTGTCTACACGAGCACCTCGGACCCTGTCCTCACGATGAAGTCATCTGTTGCCCTCTATGGAGGATTTGCGGGAATGGAGAGCAGCCGAATGGAACGGAATTGGGTCGAGCATCCGGTGATAATTGATGGCGCCGGCTATCGAAGGTGCGTCCACGGGGCGGACGACGCCATTCTCGATGGTTTCTCCGCCAGAAATGGCTTCGGGTCCCGCTCAGATAATCGATATATTTCGAACATGGGCGGCGCAATGCTCAACTATTGTGTCTCTCCAGTCATTGCGAATTGCGAGTTCTTGGGAAACCGTGCAACTTTTGGCGGCGGATTATGCAACTTGGCAGCGTTTCCCCTTCTGACTAATTGCGTCTTCTTTGACAACTCCGCAACGGCTCAGGGGGGCGGCATGGACAACTCAGCTTCCATGCCGGTTCTGATTAACTGTACGTTCTCGGGAAATGTTGCGACGCGAGGCGGAGGCATGTTCAGTGGGAGTTCTTCTCCTACTGTGACAAACTCCATCTTCTGGAACGACATTGGCGGAGACTTCGTCAACGAGTCAGGATCCGGTCCGATCGTCACGTTCTCCTGCATCCAGGGCGGCTACGCGGGCGAGGGCAACATTGAAGCGGATCCGCTGTTTGCCGATGCGGTGAATGGCGACTTGCGGCTGCAAGCGGGTTCGCCGTGCATTGACACGGGGACGGGAGTGGGCGCGCCGGAAACGGACCTCCTGGGCGTGTTGCGGCCGCAGGGCGCGGGCTATGACATGGGCGCGTATGAATTTGTGCCTCCGAAGCGCTGAGACGTTCGGGCGCGGCGTGTGCTAGAATCAGTCCCGGTTTTGCCACAGGCGGGAAAGGAACGGGATATGATCACGCGCAGGTTCGCTTTAGCAGGGTTCGTTGTGGGCATGGGGCTGATTGCGGCGGGCATGCCGGCGCAGGCGGCGGACGAGGCCGCGCCGGCGGTGAAGAAGATTCTTGTGGTCACGGGCCAGGACTATCCCGGACACAAGTGGCAGGAGACGGCGCCGGTGCTCGCGAAGGATATTGCGGCGGATGCGCGGATGAACGTGACTGTGACGGAGGACCCGAAGACGCTGGCCTCGCCGGATCTCAAGCAGTACGACGCGATTGTGCTGCATTTCATGAATTGGGAGCAGCCCGATCCCGGCCCGGCGGCGCGGGAGAACCTGAAGCAGTTCGTTGAAGGGGGCAAGGGCCTCGTGGTGGTGCATTTTGCGTGCGGCGCGTTCCAGGCGTGGCCGGAGTTTCGCGCCCTGGCAGGCCGCTCCTACGATCCGAAGCTTCGCCCGCACGACCCCTTCGGGAAGTTCCGCGTCGCCATCGTGAACAAGGACCACCCGATCACGAAGGGCATGGAAACGTTCGACACGACGGACGAGTTGTACACGTGTCTCGCGGGCGACCGCCCAATCGAGGTCCTGGCCACGGCGAAATCGAAAGTGGACAGCAAGGATTATCCGATGGCGTTTGTGCTGGCCTATGGCGCCGGGCGCGTGTTTCACAGTCCGCTGGGCCATGACGCGCCGTCGCTGTCGAACCCCGCGGTGTCGGAACTGTTCCGGCGGGGCTGCGCGTGGGCGGCGGGCCTCGACCCGGTGAAGTAAGGGCATTTCCCAACGGCAACAGAATAAGGAGCGGATCATGATCGAGCTGGGCATGCACACGGACAACTGGCGGCCATTGAGCGGGAGCTTCAAGCAGGCGGCGGAGACAGCGATCAAGTACGGCCTGAAACACCTCGAGTTTGCGGCGATCCACGGTCAGTACTTTATCCAGGCCATGGGCTATGAGCCGGGCATTTCGCTCCAGTCGAACCCGCGCGCGCTCAAGCGGTATTGCGACGCCAACGGCCTGAAGATCTCGCAGATCGACGGGTCCTATCCGTTCATGGGCCCGGACGGCTCGGCGTACGGCGTGGCGTACGTGCAGCAGTCGATCCGCTTCGCGGCGGAGCTGGATTGCCCGATGGTTGACACAGTGGATGGCGCGTTCGAGATCGAAGGCTTCACCCGCGACGAGATTTTCCGGATCACCTGCGACAACTATCGCCAGGTGCTTTCGTGGGCCGAGGATTATGGGGTGGTGATCAACGTCGAGCCGCACGGCCCGTACACGAATGATCCCGAGTTCATGCTGAAGCTCTTCAAGCACTTCGATTCCGAATGGCTCCGCTGCAATTTCGACACGGGCAACAGCTTCATCGCCGGCCACGACCCGCTCGAGTATCTCAAGACGCTGCGGCCCTACGTTTCGCACTGCCATATCAAGGACGTCAGCGCCGGGCTGGCCGCGGCGGTGCGCGGCGAGGAAACGGGCATCGCGTGCAGCGAGGTGCCCATCGGCGGCGGTGTCAACGCGGAGAACATCAAGCGCTGCCTCGCCTACCTGAAGGAGACGAAGTGGGAGGGCGTGGTCTCGCTCGAGTGCTACGGCGCGGACGATAACATCCGTCAGAGCGTCGAGTTCCTCCGTCCGCTGGTCCAGTAGTTTTCACACATGGCGCCCCGCCAGCAACCGGGTTTTCCCGGCGTCTGCCGGGAACCTTCCGGCCGGACCGGTGTTTAACACCACGTACGGCCGGGATACCGGCCGGTGACGGGCAGGAGCAGGTTCCGAACGGAGCAGAAGGACCGGGCGAAATGCGGAACGGCGGGACGACGCGGCATGCGGTGACGGCTGGCCTGGTGGCAGCAGGTGTTCTTCTGACTATCCTCTGCGCGCATGCGGCGGAGCCGGGCGCCGTGTCTCCCTTTGAAAGCGCGGCGGCGGGGCCTTCCGCGGACCCGATTGACGTGCTCGTGGCGGCCAAGTTGAGCGAAAAGGGCCTCGCGCCGGCCAATCCGTGTTCCGACGCGGTGTTTGTCCGGCGCGTGTTCCTGGACGTGATCGGCACCCTCCCTGAACCGCAGGAAGTGCGCGGCTTCCTGGAAGACCCGCTTCCGGACAAGCGCGCCGCGCTCATCGACGATCTGCTGCTCCGGGACGAGTTCGCCGATTATTGGGCGATGAAGTGGTGCGACCTGCTGCGGGTGAAATCCGAATT
This sequence comes from Candidatus Hydrogenedentota bacterium, assembly GCA_903837785.1. GTDB lineage: Bacteria > Hydrogenedentota > Hydrogenedentia > Hydrogenedentales > CAILVY01 > CAILVY01. Next base: position 44,428 of record CAILVY010000207.1, read on the forward strand.
CCCGATCAATCTCTGGCCGAACGCGGTGCAGGCCTATCACCACTGGATTCGCGAGAGCATTCGCCAAAACAAGCCGTACGATCAGTTTGTCCGCGAGCTGCTGACCTCGAGCGGGAGCAATTTCCGCGTGGCGCCGGTCAATTTCTACCGTGCCATCCAGGGCCGCCAGCCGTCCGCCATCGCCGAGGCCGTGGCCTTGACGCTCATGGGCACGCGGCTCGCCTCGTGGCCGGAAGCGCAGCGCGCGAACCTGGCCGTGTTCTTCTCCCGCATCGCCTTCAAAGGGACCGCGGAGTGGAAGGAGGAGATCGTCTGTGTGAATCCGGCGCCGGCCGAGGCGCTCGATGCGGTGCTTCCCGACGGCGCCGCGGTGCATATCGGCGCGGAGGAAGACCCCCGGGTGAAGTTCGCGGACTGGCTGATCACGCCGGAGAATCCGTGGTTCGCGCGCAACGCCGCCAATCGCGTGTGGTCCTGGCTGATGGGCCGGGGCATCATCCACGAGCCGGACGATATCCGGCCCGACAATCCCCCCGCGAACCCGGAGCTGTTGGCCCATCTCGAAAAGGAACTCGCCGCCAGCCGCTATGATCTGCGGCACCTGTACCGCGTGATCCTCAATTCGCGGACGTATCAGCAGTCCTCGATTGCGCGGAGCAGCGGCGAAGACGCCGAGCGGCTTTTCGCGCACTACCTTGTGCGCCGCCTGGACGCGGAAGTGCTGATTGATGCGTTTGACTGGCTCTCGGGCACGCGCGAGAGTTACTCGAGCCTGATTCCCGAGCCCTTCACGTTCATTCCCGAGCAGCAGCGCACGATTGCGCTGGCGGACGGCAGCATTTCGAGCGCGTTTCTCGAGATGTTCGGCCGGCCCGCCCGCGACACCGGCCTCGAATCCGAACGCAACAACCAGCCCACGGACGCGCAGCGCCTGCACCTCCTCAACTCGTCGCAAGTGCAGCGCAAGATCGAGGCGGGCGGGCGTCTGGCAGCGCTGGCCAAAAACGCGAAGGCCGATCCGCCGGCGGCGGGCCGGGCGTGGTCGCTGAACGTCTTGTCCCGCTATCCGACCGAGCCGGAAGTCGCGGCCGCGCTGCAGTATGCGCAAAGCGGCAGCGTGACGCCAGGCGAGGCCGTATGCGACGTTGCCTGGGCGCTGATCAACAGCAAGGAATTCCTGTACCGGCACTAGCGTGCGCGCGTGCGGAAACCGCTATGGCGCCGCCACGTTGTGCCGCATCGCGCTCAACGACAGGAGGAGGTCCATGGCTTCCTTGTTCATGGGGAATTGTGCCTGAGCGGCGTAGCGCCGGAATTCCACGTGTCCGTCCATGCACAGGATGTTCCCGCCCTCCGGATCGTGATGGGGCGCTTCAATGAGGACAAGAATCTCGGACTGGAGCTTGGCCGACGCGGCCGGGTTATTCCAGTCCGTGATGAAGAAGCGTTCGACCCCTTCCCTCAGGCGATACAGCGTGCCGCGCGGAGTCTCGATATCGTTCTCCATGGCGAGGCCCTTGCTCATGTGATCCCGGTACGCCTCCGCGAACATTTCGAGTTCTTCGATGCTGTGCACGGCATAGCCCAGATAGAAGTAGCTGCCGTTCTCCAGCAATTGCGGACCGCCGGTCTTCAACAGCGGCGCGTTCATCGTGTCGTCCTGACAAATCAGCGCGCGTGTGTCGCCCAAATACGTGGGAAACACGGGCTTCATGCCCGGATTCTCATTGGCGAACATCAGGTGTCCGGCGCGCGGATCCAGTGCAGGCCAGTAATTCCCGGGCGCGTCATTGGCGAACATCTTGAAGGTCAAACCGAGCTGTTTCAGATCGGTCTGGCAGGCCGTCCGCCGCTGATTCTCCCCGTTGAGTGTGCGCCGGATATTACCCCAGGTGTAGGCCACGCTATTGCCCACATCGCTCAGGAGGGAAAGACCGCCGCGCGCGAGGTCGGGGGTTGCGTCCCTGATCGGGGCGGGCTGCCTGTCCTGCGTTGGCCCAGAAGCAGAAATCCGGTTCAGGTCCCGGCGCGTGAGGGTTTCGGGAACCGCGTTTTCCGCCGCTTCCGGACGCTTCGCGGGTGCTGCGGCCGGCGTCTCGGAGGGGGCGTTCGCGGGGGCGGGCTGCTGTATCCGTTGCGCTTCTACCGCATGGGGTTCCGCCCGGTGCGGTGCGCGGTTGAACTCCCAGCCCGCGAACAGGAGCACGGCCACGCCGGCCGCCGCGGCCACGAGCGTCTTGGCGCTCCATACGCCTGCCGCGGCTGCGGCGGGCAAGGTTACATGCCCGGCTCCGCTCAGGGCGAGTTTCCCCAAGTTCGCGAGCACCGCGGACGGCATCGCCACGGCCGAGTCGGCTGTCATAGCGGCCGTCAGTGCCGCCGCCGTGACGGCGACCCCTTTCCCTTTGAGGGACTTGCGCAGGCATTCGACGCCTCTGTCCACGCGATACGTGACAGTCGAGCGCGGGATGCCCAGCGTCTGCGCGGCGGCCTCATGGGTCTTGCCGTCGAGGAAACAGGCCACGACCGGGATACGCAGTTTCTCGGGCAGTTCGGCGATGGCTTCATCGACCAGGCCGCCGACCTCGTCCCAGGGCCGGTCGTGGGTGGCTTGCTGTTCGGAGGCGAAACGAAGTTCGCGGTCCTTGCGGCGATGTTCGGAGCGCAATCGCGCGATGGAACGGTTGTACGCCACGCGGTGGAGCCACGGCGCCAGGTAGCCGCCGACCGGCTTGCGCGTGGCGGCCAGGATCACGAAGCACTCCTGGGTCACGTCTTCCGCTTCTGAAGGGTTGTTGAGTATCCGGCAACAGGTCTGATAGACCATTGCGGCATAGCGTCCCGCCAGCACCTTAAAGGCGTCCGCGTCGCGCTTCCGCAGCCAGTTCTCGAAGAGGTTGGCATCCGTTGGGCTCATGGCACGTTCCTTTGCTCAGATTAGCGCCTCGTTCGCTTCCGTACAAGTAATACCGCTGACGGGCAATCTGGCCAAAGACGGGTCTGGAATGTCTTGCGCTTAATGAATGCGGTGCTTCCGGGCAAGAGCGGGGGCTTCAAGCGCTGCCTGGATGGAGGGTACTGACCCGTAACGGGCGGGTCGCGGCCGGCCCGATGGACCATGGAGAGGGCGCAGGGGCATTTCCTGGCTCCTGTATCGCTGCGCCACGGAGGGCATCGCCTGTTTGAAATGCACCCGCTAGAGGGATTGCACGATCCCGATCAGGGTGGCAAATGCTCTCGTAACAGGATGCGTTGAGGGATACTTCAGGAATGCGACGTGTCCATCCATGAACAGGATGTTCGACCCTCCGGGAATGTGATTCATCGTGTCGAGCTCGTTCGTGGTCAGGTTGTCGCCCATGATGAAGATCTCACTCTGGGCTTTGGCGGTGGCGGCGGGGTTGTTGATGTCCGTGATGAAGAAACGTTCGATGCCTTCCCGGAGCCGGTACAGGATTACGGTCTTGCCCAGGGACTCATGGAAGAACTCCTGGTCTTCATCCTCGAGGAGTCCCGCGGCGGCGGGCGACTCCGCCGCTTCCACTTTCGTCATCAGGTCCATGAGTTTGACAATGAACGACGGCTCGATGTTGGGGCCGACCGCGTCCATGAGACTGGGTATGTGCGGGTCATTGGGATCGGAGCCGGCAGTAATCAGGTGGTCCTGACTCAGGGTGACCCACAGATAGAAATAGGAGTGGTCCGAGAAGAGACACGGACAGACCGGATTGGACATCCTGTCCGCATTGGGCGTGCTGCAATGGAACTTGCCCTCCTCGAGCACCCGGGAGCCATCGGCATCGGAGGGGCAGACCGTGACCTTCTCATCCGTCAAGTATTCCGGGAACACGGACGGGCCGTCGAACGACATGGCCGTCAGGCCCTTCTGCGTGCAAAGCTCGCCTTGCCGGTAGTTGATGTTGGGGTATTTCTGCCCATTGGATTCGTTGGCATACATCTTGAACGTCAGGCCCAGTTGCTTGAGATTGTTCTGGCAGCTTGCGCGTCGTGCTGACTCGCGCGCCCGCGCCAGAGCGGGAAGGAGAATGGCGGCAAGAATGCCGATGATGGCGATGACGACAAGAAGTTCGATCAGTGTGAAGCCGTTCCGTTTCATTGCAGGTCCCCTCCCTTTGGTCGATGTTGCCCCAGTCCAACGGAAGTTGATTCGCAGCCGTCCGCCCGAGCCTACCCCCGCGAAATTCAGTCTGCCATGCCGCTCCGAAGGATGCAAGTCATTCCGGCGTGCCCGGCCCGGCCCACAACTCGAAGCGGAACCGGGCATTCTCCCGCTCCGCCGGAAGCGGATCACGTCTGTCCTTCGCAGACGGGATGAATCGGCGCCCGGGTCTCGCCGGGGAACGTGTTATGTTATTGTTGCATGAGCTACGGACGAAGGAGCATGCCGGCCAGCGCATCCTGAGCGCCGGCAGCGTCGATGCCTGCCCGGGTACCGGCCGCGGCGCTGCCGGTACCCGCGCGAACACGAACGCACGGAGTCTCTGAAGGAGATTGGCCCGCACGTTGAGAATGCCTGAGGTCTGCGTTCAAACTCATTGCACGTATGCGCACCGGAAGGACAAAACATGACACATCACATTTCACGCCGGGGGTTCATGGCAAGTGCGGCGGCAGGCGCCGGACTCTTGGGCATGGCCGGCGCCGCCCCTGCGGCGGACAAGGCGCCGATTCAGGGCTTTGACGACACGGGTGGCGGCGCGCCCAAGGGCAAGCCCTGGACCCCCGTCTCCGAACGCAGGATCCGCGTGGGGATCGCCGGCTATGGGCTGTGCAAGTTCGGCGCCGCCTTCGGGTTTCAGGATCATCCCAATGTGGAGGTGGCCGCGGTCTCGGACCTCATTCCGGAACGCTGCCAGGAATTGGCGCGCGCATGCCGCTGCAACACGACGTATCCCTCGCTCGAAGAACTCGTGAAGGATCCGAAGATAGAAGCGGTCTTCATCGCGACGGACGCCCCCAGCCATTGCCGCCTCGCCATCGATGCGCTCCAGCACGGGAAACATGTCGCCTCGGCGGTGCCCGCGGTCTGGGGTTCCCTGGAGGATGCCGACCGGCTGTTCGCGGCGGTGAAGGCGTCCGGCTTGAACTACATGATGTTTGAGACGAGCGCATTCCACGAAGATTGTTACGCGATGCGGACGATATTTCAGGCCGGCGGCTTCGGCAAGTTGGTCTACACGGAAGGCGAGTACTACCACTATCTTCCGGCCCCGCTCGATTCATACAAGGGTTGGCGAATGGGCTCGCCGCCCCAGTGGTACCCCACGCACTCAAACGCCTACTACGTCTGCGTTACCGGCGGCAGCTTCACGGAAGTGTCCTGTCTCGGCATGCCAAGCCATCTCGAGTATCTGCATCCGGAGCAGAACCCGTACAAGAATCCTTTCGGCACGGAAATCGCCCTGCTCCGCACGGGCGAAGGCGGCATGGCCCGCATGCTCGTCAGCAAAGACACGCCCGGACATGGCGGCGAAACGGGACGCGTGCGGGGGCAGAAAGGCTCGATGCTGGGCATGAAATTCGACGGCACGTCCGACATTGCCGCGCTCGACTTGGCGCGGACGCAGCTCCCGCCGAACGTCGCGCCCGGGGGACATGGCGGCAGCCACGGCCATCTCTGCGACGAATTTGTAACCTCGATCCTGAAAGAACGAACGCCGCTCGTGAACATTGCCTGGGCGCTCAACATGACCGCCGCCGGCATCGTCGCGCATCAGTCCGCGTTAAACGGCGGAGAATGGCGCAAGATCCCGCAATACGCGATGTGATGGACATTCCCATCCGCCTTGTCGCGCGGATCGTGGACGTGCTTCAATGTGCTTCCCGGCCTCGGGCGGCCTGGGATTCAGAAATGTCCGGTGACGACAACGGGAGGGCAGACAAACATGGCGCGTAGCGTGCAGGCGGGAATCATTCAGTCGGACGGCGCTTCAGCGCACGGCACCGCCCTGTTCCCAGCCTTGGCCTGTTTGCTCCGGAAAACGTCTGGGGCGCTGGCCTTGTTGCTCGGGCTGGCCGCGCACGGCTGGACGGAAGCGGACGCCACGTATACAGTCGATCCCGTGACGCGCTATATCCATGTCACGTATTCCGTGCCGAAGGAAGCGCCGGACGCGGTGGCCATCCAATGCGAGTGGTCGCCCGCGGACAAGAACGAATGGCATCCCGCCCGGGTGATGCCCTTGCTCTCGGAAACGGCGATGAACCTGCTCCCGAAAGAGATGTGGGACCAGGGCCGCAAAGGCCGCATCGTGGAGCGGCGCGCCGCAGGACTGACGCGTACCGCGGTCTTCAATCCATATCCCGACGCGGAGACGGGCGGCGCCGTCGAGGTGGATTTCCGCATCGCGATTGAGGCGCCGGACGGCGCCGTGCTGACCACGCGGCAAATCCGGCTCCACGCGGACCGGAAGGACATCGCATACATCGAGGACTGGTCGAACGTGCTTCAGCAGGACGCGCTCGGCACGCTGAAATACGATCGCGCCTGGACGTATCGCACGGGCCTCGGGGAATCGGAAGAGGTTACGTTCGGCAATGACCTCTATGGCACCTCGCCGGGTGATCTTGCCTTGCCGCCGCTGTCCTATCCCCTGGACTTGCATGGGACCTACGCCATCTTCGTGTGCACCTCAGCGGCCAAAGGCGGGATGCGCCTGCGCCTGAGCGGCGACGAGCGGACGAACATGCTGGCCTCGCGTTTTCCCGGCCAGGAGATCCTCTGGCGCTGGGCGGCGATGGATCGGCAGCATCTCGTGCTCAAGCAGCCGCACGGCTACAAGGGCTGCTCTCCCGCGCATATCGACTACGTGAAGTTCGTGCCGCTCTCGCCCGAGACCGCGAAACAACTTGACGACGCCTTCGGCGTGCCGGACCGCTTCATCGCGGGGTATTGGGAGCCCTATTCCTGGGCGTTCTACGACGACGTTCAGAACAGCCTGCAGCACCGCGAGCAGATCACGGCCTTCCGCGAGGCGCGGTTCAGCCTGCTCGATACGCAGATCGGGCGCTTCGGAATGAAAGTCGTCTACGAGTCCCGGAAGACCGATCCGCTTTATTATCGGACGATAGGCGACCCGGAACCGGGCGACAACAGTCCGCTCACGGATAACGTGGGCAAGATGCAGCAGTTCACGAACACGCTCGATGCCACGATTCGCTACGCGCGTGAACTCGGCCTGCAGCCGCACGCCAATTTCGGCGCAAGCAACTGCTATCCCGGCAGCCCGCTCCAGGGCGACTTCTCGAAGGCGCATCCGGACTGGATGCGCGGATCGGCCCTGCGCTTCGAGGTGCCGGAGGTGCGCAACTATGCCCTGACACTGTACCGCGAGTCGCTCGAGATCGGGGCCCCGGGCATCTCGATCGATTTCTGCCGCTATCCCGAAACCGTCGATAGCGTCGAGACGGGCAATACGTTCATGCAGGCCATGAGCGCGCTCGCGGGGGAATTCGCGCAACAGCGCGGCCAGGCCGTGCCCGTGCTCGTGCGCTTTCCGGGCACCGGCGTGCGCCGCGCGGAATTCTTCGATTACAGCACGTGGGCGCGCGAGGGCTGGGTGGACTATCTTTGCCCCAGCAACATCCAGGGTTGGCCGCTGTACATCGACATCGCGCCGTACCTCGCCGCAGTCCAAGGCACGGCCTGCAAGCTGCTGCCCGAGATCGACGCCCTCGGGTGGGGGCTGCCCCTGCCGGGCCCATTCCTGTGGTGGGCCAATCGCCTCTATGACCTCGGCGTGCCCGGCCTTTATATCTATCAGGCGGACGGGCGCGTGCTGGGGACGCCGGGCGATCGCCGCTGCATGCGGCTCCTTGCGAGCCGCGAGGGCGTGCGCCGCTGGTGGGAGGAGGATGCGCGGCTGCGCTCCGCCAGGAGCAAGGGCATCTATCTCTCCCGGCCCGAGCATCCCGACGGCGCCTATCACAGTTACGAGCGCGTCCGCGTCTGGCTGGAAGGCCTCCCGATGGCCGAAGTCGAGATGTTCGTGGATGGCAAACTCATCACCCAGGCTCCGGGGCCGCCCTATACCCTTGGCACGGAGGAGGCCTCGGCCGACAAGCTGCTTTCCGCGGGGGAACACGTCCTGCACATCCGCGCCCGCGACGGCGACGGGTGGCTTGAACAGGACTTTGCCATCCGGGGGGGCTGACGGCGGCGAACGGCTCTGTTCCGGCGCCTTTGGCCGGGAAGCTCGGGTGTCGCGGTCCCCGAAGTGACAAGAAATGTCACCAGGAGCCGTGATTCGGGGACGAGAATTGTCATTTGGGGCCGGAGTGAGCGCTTTGGCCGGCCCATAACCCGTGATTTCCCCTGAAAAATGGGGGATTTGGCATCTTGGCACGGCGGTTGCTCAAATGCTACCTGAAAGTTGAGAACACGCTGGCGGGCCGGGATTTCCCCGGAGCGCGCCAAACCACCACACCAACCTGGGAGGATAGGGTTATGAAGAAATCAGGGTTCACATTGATTGAGTTGATGATTGTCGTGGCCATTATCGCAATCATCGCGGCTATCGCCATCCCGAACCTGCTCCGTTCCCGGATGCAGTCCAATGAATCGGCGGCCATCGGCAACCTGCGGACGATCTGCGGCGCGGAAGTCGCCTATCACTCGGCCAACTATCAGTATGCGGCCACCTTTGACGCGTTGACCACGCCGCCGGCGGCGGGCGCTCCGGCCTATCTCGATGGCGCGTGGAACGTCACGAAGAGCGGCTACACGTACACGCTGGGTGCGGGCGCGGGCGCGGCCGGTTCGAGCTTCGCGGCCAACGCGGATCCCGAAGTGATGAACACGACGGGCAGCAAGGGCTTCTTCGTGGATGCGAGCGGCGTCATCCGCTATGCGGTAGGCGCGGCTGCCGATGCGAACAGCGCCCCGATCGGACAGACGAGCTGAACATAGCCTAGGCCAGTGGGCAAGACTGGCGTAGATTCCGGCGGCGAGGCCAAAAGCCTCGCCGCCGCGCTTTTGTTCCGGCTTCTGCTATAGTCCCGGGAGAACGGAGGATCCATTATGAATCGGCGTGCATTCATGCAGGGTGTCGCGGGTACCTTGGCGGCCACAGCGCTCGGAACCCGGGGAAGCGCCGGTGCGGAACCGGCCAAACCCGCGGGCAGGCGGCCCAACATCGTGGTCATTCTCGCCGATGACATGGGTTTCTCCGACCTCGGCTGCTATGGCTCGGAGATTCAGACGCCAAACCTCGACGGCCTTGCGGCACAGGGACTCCGCTTCACGCAGGCGTACTCCGCCGCGCGCTGCTGTCCCTCGCGCGCCGCGCTGCTCACGGGCCTTTACCCGCATCAGGCGGGCATGGGCGACATGGTCGGCACGGCGAAGAAGCCCCGGCCGGCCGGACCCTATCAAGGCTACCTCAACCGCCAGTGCGTGACGATTGCGGAAATGCTGCGCACGGCGGGTTACCGGACGTACATGTCGGGGAAATGGCACGTGGGCGAAGCACCCGAGTATTGGCCGCGCAAACGAGGGTTTGACCGCTACTTCGGCCTGATCAGCGGGGCCAGCTCCTACTTTGGGATTCGCGAGGAAGAGCGCAAGACCCGCATCATGGCCTGCGACGATACCCGCTTCGTGCCGGAGGGCGATCATTTCTACATGACCGACGCGTTCACGGATCATGCGGTCCAGTATCTTGAGGAGCATGGCCGTTCCGAGACGCCGTTCTTCCTCTATCTCGCGTACACCGCGCCGCACTGGCCGCTGCATGCATGGCCGGAAGACATCGAGCGGTACAAGGGTTCTTACCGCATCGGGTGGGACGCCCTCCGGGAGCAGCGCTACCGGCGCCAGCTCGACTTGGGCATCATCAACCCGAAATGGCCCTTGTCACCGCGCGATGAAGAGGTTCCGCCCTGGGACAGCGTCGAGAACAAGGACGACTGGGATCTGCGGATGGCGGTCTATGCGGCCATGATCAGCCGGATGGATCGCGGCATTGGCCGGGTCTTGGAGACGCTGCACAAGCTCGGCGCGGACGAGAACACGCTCGTCCTCTTCATGTCCGACAACGGCGGGTGCCACGAGCGGATCGACCAGCGGAACCTCAACAAACCGGGCGCCAAGCCGGGCGAGCGGGACTCCTTCGTCGCGTACGAACGGCCGTGGGCCACGGCCAGCAACACTCCCTTCCGCCTTTTCAAGCATTGGGTGCACGAGGGGGGCATCGCATCGCCGCTCATCGCCCGCTGGCCAGGGCGTATTCGCGAGACCGGCGCGTTGACCCATCAGGTCAGCCACATCACCGACATCCTGCCCACCTGCCTCGACCTGGCCGGCATCGAGTATCCCGCCTCGTTTGAGGGCAATGCCATCACGCCACTGGCCGGAAAGAGCCTGCTTCCGGTTCTCGAAGGCAAGACCCGCGAGGCACATCAACGCCTGTTCTGGGAACATGAGAAGAACAAGGCCGTTCGCGAGGGACAATGGAAACTTGTGGCAACGGCCCGGGGCCAATGGGAGCTCTACGATCTCGAGGCCGACCGCACGGAACTCCACGACCTGGCGAAGCAACAGCCCGAGAAGGCCGCGGCGTTGCTGCAGGCTTGGGAGGATTGGGCGCGCCGCATCGGTGTTCAGATGGCGGGACAGGAGACTTGACAGGTCCGCAATTCTCACAAACCGTTGGCTGATCACGCCTCCAGTTCGCTGCTCTTCCGCCCGAGCGGACGCTTAAGGCGCACTCTTGCGCCTTAAGCTCACTTGCCCCGAGGCGACCCTGGTGTCTTCTGACCGGACTGGGGACGCCCGCGGCCTGCACCCGCAGGCCCAAAGTAGACGCATGAGTCTACTTTCAGCACCACTGCTTTCCACGGGCCTCCCCGCATCACGAAGCGTTCCCGGGACCGGTCCGTAAGTCGCGGCACTCCGGCGAGTTATGCCGGAGAAGGCCGCTTTCTCAAGGTGCCATGGAGAGGCCGTCCCCGCCGCCCAAATGCCTGTCGCTGTGCAATGCCCGAAACGGAGGTGTGAAGCCGATGAGGCAAAAGCGAGGGCATCACAATGGCAAGATGGCGGACATGGTTACCGGGCGGGCCGGGCAAGGGGCGCGCGCAACGCGCGGCGGGAAACACGTCTTCACCGGCGGGCGTGTTTCGGACGGCGTCGCGGGCGGAGGACATGACGGGGTTCGGCACGATGCTGGACGCGTTCGTGCCACTTCCGAACGCGACGCCGTTTGGCATGTTGCAGGTGTACCGGTTTCTGCGGGATGCGATTCCGGACATTTCAGACGCGGTGTGGACGTGGAAGCGGCTGTGCCAGACGGGCTTTGACGTCGAGGTGACGGAAGCGAGTTCGGAGGCCGCGTCGCGGCGTGCGGAGCGGCTGCTGACGGGCCTGAACGAGCGGGTGAACAGCGGCGACCGCGGGATGGACGGACTCCTCGACATCTTCTACACGTCTTTGTTCACGTATGGCGCCGCGGCGCTCGAGATCGTGCTCACTCAGAGCCGGGAATCGATTTGGGACGTGGTGCCGGTGGACGTGTGGACGGTGCGTTTCAAGCGGGAGTCGGGGCGGCTCCAAGCCTATCAGGTGCATGACGGGGAAACGATTCCATTGCCGATGGACCGGTTCATCTACGTGGGAATGGACCGGGACGGGACGAACCCCTATGGGCGGTCGATGCTGCGAAGCATTCCGTTCGTAGTGAAGATCCAGCAGCGGCTGATCGAGGACATGGCAAAGGCGACGCACAATGCCGGGTGGTCCAAGCTGCACGTGCAATACGTACCCGATGCGCGGGCGCGGGGAGAGTCGCAGGAACACTATCAGGCGCGGTTGGCCGGGAACTTCGAGTCGCTTCGCTCGAAGCTGACCGGACTGGAGACGGACCAGAACCTGGTGACGTACGACAACGTGAAGGTTTCGTTGTTGCGCGGGGACCAGCAGTCGCAGGTGTTTTACGGGAACCACAAGGCGATCGAGGAACAGGTGATCACGGGGATGCACCTGATGCCGATTCTCCTGGGCCGGAATTACGGGACGACGGAGACGTATGGCACGGCGCAATTCGAGATCGTGAACCGGCAGGTGGAGGCGGTAAACCGGAGTGTCCAGCGTATTCTGGAGCGCCTCTACAACTTCGAACTGGCGCTGATGTGGGGCGAAGCGAAGGCGCAGGTTCACTTTCGCCACAACCGGACGGTGGACGTGTTGAAGGAGGCCCAGGCGCGATCAAAGGAAATCGAGAGCGCACTGCTCCTAAAGGACCGCGGCCTCATCGACGCCAAGGAAGCCGCGAAGCGGCTGGGAGCGGTGTGATGTTGCCTGCGGCGGCGATTACGGGAACCGGCAGCGTGCTACAGGAAATGCACGATGAGCCAGAATGCGATCTCGCCCAGCGTGAGCACACTGAAGATCGTCAGCAGCTTCTTGTCCAGAGGCGAGCCACCCTCGAGCGCACGGGACCACAGCCAGCCAAAGGGGCGCGGCGCGTTGCAGCAGGGGGAGGATCTCTCCGAGTCGGGGACCGGCTGCATGCAGTCCGGGCGCAAGGGAGTTTCAAGCTCCCGGGTGACTTTCTCAATGCCGTCGTTTCCCAGCATGTGTCGCGCCTTTGCCGTGCCGGCTCTGCCGTGCCTGAACGTGTCAACGACTCGATCTACACCTGAAACCGCGTGCGCATTCGCACGCCAAGAAGAGGAGCGGAGTATGAGCATGGAGCTTGAACCCTTTGTCTTCCGGCACGAGGGAACCGTAATCGGAATGCGGACGAATCCGGAGGCGGGGCCGGCGTCGGACGAGGAGGTGTTGCTGGCGGCGGTGAACCGTTTTGCGCTGCGGCCGCTGCGCCGGGATGAGTTCGCGGTGTTTTCGCTCGATTTGTGCCACAACCAGATCGACAAGCACTTCAGCCGATTCCCTGATGAGGAGCTGGAGAAGATTGACCGGATGACGCCGGGACGGCCGCTGATGGAACGGCATGACCTGCGCGGTTCGCTGCCGCGCGGAACCTTCTTCCGCTCGCAGTTGCACCGGGACGAGGCACGGTTGGCGGTGCGGCCCGACGTCTATGTGCTGCGGACGGCGGAGAACACGGATTTCATATTGAACATCGAGGGCGGCGTGTACCGGGAGACGTCGATCGGCTTTTCCTTCCGGCTGCCGGAATGCTCGATCTGCGGGAAGGACATCCGGACCTGCGATCACGTCCCCGGGCGGTCGTACGGGCAGCAACTCTGCTACTTCACGATGCGGGATGTGCTCGACGTCATCGAAGGCTCGGTGGTGCCTTCGGGATCGCAGGGCACGGGGTTTGTCACGCAGGAGCGCGCGCTGGCGTTGCCGGCGGCGCTCGAAGCGGCGCGCAAGGCGTATCACATGCCGATCGAAGTGCACGGCGGGGTGGAAGACGCACCGGAAGCGCGCGCGCTGCTCGAGGCGATGGAGGCGCACCGCCTGGCGCCGGGCCAGGTGGCGCAGGCGGTGGACGACGGCCTGGAAGCGCGGCGGCGGGCGGTGGAACGGTTTTGCGGGCTGGGACGGGAACTGGATGGGCTCGCGTTCGATGAGACGGTTTGGCGGCGGACACTTGAGCCGCTCACCCTTCGGGAAATTCACCGGCACTTGTCGGCGTATGAGATCCGCTTCGATCAGAAGTACCCGCCCCAGCCCGTATCGCGTCCGGAACCCCTTCCGGACAGCGGGCCAAAGGGGGTTTCGGAGAGAGCGATGGCGATTCTGCGGGCGTAGCGGCCGGCCACAAGGCCGGCACTCCGCGGAACCAGGCAGCAACAGCAACAAGAGGAGACACACGATGGCATTCGGAGACGTGGGCGGAGCCGTGACGGAGTTGATCGTCACGTGCATGACGCCGGAACAGGGATCGGTGAACATTCGCAAGGGCGACGCCCTCAAGCTCACCGGCGGGTACGAAATCAGCAATGTGACCGACGCGGAGGACGCGGTGTTCGGCCAGGCGATGGCGGACAGCGCGCTGAACGGCGCGGCCATTCCGGTGAAGGTGCGGGGGATCTGCATCTTCGCCTACACGGGCGATGCGCCCGTGGTGGACGGCGTGAAGGGCATCCTCGCGTCGGCAACCGACGGGAAGGTGAAGGCGCCCGCGGCGGGGAACGGCGCGGGCATCAATCTGATGGTGGACACGACGGCGGGCACGGTGAACGTGCTGCTGTAAGAAAGGAACGAACGATGGTGTATGACAGCAGTCTGATGAAGGATCAGGCGCGCTTCCTGACGCAGCCGCAGGAGACGCTGCGCGCGATGCGGGGGCGCGAACTGTACGAGACGCTCGGGTCGCTCGGGCTGAACCACACGCACTATTTCCGCGCGCTCGGCACGAACGTGCAGGATTACTGCGCGCAGGAGTTCGGGATCGACCTGGGTCGGATCACCGTGGAGCGCTTCTTCCAGTCGGACCCGGGCGCGAAATGGCTCTTTCCGGACGTGGTGCGGGAGGCGGTGGTCGCGGGAATGACCCGCAAGCCCGCGTATCCCAGGCTCATCATCCGGGACGAGCACATCTCGAGCGTGGCCTATGACGTGCCGTACGTGGAAGAGAACGACGCGAACGAGGAACTGCGGCACGTGGCCGAGGGCGCGGCGATCCCGGAATCGGAGATCACGTATGGGGACCGCGTGGTGAAGCTGGAGAAACTGGGGCGGGGCGTCATCGCGTCCTACGAGGTGATCCGGCGGATGTCGGTGGACATGCTGCGCGTGCATCTGCAGCGCATCGGGGAGAATCTCGGCCGGAACCTGGACGCGCGGCTGGCCGCCGTGCTGGTGAACGGGGACAATTCCGGGGCCGGAACCGCCGCGGCGGTGCTGAACACGCACACGGCGAACACGTGGGCGTACCGCGATCTCGTGGCGGGCTTCAACAAGCTCACGCTCGAGCATTACTTCACGCCGACGCACATGCTGGCGAACGCGGAGACGCTCGAAGCGATCCTCGACCTCGACGAGATCAAGGACAGCGCGCTCTTTGATTTCGCCAAGACGGGCAACCTGCCGACGCCCCTCGGCGTGAATCTGGTGCCGATGGCGGATCAGCCGGCAAACCAGATCACGATTCTGGATGCGCAGTACGCGGTGCAGAAGCTGACCGAACAGGATCTGCTGGTGGAAAGCGACAAGCTCATCAACCAGCAGTGGGATCGCACCTACCTGACGGTCGTCACGGACTTCGCGATTATCTACGCGAAGGCCCGAATCGTTCTGAACAGCGCCTGGCAGGCGTAGACAGAAAGCGGGCGGGGGCGCGGGAACGCGCTCCCGCCGCAGCGCGGGAAACGCAATTAGGGAGGAGACAACGATGGCTGCATTTACGACGGAGGATGCGGTTCGACTCGCGTTTCAGGTGAATGACAGCGGCTGGACGCCGACGGCACTCGTCCTGTCGAGCATCGATGAGGCCCATGAGGCCATTTTGCGCCGGCTGGACCCTGCGGCAGACACGCAGTCGCCCGCCGCAGGGCTGGTGCGCGGGGAAACGTTGTTGGCGGGAGCATGCCTGTTGCGCTCGCTGGCCTCCAAGGACGCGGTCCTTCAGAAGGACATCGTGATCGGCGGACAGCGCATCGAAACGGGACAACGCTTTGCCGCATTGATGGCGCTGAGCGCGAAGGTCGAGGAAGATGCATGGCAGACGCTCGAGCCCTTTCTCCTGGGTCCCGCCGGGCGCTGTCCTGCGTCGGTCACCGGCACAGTGCCGGTGTTGGGCGAGGGAGGATGACGGCCGTGGGGATCATGCTGGGCACCTATGCGTTTGATGACGCGCGCACGACGGTCACGGAGAAATACGAGGAGGTGGGCGGACGCGACGCGCGGGTAGTGCAGATCAAGGGACTCCTGGACGGCCTCGCGTCGGTCGCGGAGCTGGAAGCGGCCCTGGACCAGATCCTCGCCCTGGCTTCTGAACAGGCGGAATGGACGCCGTTGTCCCTGCGGGAAGGGCGTTGGCTGCAGGTCCGCCGTACGGCGTTCGTCCGCGAGGTAAACCGCGGAGCGCTGGTGGGGAGCTTCACGCTGACTTTCGAGGCGTGCGATCCCTGTGAGACCGGCGAAGACGAGCGGGAGATTCCGTGGGCCATTACGGCCTCCGGGCAGAGCGTGGCATTGCCTGCGGCAGGAACGGCCGAGGCGCCGCTCCGCATCACCTTGCAGGCCAACGGCAACCTGCTCGAACCGGTGTTCAGCGACGGCGTGCGGCAGCTTCTGTATTGGGGCACGGTCCAGACGGGTCAAGTCCTGGTGCTGGACGGGGCCGCCGGATGTGCCTTGCTGAATGGCCAGGACGTAACGCCGTATACGCAAGGTCTGTTTCCGCGCGTGCGGCCCGGCGGGTCGGTGCTTCGGTACACCGGCAGCGTGGGCAGCACCCATGCCGCGAGCGCCACCGTGGCCTACCGGGACAGGTGGTGGTAAGCATGGAATACACCATCGAGATCTACGACACCTGCGGGCGGCGCATGCGTGCCTATGCGCAGGCGCCCTTGCTGGATGTGGTGCGCGGGGGGCCGGACGCGCCGGATGTGGTGCGGGGCCTCCTGCCCAAGGAGATCGCACAACTGGGCCACGCGTTTCGCGTGCGGGTGCTCGTAAACGGCGTGGCGCTGTGCGATGCCCGCGTTGACTTGACGAGCCCCTGGTGGAGCGACTCGGTCAAGCTTATTCTGGACAAGTACGTGCCGTTTCATGAGGTCGTCGAATTCGAGGCACACTGCTGCAAGGACGAACTGAACGGCTGGGTGTCCCAGGCGTACGCGAACAAGGAAGTCAGCGCCATCGTGAAGGATGTGATCAACCGGGCGCCCGGTCCGGTCCATTACGGGGTGGCGCATACGGGATACCCGGAAGGGGCCTGGCGGGAGCACCTGAAATTCCTGGCACGGAAGACCGGGGACAATGAACTGGAGGTGGGGGGCAACTCGCGCGGGCAGTGGGTTGGCGCAGATCGCATCGATGCGAGCGGGGCGTATGCCAAGGATGGCGACACGATCGCGGGCATCAAGGTGGATGGGCAGCCGTGGCCGGATATCCGTTTGATGATGATTGACTCGGAAGAGTTGGAGCGAAACAGCCATGCCATCGCGCGGCATCCGGAGGTGGCCGGCTGGACCGACGCGCAATATGCCGCGAGCGGATACCGGCGGCTGGCGGAGGCCGCACGGGATCGGCTTCTTTACGAGATGGTCGTGCGCGGGATCGACTACATCGAACTCAACCCGCACAAGAATGCAGCCGGTGAATACGATGATCGCGTGGACCAATACGGCCGCTATCTTGCCCTCGTCTTCGGAGGTTCCGTGTGCTTCAACGCGGCCATGGTCGAACGCGGGCTGGCGGACGTGTACTTGTGGGAAGAGGGGCGCTACCACGCGCCGGAACTGGCGCTGAAGGAGTTCTACTCCTACGCCGGCGCAACAAAGGAGTCTATCGTGCCCACCGGGACGGCCCTGGGGAGCTTCGACGTGCGCAGCGGCGCGCTGGAAGTGATCACCGCCCTGGCCTACGCGGCCGGCGGCTACATCTTCTCCGTGGATGCGGACAGGACGGTGCATTTTCGCCCTGCGGCCGCCGTGGATCGCGTCGTGTGCTTCGACCCGCTGCGGCACGGTGTGCAACTCGGCGCGCGCTCAGGCGCCCTCTGCAACGAAGTCTGGTTCCAGGGCAATCCGATGAGCTTCGTGGCAGGCGAACTATTCGCGCGGGAGGACAGCATCCGCGAATACGGCGTGCAGCGCCGGCAGCTTTCCTTCTTCTCGGTGTCGCGTTCGGACGACGCCGGGCGGATCCTGGACGGCCTGCTGGCGGACCTGGCGTATCCGGAGCCTTCGGGGTCCATCACGTTCTTCGGGGGAAAGCCCGAGCTACGCGTGGGCGAGATTGTGGAAGTGCGGGGCGCGCCGCTGCGCCGCCTGGAACCGGAGCTGGCCGGGGAATGGGACGGCCGCTTCACGGGAAAACTGGTGGGGCGCATCCGCTCGCTGCGGCACCGCTTCACCGGCGCACACCTGGAGACGGTGGCGTACCTGGGATCGCCCCTGCGATCGGTGGCAGATCCGCTGGCCTTTCTGGTGCGGAGCCAGGAGCCCGCGGGCAATCTCTATGCGTTTCGGCTCGATGACGCGACTGTGGGACTGGATATGGGATTTCATCTGGACTAGGCGCATGACGCGGCGTGCCGCAAGGGAACTACGAAGGAGACTGAGGCATGGCAATCAAGGGACCGGGCTATCTGAAGACGACGTGGGCGTTTGAGGAACGCCCCGTGGCTTCGACGAAACTGAACACGTGGGACGACCGGATTGAAGCCGCGCTCGAAGCGGCCTTCTTCCTGCTCAATCTCGCCTGGGGCGGCGGGAACGGCGTCTTGCGCGGCGCGACCACGGACAACTTGCGGGTGGTCGCACTGCCGGCGCCCGGGCTGTCCGTGCAGGTGCAGCCGGGCTACGCGTTCATCAGCAAGTTTCCCTACAAGCTGGCGCAAACGACGGACACGGTGGCAGTGACGCCGCCGGCCGCCCTTCCCCGCCTCGATCTCGTCCAGGCCTGTCTTGACACCTGGAGCGTGAGCGTCAAGCCGGGCGCGGAAGCGGAGAGTCCGAATCCTCCGGGCGCCGACAATCACTGCATCCCGCTGGCGCACCTTTACCTGCGGCCCGGGATGACCAGCGTCAAGAATACGAATGATGATGTCAATGGCTACATCATCGATGCGCGGATCTACGTGTAAATGTCGTATCATGGCGGCGGCGCCGGATGCCCGGGGGTGTCGGGCGCAACCTTCAACGAGAAAGGCCGCGCGCATGGGTATGTTGTTGTTCCTGTCGTCCCTGCTGGCCGCTCCGCCTGAGCCGCTGGTTTACTTCGACCTGAAGCAGTGCCTCGCCGACGCCCCGGACGATTCCGTGTTTCGTTATGACCTGGTGAAACTGGTGGCCTCGGTGCAGGGCCTGGTGAACCGGGAACGGCCGCGGCTGGCCATCCGCTTTCTGGACGGATCGAAGCAGGGGCAGGCCATCAACCTCGACGACTACTGGCTGGATGTTTTGCAGCAAGGCTGGCTGAAGGACCGGACGATCCGGCGGGAGTCAGCGCTGGAGCGGCTCTGGGAACTGTTCCCGGAGGTGTTCACGGGGGCGGTCGTGTGGGACCCGGCGGTCCTCGCCACGGCAAACGTGGCCGCGACGATCTGCGCCGTGGACGGTTGGCTGCCGGTGCGCGCGGACAGCGCCCTGTACGAACGGGTCGTGAACCAGGGCCCGAAGCTGCCGGTGAAAGTCTCGCTGGTCGGGAAATTCACCGGGGCCGAATCCGGCAGCGCAAAGTGCGATGCGTACCTCTGGGCGAAGCGCGAGTATCTCGATGCGGGGAAGTGCCATCCCGCGTTGATGGCCTACTACATCGACGCCTACACGCAGGCGCCCGGCACGCCGGGATTCCACTACCACGACTTGGCGAATGCCACGCTGGCCAATCAGGACTATTACATCGCGAAGAAGGCCTTCTTCTTTGATCTCGGCGTATGGGCGGACGAGGCGCCGGTGGACGATCCCAAACAGGCGGAAGGCACGGATCGAAAGACGCTCATCGCACTGCTCCAGTCGCAATACGCGCAGAACCAGGGGAAGCAATTCACCTCGGTGGGCGGGTTTGTGCCGTGGAACCTCAAGTACACGAACGACGGCCCGGCCGGCGGGAAACACGAGCCCGTGCCGTCGGAGTGGGAATACGCCGCGCTCTTGTCCGCGCACAACGCCATCATGGACGCGGACGCGCTCGGCCTGTCCTGCCTGACGAACGCATCCGCCTACATGCACTACCCGCTGCAGGCGCAGTACGCGCAGAATCCGCGGCCCGCGCCGCGCGCGCTCGAAGCGAAGACGTACGTGCTCATTTACATGGGCGACTATGATTCCGCGGCCTGGCTCTCGCGCATGATCCCGGAAGTGTGGGACGATCCCGTGCGCGGCGCGCTGCCGTGCGCGTGGGCGTTCAATCCGAATCTGGCCGATCGCGTGCCCTACGTGTTCGACCGCGTGTACGCGACACGCACGCCGAACGACTGGTTCATCGCGGGCGATTCCGGCGCGGGGTATCTGAACCCGAATCTCCTGACAGGGAAACGCCTGGACAGCGGGCTCCCCGACGCGCTCGGGCTCTGGGTCGAACACAACCAGGCGTGGTATCAGCGCTTTGGCTATTCGATCACCGGATTTGCCATCAACGGGTTCCACGGCAAGATGCCGCAGCCGGTCCAGGAAGCGTATGCAAAGTTCTCGCCGGACGGCGTGGGCATGCAACTCGGCTATGATGCGCCCCTCGTGAACGGCACGCCCTTTCTGCGCCACGTCAGCGACATTTATCCGGAGGCCGGGAACCTCGAGAAAGCCGCCGCCCAGATGGCGCACTTCGCCCGGCCGAAGAAGCCGCAGTTCCTCATCTTCCGCTGGATTCTGCAGAAGCCCGGCACCATGAAAGGCGTCCGCGATCTGCTGGTCGAAAAGTACGGCGATCAGCAGTGGGAGTTCTGCGATCCCTATACCTTCTTCGACCTGTACAAAAAGTCACTCTAGACACGGACACTTGAAGCGCCGAAGGGCCGAAGGGCCGAACCAGACCGCAGGGCACACCCGCGAGCACGTAGGGCAAATCGGACCTGCAGAGAACCAACCCCCCGCGTGCGGGGGGGCAGGGGGGCAGGGGGGGTAGACGCGGCGTCCTCGCCGCGTCCAGCAGAGCGTCCGAGGCGCGAGAAATCCGGAGCGCCGAAGGCGCGGCAAGATAACAGCCCGGGGCAAAGGGCCGAAGCGAAGCGAAGGCCCGCCGCCCCGGGTACCCGGCACCTCAAAAATCGAAGCACTGAAAGTGCGAGAGAAGGCGCACACAACTGCATACACCCATTC
>CAILVY010000208.1 GCA_903837785.1 Candidatus Hydrogenedentota bacterium
GCCGCGGTGATATCGCGGATGGACGAGCGGCTGCTTGCCGAGAGCATCCCGACGGTGGCGCGCTATCAGATGGACGCGGAGTTGTTAGGCCGGGGCGCGACCCGCTTGTTGCGGCAGGTGCTCAGCCCCGAAATCAAGGGCAGCATCGGCAAATGCATCATCATGCCCGAGTTCATCGACGGCGAGACGGCGGGCGGCAAGCCGAGCCTGTGACCGCGGGTATGATGCGGGTGTGGCGCGCAATTCCTGGTCGGGTTTGCGCATTTTCGGCATCAGCGAGGAATCCGGGCAGGATGCCCGGCCCACCGATAGAGGTAGGAACGGGGCGCTTGCCCCGCTCCCCCCTCCGAACCGGACGGGCGGATCTCCCGCATCCGGCTCTCCAGTCAGTGGTTTGCTCCATTACGGAGACTGGCATATGTCGATTCCCGCGCGTCTAGCAGGCAGAAGAGCCCGAGTTTCGTGAAGTAGCGGTTGGGCCAGCGTTGGTGGTCGCTTCCACGGCCACGGCCTTTCAGACCGCGCCGCTTTCTCAGGATCGACCGCAATCTCATGCGTATCCACCCGTCGATCCCACTCAGTTCGCTGGCTGAGGCGTGTTTGAAGTAGCCGAACCAGCCGGACAGTGTCCGGTTGAGGTCCGCCACGATGGCTTTCATGCTTCGTCCGCTGGTCCGGTGCGTCCGGGGTTTGATGGATTCGCGCAACTTGCGCAGACTCTTGGGCCGGACCAATCGCATCATCCGTCCCCTGCGGCTTCTTTGAAACCGATAGCCGAGAAAGTCAAAATGACTGTCGGCTTGGTTCATGTCCACCGCGCGGGTTTTGTCGGGATGCAGTGTCAGTCCGGCCCCGCTCATCCATTCCCGGAGCTTTTCAAGCGCGGCTTGGGCTTCTTCCTGACTGCGGCACAGCACGACCATGTCGTCGGCATACCGCACCATTTCAAAACCGAGACCGGCCATCAGCCAGTCCAGCGGATCGAGATATATGTTGGCTAACAATGGACTTATGACCCCGCCCTGCGGCGTGCCTTGCGGCATGTCTTCCACGGCTTTGGCCAATTCGGTGCCTTCCATCACGCCTTGTTTGAGGAACCCCTCGACAAGCCCCAGAACCCGCCCGTCGGCGATGCGCTCGCGCACCAGTGCCAGAAGCCGATCATGGGGAATCGAATCGAAGTAGCCCTTGATGTCCACGTCCACGATGTGCGTCCTCCCTGCACGAAGCAGTTCTTCCACACGCCGCAGCGCGTCCTTGCAATCGCGTCCGGGGCGGAATCCGTAGCTGTGTTCGGCAAAACGGTTTTCAAAAATGGGTTCAATGACCATTCTCACCGCCGCCTGCACCACGCGGTCGGTGACCGTGGGTATCCCCAGGGGTCGCTTTTCCACGCTGCCAGGTTTGTCAATCCACACCCGTTTGACCGGCTTGGGTTGATAGGTGCCCTTTCTGAGTTGCTCATTCACGGCGAGCAGCCGGTTTTGGCTGTCTTGCTCAAAGCGCCCTATCGTGATGCCGTCAACGCCACAGGCCCCGGCGTTGCTCCGCACCTTTTCCCACGCCAGTTGAAGGGTTCTTTCTGTGCTGACCTTGTCGATCAGGCTGAACCACTTGTTTCCTTTCAACCCCCTTTCGAGGGCCACCAGCATCGGCTCGGTCCACACTCCGCGTTCGGCCTTGTGGCGCTGCCACAGGTCCTCTTCCGCTTGTTTATCCCTCTCGGGAACTGGCGCGGATGGTTCTTCGCGATTCATGGCCTTTGCCTTTCCTCCTTCCTGCCGCCCTTCGCTCCACGGGCATTACCCCGCTTCATCACTACTATGGCGACTCTGACTGCTGCCCGGCTCCGCTCGCGCGGATTCCTGCCCGGACAGCTCTCAACGCGTCCACATGATACCTTCCCTGCGTTCTCACCCCAGCCATCCGCAACAGCCCGTTTCTCCCCCGTGTACGAGGGATGTGGGTGGAAACGGTTGCCGCTCGTGCGGCAGGCTTCGCCATTCGCCAGAAGGCTCGCCGCTGTTGCAAACCGAATCGGGTTCACTTTCGTTTGGGACCGCAGGTCCGCCTCCGGCTGCTCCCCACCCCGTCTCGCGACGACGCAGTTGCCTTCGGCTGCTCTCCCGTTGCTCGTCTCGGGATGACTCGGACTTTCACCTGTTGATTTCATGTATGTGCGTTCGCACTGGCGCGGGCATTCTGCCCGCCAATATCCCTCCATCTAACAACTGCTTGGGCTGGCCTTTCAGCATCGGGTGCGGCGCGAGCGGCCTCACAGATGTCTCATGCTTGTACATCGCCGAACCGCATGCCGCCGCTTCCATGCCGGCCCAACGTACGCCAAACTCATCGGCACGGCGTCATGCGAACCCTTTCCACCCAACATCCCGATCCGATCGTCACGGACGCGCCGACGGTGTGTACCAAGACCCTGCAAGGGGCGGAGGCACACGCCCTGGTGGATCTCCCAGCGGGCGGGCATCACGCCAACCCGCTGGCCGGGGATCCTGAATGCGAGGAGGTGCTGGTGCAGTTGGAGCGCCTGCGGGCGACTTCGGTGAAGCCGGCCAACGGCTACATCCGCTACCCGTATTGCATTCCCGGCGGATTCTATCATCAGCAATGGGACTGGGACGGGTTCTTCATCGCCTGTCACCTCGCCGGGCGGGTTCCCGCCCAACCCCAATACCTCAAATACTGGGTTTTCAACGTCCTGGCCTCCGTCCTGCCCGATGGCGATGTCGCAGCCTGCATCGCCCCGGAGGGGCCGCGGATCGGCCACCCGTCGTTGCGCTTGAAGCCGTTCCTCGCCCAGGGGGCGGAATTGGGGGCGCGGTTGTTGGATGACTACAGCTGGATCGAAGAACGCTACGATGAGATCGTCAGCATCGCCACCCGCCGCGAGACCACCCATTTCATCAAACGCTACGGGCTTTACGTGTGGGAAGACGCGATGCAATCCGGTGCCGATAACAACCCGGCGGTTGGCAACGGGCCGGAGTCTGTTAGAAAAGTGATCGCCTGCGACATCAACGCGTTCATTTACCGGGAATACCTGGCACTGGCACGGATGGCGGCAAAGCTTGGCAAGCCGGCCGACGCCTCGTTGTTTGCGGCGAAGGCCGAGGCCTTGCTGCGCGCGTTGAACTGGCACTTGTGGGATGCGGAATCCGAATCGTACTGGAACCTGCACATCGACTCGTGCGAGTGGATCAGGCGCGTTTCCTACTCGAACTTCGTGCCGCTGTGGGCCGCGATGGCCCCGCCCAATCGGGCCACGGCGATGCTCCGCCGCTACCTTTGGAACGAGGAACACATGCTCACACCCCACGGCTTGCGCTCACTCTCGCGCCAGGACCCGGAGTATAACAACACCAACGTCATCACTCCCTACTCGAACTGGCAGGGACCGGTCTGGCCCATCGCCAACTATTTCTATTTCGTCGCGCTGATGAACCACGAGTGCCGGGACGAAGCCATCGATCTCGTCCGCCGCTTGTCCCGCTTGTATCTTCGCGACATCGCGTTCTGCGGCTCGCTGCACGAGAACTACGACGCCGAGACCGGCCTGGCCATGGCACCGTCCGCGCAGCAATCCAAGCAAGGGCTGGAGGGAGGTTTCATCGGTTGGAACCTGTTGCTGCAAGACATGATCGAGATGGTCGGCGGCCGACCCAACTTGCTGGAATTGCGGGCGTGA
>CAILVY010000209.1 GCA_903837785.1 Candidatus Hydrogenedentota bacterium
CCCAGCCCGGGTGGGAGTTGAAGGTCGGGATCATGGAGTTGCACAACTCCCTCACCATCGCCGACACCGGTCGCCGTGTGCGTCGCGGCCAGGAAGGCCGTGTGCTCGACGGCAACGGCAGCGCCGGCGACTTCCCCTACGGCTACTACAGCTACTACCTCGATCCCAACTGGCAGAATGCGTCCCGCCGCGGTCCCAAGCCCAAGAAGGGCATCCGCATCCTTGAAGAGGAGGCGAAGTGGGTCCGCCGGATCTTCGAGTGGTTCATTGGCGGACATTCGATCACGTGGATCACCCGGGAGTTGAACCGTCTGCATGTTGACAAGGGCCACAAGTCTTCACACCCCGGTTGGCACCACTACCAGGTCCGCCGGATTCTGGCCAACCCCAAACACATCGGGCGCTGGTCGTGGGGACGGACCCGTACTATCCGCGACTCGCGTGGCAGGAAACGCCAGATAGCTGTGGCGCGTGAGGAAATCGTCGTTGTGGCGCGGCCAGAGCTGCGCATCGTTGATCAGGACGTGTGGAACAATGCCCAGGAACGCCTGGGCAAGCTCATGGATGCCTTTGGTCTCAAGCCGCAGCAGAAGCCACGCGGACCGAAGGCGCACTACACGCAGGTCTACCCCAAAGGCCCGATAGGCGGGCTGATCTTCTGCGGCAGTTGCGGGGCGCGCCTGGTATACCAGGGCGGCTGCAAAGACGTCTATTACGGTTGCCCCAACTACCGCAAAGGCGACGGCTGCAGGCAGATGATCCGCGTGCCCCGGCAGAAGGCGCTCAAGGTGCTGGTTGACTTCCTGCGGGATGCCTACCGGCGCCATACCGAGTGGATGCCCGAAGTGGTGCGGGCCATGGAGGCACGCCTCAAAGAGCTTTCATCTCGGTTGCCGGCGGACATCGCGAGCAAGCTGGCTGAACGCGACAAACTCCAGCGCGAGATCGGCAATCTCACAGCAGCCATCGCCGAATCCGGAACCGGATCCGGCACACTCACGTCCGCCCTGGCCCAGCGGGAGGCGCGTCTTGCGGCGGTGGCGCAGGAAGTTCAAGAGGCGGAGAAGCTCGCCTCCGTACAGGTCACAATGCCCGAGCCCTCCTGGATCGAAGAGCAGATCAAGCATTTGGACAACCTGCTGAGCGACGACCCGCTTCAGACGGCGCTGATATTGCGCCGCCTGCTGGGGAAGGTTACCGCGCACGCGATGCCCCTGGCGGGCAAACGCCGCGGATATGTCCGGTTGCAGTTCACGTTCAGCGACTGGTCTGCCGGCATGGAACTCCTGAAGGGAACCGTCCCGGCTGGGGTCGTTCTCAATGCAGACAAGCCCGGCGCTGTAATGGAACGGAGCATATCCTTGGACATCGGTGGCCCCACTCGGATGGACGAATGGGCGCCCAGGATTGCCGAAATGCGCGCGCAGAAGATGACATGGAAGGAGATCGGCAAGATCACCGGTCTGGGCACCGGCAATGCGCACAATGCCTGGAAGCGGTGGATGGAGGCCTAGCCGAAGACCCCGGCATAGATAACAACTTCATCAGGTCACGTACCTCGAAAGCCCGGCCAACGCC
>CAILVY010000210.1 GCA_903837785.1 Candidatus Hydrogenedentota bacterium
CGGGTAACTCTTTCGCGTCCACCCGCTGCTGCAACGCTGCGATCTGCGCGTCCTTGGCCTGAAGCTCGGTTTGCGCCGCCGTCAGAGATTCCTCCGCCTGCTTGCGCTTGCCCACTTCCTTGCCAATCCGCTTGTCGATGGCTTTCTGCAACTCCGGCGTCAGCTTGCCCTTTAGCGCCTTGTCCTCCTCGGAATCATTGTCCGTCTCGGCCTTGGCTTCCTTGGTCAAGCCGGCGTCCTGCGCCGCTGCTTCGAGGTCGGCGAGGTCCTTGCGCTTGGCATCCAATTGCTCCTGGAGCCCTGCACGCTCATCCTCGTCCGCGCCCTCGACCTGTGCCGCCAGCGACTCCACTTCATCGGCTGCATCCTCGATGCGCTCCTGAAGCTCGTCCGCCGTCAGCTCGATCGTTTCCCCTGCTGCTGCCTGCTGCTCGACTTCCCCGGCCTTCGGCGTCGCCGCCTTGGGTGCCTTGGTCGTCGCGCCCAGCAAGTCGGTTTCGACCTGCCGCATAAACCCTGGCTCATCGCCAGCCTTCACCGCGGCCTTTGCAGACCCTTCCGCGCCCGTGGGAGGCGTGGTCTCTGCCGGTGCCGTGTTGCCTGTTTCTGTTTTCATGTCACATGCCTGACAAGTGGCTCGATCACCATTCCGCACAAACAGGTGCGAAAAGAACTTGAGCCGCCAAGAGTTCTCTCTTGACGGCTCAATCCTTACGCGGCTTCGCGCCCGCGTCTATTTTCATGATTCCTAATCCACCCTAATCAACCCAAACCCGCTCAAAGCGCACCAAACCCGCTCAACTTTCCGACCGGATTCATCAGCTAACAATTTATGTTGTGCATCAGAAGCCCCTGCGCGGTCTCTCGCGTTAGGCGCGCTCGTGCCGTTGCGTAATGTTCCTTGTCAATCTCGACGCCCAAGTAGCGCAGCCCGGCCCTGTGACAGGCCACGCCCAGGCTCCCGCTCCCCATGAACGGGTCAATCACAAGCCCGTCGGTCACGCCGCACTGTTGCAGGCACCAACCCATCAGCCCTACAGGCTTCTGGTTGCTGTGCAGCCGTGCCTCGCCGCGTTCCTTGGCTGTGCCACCGTTCCAGTAGCGCGTCATCAGGCGCGGCACCTGATCCCGGCTTGTCCACGCCAGTTCGCAGTCGGCTTGGTCGTTGCTGGGGATGCCGTCGCGCTTGTCCCACACGAGCCACCCACGCGAATCTGGCAGACGCGACGCGAAGAAGTTGGCCCCCCCACAGGCACACGGTGGCGAACCGCAGGAACGGGCGAGGGTCAAATGGCTGGTCGTCGCCCACGATTGCCATGCCATCCGTTCCCATCAGCATCCCGCCCTTGCGTGCGCCGTGGCAGTAGGCAATCCCATACGGCGGATCGGTGACGAGCGCGGCGTCGGACGGCCAGCCGTCCAGCAGCGTGTAGCAGTCCGCGTTCACAATCTCGATCCGGTCTGTTATTTGCTCGCGCATTGATTCGGAATGCCCAACAACAGTCGGCGGCGGACCCGCTACCGCTGGCCGATGCGCCGGAGCTTTCTGCTTTCTGCTTTCATCTTTGTATTCTGCTCGCCGGACCGCCCGGCGCCTTCCCGCTGCGGAAAATTTCCGCCAGCCCGCCGTGCAGCGGTGTTCTTTTCTTCCGTTCCGTCCGCTTGGCACGTTTTGTCCGCTTCATGGACCCTCCTGCCCGTCCGTCTCCCCGTCCGGGTTCAGCGCGTCCTTCTTGCGCGCCTGCACCTCGGCCATCATCTCGTCGATCGCGCCGATGCGCGCCAGCGCCACGAGGCAGCCGGTGGCATCGCCATCCTCCGCCGCCCGCTTGCCGCGCGCGATCGCATCCTCGCGCCGCGCCTGGTGCAGCATCGTCACCGCGTCCAGCACCTCGGGGTACTCCGTCGCCCGCTGGAACGCCTCCACGATCTCGTCGTTGCTCATAAACTCCACGCGGACCTGCTCCGGCCCGCGCGCCACCACTACCGCGCCTTTTCCCTTCATCGTTTTTCCTTTCTGAAAATCATTCTTCATCTGCGTCCATCTGCGTCTACATTCTTTGCGGTACCGTGCGCAAAATGCCATCCTGCACC
>CAILVY010000211.1 GCA_903837785.1 Candidatus Hydrogenedentota bacterium
CCCCCGAAGCCGCCGAAATCCGCATTCCCGCGGGTGCGTCCATGGCAGAAATCGAACGCGTGGCGATCGAGGAAACCATGCGGTTGTGCGGCTACAGTAAAGAAAAATGTGCGAAGATGCTCCGGATTGGCCTTCGCACACTCTATCGGAAACTCAAGGAATACAAGATCCGTTGAGCGTTAGTCTTTCTTTTCGGCCGGCGCGGCCGCGTCCTTCTTCTCTTCGTCCGCGCCTTTGATGGCGCCCTTGAACTCCGAGATGGCCGTGCCGAGCGATTTACCCACGCCCGCCAGCTTCCCGCCGCCGAAAACCACTAACACGATCACCAGGATGATGATCCACTCCGTTGCGCCTGGCATCGAAAACATCTTCTATCTCCTACGGTTGACACAGAGCCATTATAGCTCTTGATTGACTCGTTTACAAACCTCGCGGTGTCAGCAGGTTTGAGGCAATACCGGAGGAAACGCAGAAAGCCTCCCCCGGGTTGACTTGTCCCCAAGGGTGTGTTACAACCGCTCGTGGACACACGTGGGGACCAGATCATGGCTCAAGCACCGTATCCCGGCAGTTTTCAGGCGGGAGATCCGAGGCTTATCATGCGGTGGGCGCGCCGCTATGCGAAAAGCCGTACCATCTCCTTCCTGGTTCAATGGGTCTTCATCGTGCTGATGGTTATGGCCATCGGCGTGGCCGGGAGCCTCACGAACATCGCCTACCGCTACAACAACATGGCCCTCTTCTCCGTCTCGGTGATCGCCATGGGGATGACGATTATCGCCTTGTCCTGGTTCTCCGTCTCGAAGTGGGGGGGCGAGCTCATCTGGCGCATTACCCAATGGCTCTACGGCGAAGAAGGCTATGTCTCCTATCTGGGGGACCGCGAGGACGGCCCCACCCCCTGGTGGGTCACAACGCTGGGCGGCGGACTGGTCGTTTATCACTTGTTCGGCGCGATTCTGGTCAGCTTTAACTACCTGCATATCAACAACATGCAGCCGTATTCCGCCGCCTACATGGTCCCCTTTCTGGGGGTCATGATTGTCTATCAGCGCCTCGGGTTCTGGGCATGGATATGGCCGGTGCTCTATGGACTGCACGCCGTGGCGCTCCTGATGGGCATCGGACCCACCCTGCGCGGACAGTGGCAGATGCTCACAATGATCATTTCGGTCTTCGGCTGCGGCCTCATTGCCATCCTCGTCGGCCATGCCTACAGCCGATTTGCCCTCTGGAAACTGAAGCGCCTGGCCCGGTCCGGCCTCCCCGATTGCCCGCCGGCCGAGGACGAGCTTCCATGAGCGAATTGGACCGCACTATCCACGAGCCCGCGCGCCTGAGGATTCTGACGATTCTCTCGGGCGTGGACGTGTCGGACTTCAACTTCCTCTTCAGCACGCTCGGCCTCACGAAAGGCAACCTGTCGTCCCACATGGACAAGCTCGAGAAGGCCGGGTACGTCGAGGTCCGCAAGAGTTTCAATGGCCGGGTGCCCCACACCGAATTCGTGATCACCGATGCGGGTCGAACCGCCTTGAGCGACTATTGGCGGGAGATTGACGCCATCCGCTCACTGCATGGCAAGGGCGGAGACTAGATAAGGCGGTTGGCGCGGGCGGCGAAGCTGCCAAGCCGGAGGAAAGCGCAATGCATACGGTTCTTCGTTCAGGGGGTTGGCTGGTGGCCTTCGTGCTGGCGCTGGCGGCCGGCGCCATGCTCTTCTCGCTTCAGGAGAAGAACCGGCAGATCGCGGGCCTGGCCGAGAAGCTCGAGCGCGTCAGCGAAGAGGCCGCCCTGATGCGCAAGGCCGCGGAGGCCCGGTCCTCCCGGGAAAACGGGACACCCCCCGGCCCCTTTGGCCGCGCCGCGTCCAAGTCCCGCGCGCCACAGAGTCCGCCGCCCCCCAAACCCGCCGAACCCAAGCCGCCGGCCGAACCTGCGCCGGAAACGCCCGCGCAGGAACCCGAAAAGGGCGCCTGGCCCCAGCCAAACGCCGAAATGACCATGAATATCCAGTATCGTTCGTTGTTTCAACTGCTCAATCTGCCGCCGGAAACCGAGAACGAGGTGCGCCGCATCCTCCAGGGGCACATTGCCGAACGGATGCGGGTGCATCCCATGCCGGCATCCGGGCGCCCGGGCGTTCCGGGGGTCATCGTCACCGACTCAAGCGCCTTCGCCACCGAAGAGGAGCGCGCCAAGCTCGCCTCGGACCTCGCCTCCGTCCTCACCGCAGAGGAACTCGCGCAATTCCAGGAGTATCAGGACAACCTGCCGCGCCACATGATCGAGCAGATGCTCGAGGGGGATTTGCGCATGTTCGCGCCGGAGCTCCCCGACCCGGCCCAGCAGGTGGTGCGGCAAGTCTTTGCCGAGGAAATCCTCGCGGCACAACAGGAAGCTGCTGCGCAGCAGCCTGGCCCACCGGACCCGTCCCGGGCACAGGAATCGGCGCAGCGAGAACAAGAGGCACTGCAGCGCGGCCTGGCACGGCTCGCACAAACTCTGGACGCGGAACAGTATGCCGTGGCGGAACGCTATGCGCATCATCGCGCACAGTTGCTGGGCGCCGCCGGCGGCATGGCCGCGCCGGAGGAGGCAGCCGCCCCGGCCCCGTGACAGGCCCGCGAATCGTTGCCCCATCGCGCGTCCGCGCGTTCAACGGCCGGGGTGCGCGCCAAGGTTGATTGGCTGTCTTGACGTTCCCCGCAAGAGATTGGCACGGGTTGATTTGCTGCGAAATCAGCATGTATAAGGGGGGCCGGTGGCGGTTTAAGATCGGGTGGCTGGCGACGCATGTCCAGGCGAGGTGCGCAGGTTTACGGCCGCACCGGCGGCCGGGACAACAACGACAGTGCGGAAAGGGCCCACAAGGGTGAAACACCTGCTGGCACGCAAGTCCCTGGAATTGCTTCTCGAGGAAATGCAGGGGGAACATCGCCTGCATCGCGCGTTGGGTCCGGTCGCACTGACCGCCCTCGGCATTGGCACGATCATCGGCGCGGGCATCTTCGTGATCACGGGACAAGTGGCCCGGGACGTCACCGGGCCCGCGCTCATCGTCTCGCTGATGTTCTCGGGCATGGCGTGCGTATTCGCCGCGCTGTGCTACGCCGAGTTCGCCTCGATGGCGCCCATTGCCGGCTCCGCCTACACGTACGCCTACGCCACGCTGGGCGAGCTGTTCGCGTGGATTATCGGCTGGGACCTGATCATCGAATACACGATTGCCGCCTCCACTGTGGCGCACGGCTGGTCCGCCTACTTCCAGAAACTCCTCGAGTTGTTCGGGCTCCACCTGCCCCATGCGCTCTCGCTCGCGCCCTTCGATGGAAACCTGCATCTCACCGGAACCCTCATCGATCTGCCCGCCGTCACTATCTCCGCCATCCTGACGGTCATCCTGGTGCTGGGCATCCGGCAGAGCGCCTGGGTGAACGGAATCATGGTTCTCGTGAAGCTCTCCGTCGTCGTGCTCGTCATCATGGTCGGCATGTTCTACATCAACCCCGACAACTGGCAGCCCTTCGCGCCGTATGGCTGGAAAGGACTCAGTTTCTTCGGCAAGGCCTTCGTCTGGGGCGACCTGCACGACGGCAAGCCCGTGGGCATGCTCGCGGGCGCGGGCATGATGTTCTTCGCCTACATCGGCTTCGACGCGGTATCCACCCAGGCCGAGGAGGCGCGCAATCCCCGGCGCGACCTCCCCATCGGCATCATCGCCTCGCTCGTCATCTGCACCGGACTTTACATCGCCGTCGCCGCCGTCATCACCGGCATGGTCCCCTACAAGGACATCAACGTCGACGCCCCCGTCGCGTCCGCTTTCAAGTCCGTCGGACTCGCCTGGGCGCAATTCGTCATCTCGGTCGGCGCCCTCACCGGCATCACCTCGGTGCAGCTCGTGCTCATGCTCTCCCAGCCCCGCGTGCTGCTCGCCATCGCCCGCGACGGCATGCTGCCCAAGAGCTTCTTCGGCGCGGTGCATCCCCGCTTCAAGACCCCCTGGAAATCCACAATACTCACCGGCGTCTGCGTGGGTGTCATTTCCGGCCTCTTGCCCTTGCGGCTCCTCCTCGAACTCGTCAATATCGGCACGCTGCTCGCCTTTGTCATCGTGTGCCTCGCCGTGCTCGTCATGCGCCGTATCCGCCCCGAAGTCGAGCGGCATTTCAAGTGCCCCCTCGTTCCCGCCGTTCCCCTTGCCGGCGCCCTGTTCTGCTTCATCCTCATGCTCTCGTTGCCCTCCGAGAACTGGCTCCGGCTCTTCGTCTGGTTCCTTCTCGGCTTCGCCATCTACTTCTTCTACGGGCGGCACAACAGCGTTCTGGCGAGACAGCGCAAAGGCCACTAGCGTCGCTTTCAGAACCGCTTCGAACAGGCGCGGCGTGAGACAATGCACCGGGGGGCTGCCCCGCTTCCCGACCGGAGACGGACAAGACGCGCAAGAGCGAGGCGGTGAGACTCCATCCTCAGCGGACGATCGAGGGCGTCCAGATTGCGGCGCGCTCGCCCGTTACACCTGTTCGGGAATCACATAGGGCGTGCGATAGCTGCGTTTGAGCAACGCATTCGCCTCCTCATCGCCGAGGAAACGTTCCGAGGTGCCGTCGAAGTGCAGGCGGCGTCCGCCGAGCCGCACGCCGATGTTGCCGAGGTGCACGAGCAGGGCGCTGGCATGGCCGATCTCAATTCCGGCGTTGGGCTCCTTGCGGCTACGTACACAGTCGAGAAAGTTGGCGCGGTGTTCGTCGTGGGCCTGTCGGCCGAACTTCTGTTCGCCCATGCCGCCGTCGGGCTTCACGAGCACCTGCCATCCT
Organism: Candidatus Hydrogenedentota bacterium; assembly: GCA_903837785.1. Classification (GTDB taxonomy): domain Bacteria; phylum Hydrogenedentota; class Hydrogenedentia; order Hydrogenedentales; family CAILVY01; genus CAILVY01. Next base: position 4,821 of record CAILVY010000211.1, read on the forward strand.
CCGCCGTGGCGCCCCATGTACATCAGCCCTTTCGTGCCGTAGACCTCGATGCGCGTCGAGCACGTGGGCCAGTAGGGAAAGAGGTCGCCATCGCGCACCTCGGGCGGAATCTTGATCATGTACGGCGCCCACTCGGACATCTCGTATGTCAGCATGAGATTGTCGTATTCGTACGTGACCACCTGCGTGTCGGGCACTTCGCGGTCGTCCTGGAACGCGATGTGCCCGCCGGAACAATTCACGCTCTTGGGGAAGGGCTTGTCGCCGAGGATGTAGCGGGCGATGTCGAGTTGATGGATGCCGTCGTCGCCGAGATCCCCCTCAGAGTACGCCCAGAAGTTCTTCCATCCGTCATGGAAATGACCGCGGTTGAACGCGCGTTTGGGCGCGGGGCCGAGATACAGATCGTAGTCCACGCCCTTGGGCTGCTCGCTGTCCGCCGGGCACTTGAAGGGTCCGCCGCTCTTGAGGTTGTAAACCTTCGCGAGCGGGATGTCGCCGAGCCCGCCCTCCTTGATGAACTGGGCGGCCGCCTGGACATAGGCCGCGCTGCGGTTCTGCGTGCCCACCTGCACAATGCGGCCGTACTTCCGCGCCGCCTCGATCATTTTGCGCCCTTCCCACGGGCAGATGGCGGGGGGTTTCTCGACGTAGACATCCTTGCCCGCCTGACACGCCCAAATCGTGGCGAGGGCGTGCCAGTGATCGCAGGTCGCGATGCACACGGCATCGACTTCCTTGTCCTCGAAGATCCGGCGCATGTCCGTCACGGCCTGGCACGGACTCTTCTGAAGGCTGGCGATCTGCTTCGGAAAGCTCCCGACGCGTTCGTTCTCGTCCACGTCGCACGCATACTTCAACACGGCATCATCGCGCTGGGCGAAGCGCCGGGCATGATCCCGGCCGCGTCCACCCAATCCAATCGCCGCCATGACGATGCGATCGTTGGCCTTGTCCGCCTTGGGCTTCTTTTTCGCGCCCATCAGCGATGCGGCCGTCGAGAAACTCACGATAGTTTTCGCGGAGCGGCTCAGGAAGTGTCGCCGGTTCATTTCCGTCATGGCAGGTTCCCTTTCCCGTTGGCGCCCATCATACCTCAGCGCGCGGTGCATTGTCAGCGGTTGACACGCGAATAGCCGGGAGATAGGATGGCTGAAGCAGTGAAAGGAGGCTTGTATGCCCAAGGTGTTGGTGCCCCTCGCGGACGGCTGCGAGGATATCGAAGCGGTGACGATCATCGACCTGCTGCGCCGCGCGAAGATCGATGTGGTCACCGCGGGATTGCTTCCCGGCCCGGTCAAAGCAAGCCGCGGCACGGTGATTTTGCCCGACGCCACGCTCGAAGAAGCGTTGCACGATACATATGACATGATTGCGCTGCCCGGGGGCATGCCCGGCGCCGATAACCTCGGCAATGACGCCCGCCTGACCGCAGTGCTGAAGCAGAACGCGGACGCCGGCCGTTTTGTCGCGGCCGTCTGCGCGGCGCCGCGCGTGCTGGCCCGCGCCGGGCTGCTCGATGGCCGCAAAGCCACGGCCTATCCCGGCTTCGTAGACGGGCATTTTCCAGAGGTCGAGTACACGGGCGCCGCCGTCCAGCGCGACGGAAATATCATCACGGGGCGCGGCCCGGGGACGGCCATGGACTTCGCGTTGGAACTCGTTGCCGCCCTGACAGACAAGGAGACTCGGGATAACGTCGAGAAAGCACTCGTACGGGACTGAGCCGGCCCGCGTGCTGGCTGCGTCCGCGTCGAGGCGGGGGATGGAATTATGCCGGATGATTTCCTGGATCATATCGTGCCCGTGACCGGAAGCACGCGCGTGGACCGCCTCGAAGGGCAGGGCGGGGGCAATCCGGCCGCACGCGGCACGCGCAGCATCTCCGGCCGCATCGTTTCCATCCGGCGCGGTTCGCAGGGCCGGGGCGGCGGGCACACTCTCGACATCAGTGTCGGCGGCGAAGACTATACAGAGCTCATATTGCGGGTGCCTGCCGGTCCCTATGCCAATCTTGAGGGCAGGCGGGTGATTATTTTCATTGAAGAGTAACTGGCGCGGGGGATCAAGAAGGCACGGATGGCAAACGAGCGTCTCGGACATACGCGACCCCCCCTGCCCCCCCGCACACGGGGGGGTGATCGCCGAACCTGGATCGCGGAATGCAGGATTTCGGCTCGCAACGACGTTCATGCCGCCCCGCGTGCCGCTTCTTCCACCACCCCCCCCGCGTACCGCTTCCTCCATCACCCCCCCGCGTGCGGGGGGGCAAGGGGGGGTAAATCAGCGTTCCCCGCGTCCAACTTCCTCCACCACCACCCCGCGTGCCGCTTCCTCCATCACCCCCCCGCGTGCGGGGGGGCAAGGGGGGTAAATCAGCGTTCCGCGCGTGCGGAACAGGCAGGCGGTGATCGTGAGTAATTCCGCGCCAACATTGGGGACTTATGGCCGCACGTTGCGCCATTTGAAGCCGAGTCAGATTCTCTGGCGTGCCTGGCACATGGCGCGACGCAAGCTGAATCTCTATCCGCGCGTCGCCCTTCCAAAGAGCGCGCCCGCGCTGAAGGACGAATCGCTGCAATCACTTCGCGCGCTGATGGCCCTGTGGGCCCGGCTCGATGTCCCTGCCCCCGAAACCTTGGAGGCCCTGCGGGAAGGGCGGTTTACGTTCCTGAACCGGAGCGAGGATCTGTCGTCGCCGCCTGCATGGGCGCGTCCGGATCTGCCGCGCCTCTGGTCCTATCACCTCCACTACTTCGACTATGTCCGCACTTTCGCCCTCGCCAATACCGGTCGTCAAGACGAGAACGACAGAAGACTCGTCCTGTCTTGGATCCACGACTGGATCGCCATGAATCCCCCGGGAACGGCCGTGGCATGGGACGCATTTCCCATTGCGGCCCGTCTGACGAACTGGGCGCTGGCCGAGGCGGTGTTTCGCTTCGACGATCCGCTCCTGCGGCGAAGCATGGAACAGCAGGCTGAGTACTTGCGCCGAAGCCTGGAATGGGACAGCCTCGCCAACCACCTGCTGCGCGATGCGGTGGGACTGTGCGTCGCGGGCAGCCTGCTCGGCGGCAAGGCGCTGCGCCGCGGCTTGGCGATTCTTGAACACGAAATCAACGAACAGATACTGCCGGACGGGGGGCATTACGAACGCAGCCCGATGTATCACTGCCAGGTGCTGCAGGATCTGCTGATCGTCCATGCCGCCCTGGATGTGAAGCCCGCCTTCCTGCGGCATGCCATCGCACGGATGGCCGCCTTTCTCGAGGCCATTCTCCATCCGGACGGCGATATCCCGCTCCTGGGCGACGCCGCCCTGGGCGCGTATCGTCCCCAGGCGCTTCTGGCCGCCGCGAAAGCCAACGCCGGATGGGACGCGACCCCGAGACCCGCCGGGCCGTATGCATTGGAGCCGTCGGGCTTCTATCTCCTCGCGGATCCGGACACGCGCCTGCACCTGATCGTGCGCGGCGGCGCCCCGGGGCCGGACTATCAACTGGCACACGCCCATTGCGATCTCCTGAGTTACGAATTGTCCGTGGGCGGCACGCGCATCATCGTCGATTCAGGCGTGCACGGATATGCCGAAAGCCCCTTGCGCGAATACTGCCGCAGCACCCGCGCCCACAACACATTCTGCGTGAATGGGCGCGAGCAGATGGAATGCTGGGCAACGTTCCGCGTGGGACGCCGCGCCAAGACTTCGGTTCCGGTATGGGATGCCGAATCGGGCGAATTCCGGGCCGCCCTGCATGTCCCGGATTGCGGCGAACAGGAACGCTCCATCACGTCCTCCAGCCTCGGGTGCCTCGTGATTCATGACCGCGCGCAGGAACAAGGCGAACTAAGGCTGGAGAGTTTCATCCACTTCCATCCCGAATGCAGCCTGCGCGAATGTGAAGGCGCCTGGATCGCGGAGCGGGCCGGCGTGCGCGTGGGCCTGCTCCCGTTGACGGAAGTGGAAGCGTCGCTCGTAACGGGCGAGGAAGACCCGGCCCAGGGGTGGTATTGCCCGGAATTTGGGAAGGCCATTCCCGCGCCCGTGCTGGTGCTGAAACACACGTGCGCGCGTGTTGCGGCCATCGCGTATGCTATATTTCCCGGCGGCTTGCCCGACAACTGCAAAGAGCTTGCGGGCATGCTTGCGACGCCCCAAAGGAAGGAAGTGTACTGAGATCCGATGTTAGCCGCACCGCCAGAAGATTCCCGGTTCGCGCGCATCCTGCGGTGGGTCATCGCCGCGTGGGTCGCGCTGCTCGTGCTCACTCTCTTTCCCTACACTTCGGATCCCGCCGCCCCCATTAAGAACCTGATCACGGCCTACGCCACGCTGCTGATGGCGGCGTTGTGGCTGGGCGCGGTGCTGACCGGCGGACAGTCCATCCGCGTGTCGTCGCCCACGTTTCTGCTGCTCGGCGCCTGGCTGCTCGTGAACCTGTTCGCCGCCCTGCTTTCGCCGTATCCCGCGAACAGCCTGAACACGCTCCGGCCATGGATCACGCTGTCGATGTTGTCCGTCCTGGCGGCCCAGGCGCTCCGGCGCAAAGAAGATCTGTCCAGCATCATGACGGCCGTGGTGGGCGCCGTGGCGCTCTCAAGCCTCTATGGATTCTGCCAGGCCGCGGGCCTCGATCCGTTCCCGTGGGCGACAAAGGGCATTGAGGAGTATCACGGCCTGCCGTCGACGTATGCCAATCCAAATTTCGCAGGGCATGCGCTCGTCCTCGCCCTCATCATGGGCCTGGGATTGCTGGGTTTCCGCCTGAAGTCAACGCTGCAGACGAAGCGGGGACGCGATGTGGTGATGAGCCTGTTTCTGGCGGCCGCCGTGGCGCTCATGGGCCTGCACCTCTACTTCACGCACATGCGCGGCGGGCGCGTGGCGCTCCTCGCGGCCGCGCTGCTCCTGGTGGTGTACGCGGTGTTTCGCCGCCGGCTCTCCCCGCTGCGGGCCGCCCTGTGCAGCTGCACGGCGGTCGTGCTGCTTGCGGCGGCCGGCGCGGGGCTGCTTTTCGCGGGCGCGCGCAACGTGAGCAAGGATCCAACCGTCCCCGTCGACAGTTCGCTCGTGCTCCGCCTGAACGGCTATTACGGCGCGTGCCGGATGCTGCTCGATCATCCCGTCCTCGGAATCGGCGTTGGAAATTACGGCATCGACAATGCCCCGTACTGGACCGCCTACGAGAAGCGGTGGTACGCCACGGAGGGCAAGAAGAACTATCACGTTCACTGCGATCTGCTCGAGTCCGGCGTCGATGCGGGCATCCCTGGCGCGGGACTCTACCTCGCATTGCTGGCGTGGGGTGTGCTCGCCGGCCTGGTTTGGGCGGGCGGCGGTCCCGATCGGAAAACGGGGCTGGTGCTTGCGGCGGCCGTCGCCGCGTTCGGGGCCGACGGCCTCTTTGGCTTCAATCTGCGCGTGCCCGTGTCCGCGGGACTCTTCTTCCTGATCCTCGGCATGTTGGACGGCGTGACGAACATGGCCCCGCCGGTCGCGCGCCGCGCCGCGGCCGTGGCCCTTGCGGCGGTGTTGGCCGTTGCAGCAAGCCTCTGCGCGCTCTTTGAGACGCAGGCGTTCCTGGCCGAACGCTTCTATCAGCGGGCCAATGGCGCGCAGTATTGGGCGGCGGATGCGGCAAAGAAGGGGGATACCCGCACAGAGACGCTGCGGCTCAAGGCAGGCTATGCGCTGCTCGATCGCGCCCGTGGATTCATGCCCTGGGATCCGCGTTTTCCCGAGGCGCAAGGCCAGATCGACTTGAAATTGCACCGGCCCGACGAGGCGGCCGAACGCTTCCAGGAATCCCTCGATCGCCAGCCGAAGCATCCCGGCCTCCTAATCAGTCTGGCGCAGGCAAAGATCAACCTCGCGTTGCGGGCCGCGGGCGAAGCGCAAGGCAAGAATCCGCTGGAATACCCGCCGTTCACGGGGCCGCTCGAAAGCGCGGAGCAGGCCGCCCGGCGCGCCATCGAACTCTGCGAAGGACTCCCCGAAGCTTACGAGGCCGTGGGCCGGGCCGCATTCCTGCGCGCCGTGGCGCTCGAAGATCAGCGGCGCGATGCCGCGGCCGTCTGGGCCGAAGCGGAAAAGGAACTCCTGCTCGCCTTGCGCTATGGAACGCCGAACCGCGCCGCGGTGCAGCGGATGATGGCGCAAATCTACGTCCGGACGCAGCAGCCGGACAAGGCCGAGGACTACTTCAAACAGTCCGCGGAATCCAATCCCGCCGATCCCGAAACCTGGCGCTACTTCCGCAACTTCGCCCGGGAAGCCCAGCGTCCGAAGGGCTGTCTTGACGCCCTGAGCCGGAACTACGGGCGGGTCAAGGAAGCCTCTCCGCTTTCACCCGAAGCCCTGGCGCTGGTTGCCGGGCACCTGGCGGAAATGTATGCGGCGACGGGCGACGCCGCGCTCGCCCGGGAAGTGCTGCGTGATGCGTTGCCGCGGGCGCCCCAACAGCTCGCGTTGTGGGGCGTGTACACGCGCCTGCAGCCCGCGCCGGAACGGCTGGAATCCCTGCACGGGCTGTGGAGCGAATTGACCGGGCAGGGAGGCATGGACCCGAAGAAAGCCCCGCCGTTGCTTGTGCAGCTGGCCGCGGCGGAACCCTCGAAACCGGAGAGCCTGATGCAGGCGAGCCAAGTCCTCGCGGACAACGTGGAAACGCGCCTGAAGGAAGTTCCGCAGGAGGCCGTGATCAGCGAGTTCGGCTGGGCCGCGGAACTGCTGCTGCCACAGGCCGATGCCATCGCCCTGCAGCCGGCCACCCAAGGCACGATGCTGGCCAACCTCGGCATGGTCTATGCCGGCTTCGGCCGGTACGATGCCGCGGACAAGCTGCTGTTACGGGCGATTCCATTGCTCCCGGAGGCACAGCACGCGCACGCCCTGGTGCGCCGTTCCGAGGTGATTGCCAGGATGAACCGCGTGCCGGAAGCGCTCGCCCTGGCGCAGGACGCCGCGCAGCGCGCGCCAGGCGATCCAGTTGTCCGGTTGAACCTTGCGCGGCGCCTCGCGGCCGCGGGCCGGGCGGCCGAGGCGAAATTCGAGTATACGTCCCTCTTGCAGCAGACCCCGAAGAACGCGCCGCAATTCGCCCGGATGCAGGCGGAGCTGCAGGCCCTCGAAGGGAAGAAGGCACCCCGATGAGCGGAAAGAAGACACTCTCCGAGACGATGCCGCGCGAAGGGCTGCCGGTCCTGCGCGCGGCCGTGGCCGTGGCGGCGCTGGCCACTGTGGCGCTGCTCCTCGGGTCGTTCCTGTACGTCCGGCTGGCCGGCGCTTTCCTCGCGCGGCTCGACGTGAACGTGGGCGAAGTCCTGATGAAGGAAGGGGTCCGCTTCGAGGAAGCGGGCGCCTTCGAAAATGCCAAAGAACGCTACCGCCTTGCCCTCGATGCGCGATTCGAGGGGCCGCAGAACCGCGCCTTCACCCTGAAACGCCTGGGCGCGCTCTTGTGGAACGAGGGCCAGTTCGAGGCCGCGCTGCCCTTTCTGAAGGAATCCGCGGCCAGTCCCGTGGCCCCCGTGTCCGTATACGAGCCGTTGTGCGATGCGCTGTTTCAGTTGAAGCGCTACGACGACGCTGTAGCCGTTCTTTCCCAGTGGGAACAGGCGTTGGGCGCCGGCGCGGACGCCGCGGCGAAGGCGGATCTGCTCTTTCATGCGGGCCGCATTGCCGCAGCGCGCGGGGATGTCCCCGGCGCGATCGCCCGATTCAACGAAGGCAAGCAACTCGTGCCGGGCGGACGCAACGCCTCGGAACTCGCCCATCTCTATTTCACTGAGAAGCGCTACGAAGAGGCCATCCAAAGTATCGACGACTATCTGCGCACGGGCGCGTCCGGCAGCCGCGCCGAGTACGCGCGCAACATGCGCGAAGTCGCGCTGCGCCGGCTCAAGCGCGAGTAATCCCGGAAGGAGTGCATCATCGGATGAGAATCGGCAGCGTCATTGTCCTCCTGGCCGCCTTGGCCATCCTGGCTGTTGGATGCGGCGCGGAAAAGCGCAATGAGTCGGCCCTGCGCGACATCGTCAGCCAGGTCGAGAAGCAGGCGGCGAAGAACCCCGATTTGCTGGGCGTGGTCTACACGCTGCGCGGCGAACTGGATGCGGTCCGCAAAGCCAAATTCCGGGAGAACCTGAAACGCGACCTCGACACGAAAGGCGCGGAAGGGCGCGCGAAATACGCGGAGACCCTCAAGTCCCTGCTCGGCGAAGAACGCTATCGCGACCTGGAACGCATCCGCGCCGAGGCAGGCTACGCGGAGCTCTTCAACTGATGGCGCTCCCTCACCCGCCGTTGACGGCGGCGCTGATCATGCGCTTGACGCCCTCGATCATCTCATCCTCCACCGCGGGGGACCATCCCACGGGCGAGGCATACTGCGTCTGAATTACGCGTGCCTGATAGTAGCCGAGCCGGACAAGTTCGCGGGTGGGAATGTAGAGGTTGTGTTCGCCCATGTAGGCGAAAACCATGATCGGGCGCTCGATGCGGTACGCATCCTTGATCCGCATTCCGATGGGCGCACAGACCTCGCCCTGCATGGCCGCAAAGACCATCGGCCCAATCGTCGCCACAATGGACTCTTCGTAACGGCAGGGAAACTCGCGGGGCGTGTCGTAGGCTTGCACGAGAAAGGCATCGTCCGTGCAGACGCGATCCGTCGTCCGCGAGGGAAACGGAATGTTCTCCTTGTAGTGCTTCAGGAGATTGCGAATCCAGTTGGAGGAACGGCGCGCATCGGGATACGGCACCAGCCCGATGTCCTCGGGAATGAATGTGGCCAGGCGCCTGGCCTCCTCGAGCGGCAACGGCGGCGCCAGCGGCAGCGAGATCACTTTGAACTGGCTCTTGATGGGACCCGTGACATCGCTCAATTCGCCATGCGCTATCGTGCCCACCACGTCCGCGAGGCGCTTGCCCAGCGCCTGTTCCGATTCCAGCGTGCCGTCCATCCCGAAGGTCGTAAACTGATTGCCGCCGCAGGCGTCTCCATACAGCGCCATCGCCCCCGGGAATTGACGCTCGACTTCCTCCACCGCATAGCCGGGATGGCCCACGTCGATCTGCATGGGATCGGCCTGCAGCGGATGGGTGGGATGATTGAAGAGCACGGCCATGGCCGTACTGCCCAGCGAGACCTTGAGGACCTGTACTTCGTAGTCCACCGGCGCGCTGCCCACGGCTCTCAGGAAATACGCCGGCCCAAAGCCAAATTCGAGCCGCACCGGGCCGCGTTCGTTCGCGATGGCCTCTTGGATCAGCGCAAAGAGCCGGTCGGCAAGCCAGCGGCCGTAGGCGAAGTTGTCAGGGACAATCTGGATCGGCGCGTTGTGATTGTGCGTCGCCAGCGGCACAAGAAAAGCCACGTCGATCTTCAGCTCGTCGCGGCAGCGCTGGCGCAGGATGGGCGTGGCCACGTCCAGGCAGTTCAGGTCGTTCGCCAGAATCACCAGCCGCTTCGCGCCGTCATTGAGCACAAGCGCCCGCGCATAGAGATCGTGCGCCTTGCCCTGGAACCGCTCGCTGTTCACCATCACGAGCGGCGTGTCGAGCGGCGGCGTGATCACCGCCTTGGCCACGCCCGCCTTCATTTCGAAGGCCACGGCCGGAAACGATGCGAGGATCATCGAGCACAGCAACAGGCGCGCGGCGCGCATGGGCGGAGCCTCCCTGGGTGGTGGCGACCATACTGATTCTACACTATGAACCGCGCGAAGGGTGCGGCGCGGGTGGACTTCGTTCCGCATTTCGCAGTACTGTAAGCATAGACACAGCATGAAAGAGGAGGGTTTCGGGCCATGATGATCTCCATTCTTGCTTCGCTTGCGGCCATCGCCGCGTTCGCTGCGGACGTCCCAGGCAACGTGGCCAGCCCCGAAGCGGTGGGCCGGGTGCAGTCGGGCGCACTCAAGGAGGCCAACGCCGCGTGGTGGGGTTTCAACGCCGATGACGCCACGGACTGCCTCCAGGCCGCCATCGACTCGGGCGTCCCGAAACTCTATGTGCCCAAGATGAGCGCGCCGTGGACCATCCGGCCCGTCCGCCTGCGCGGCAATCTCGACATCATCTTCGAGCAGGACGTGCTCGTCCTCGCAAAGAAGGATGAATTCAAAGGCAAGGGCGATTCGCTGTTGACCGCCACGGATGTCCAGAACCTCGCCGTGCGCGGCCATGGCGCCATCCTCCGCATGCGCAAAGAGGACTATCAAAGCGCCGCCTATGAAAAGGCCGAGTGGCGCATGACGCTTGACCTCGCGGGATGCACGAACGTGCTCGTCGAGGGGCTCCGGCTCGAAAACAGCGGCGGCGACGGCATCTACGTGGGCGCCACGAAGAATCTCGCGGGCTGCAAGGACGTCGTTATCCGCGACGTGATCTGCGACGGCCATCACCGGCAGGGCATCAGCGTCATCAGCGCGGAGAACCTGTTGATTGAGCGATGCACGTTCTCCAACACGAAAGGAACCGCGCCCCAGGCGGGAATCGATCTCGAACCCAATTCCGAAGGCGAGCAACTCACTAATTGCGTGATCCGCGACTGCCTCTTCGAAAACAACAGCGGCGGCGGCATGTATGCGTATCTGAAACAGCTCGACAAGACAACAAAACCCGTCTCCATCCTCTTTGAGCGCTGCGTCGTTCGCGGCGGGCTGGACGCGGGCATCGCCGTGGCCGCGGTGAAGGACGACGGACCGAAGGGCATCATCGAGTTCCGCCAGTGCTCCGTGGACGGCTGCGCCAAGGCGGGCGCCTACGTCGTCGACAAGTCGCGGGAAGGCGCGCTGGTTCGTTTCGTCGAGTGCTCCTGGCGGGATACATGGGCGAAGAAGAGCGACTACGGCCGCCTGCGCGTGCCCGTGCTCCTCAACCTGGATCGCCCGAAGCTCACCACAAAGCCCGGCGGCATCGAATTCGAGCACTGTCAGGTCTTCGATGAGAAGGATCGTCCGGCTGTCCTGCTCAAGAGCAAGGAGGGCGCCGAGCCGTTCGCGGATGTGCGCGGAACCATCACGGTCCACAACCGGCACGGCGCACGCCTTGAGGCCGAACCGGAAGCCGGCAAGAGCGAGTTGCGTTTGATCGAAGCCCGGGACTAGGCTCAAGCGCAGGACAACGATTGGAGCGCGCAGAACCATGCCCGGAGTCGAACGCCTCAGCATCTCCCTCGAAAAGCCCCTGCTCGACCGGCTCGAGAAGCTGGTTCGGGAAGGCCGCTATGAGAACCGCTCCGAGTTCATCCGAGACCTGATTCGCAACCGCCTCGTCGAACGCGAATGGGACCGGGACGAAGAGGCCGTGGGCACGATCACGTTTATCTACGACCACCACGCCCATGGCCTCAGCGCCAAGCTCATGCATGTCCAGCACGATTTCCATGACGTCATCCTGGCCACGATGCATGTCCACCTCGATCACCACCGCTGCGCTGAAACCGTGGTCGTCAAGGGCCGCGCCCACCAGATTGAGAACCTCTCCAACATGCTCCGCCAGCAGAAGGGCGTGCTCCACGCCACGCTCTCCCTCAGTTCCACCGGCAAGAACCTCTCGTAGCTGGAAGAAGCGATCTCGAATCCCCGCAACTCAAGCGCCAGGATCCGCGCGGCGGCAATGCAACGCAAGAATAGAATAGGATGTTAGTGGAAATCCCTTTGCAGGGCGGCTGCAGAGGATCCCTTCCCGGCACAAAGGCTTCCCGACCCCAAACCCGCCGAGAACCGGGGGAATCGCCGGCTTCCTCGCGGCTAAAGTTTTCCCCGGCTTCGCCGATAAGGTTAACAGAAGGATGAGACAGACTCTTCCGAAGGGAGCGCTTGGGTGTCCATCCCAACACCGAAATCAAGCGAATGTCTCATGTTCTTACCCCCTTGAGTGCGTCATAACGTCTTGTTATGGCGCCTTCTTTTTTTCTGCCGGGGCAGGAGGGGAAGTCGCGCCCGCGCGCGAAACCGGGCGGCGGCCTCAGTTGTACACGCGCTGTAGGCCGACCACCACCCCTTGGAGCATCACGTCGGGCGCGGGAAAGCGCATGGGGGACATCGAGGCGTTCGCCGGGCGCAACTCAATGATGCGTCCCTGCGGATGATAGTGCTTCACGGTCGCTTCCTCGCCCACGAGCGCCACCACAATGTCGCCGGGCTTCGCGCGCCGGTCATGATCCACGATGATGATGTCGCCGTCGAGAATGCCCGCCTCGATCATGCTGTCGCCCTTGACCCGCAGGCAGTAACCGCTGTTGACCCCGATGGATGAGGAAACCACCACGTGGTCCTCGATGTTCTCCTCGGCGAGCAGCGGCGCGCCGGCGGCCACCCGGCCGACCAGGGGCAGCTCCTCGACACCGCGTTGATACAGACGGGCCGCCGCGAGTTCCGTCACATGGATGCCGCGGGCCTTCGCTGCGCGCTCTATAAAGCCTTTGCGCTCCAGCGCGTTCAGGTGGTCATTCACCCCGTTCGTCGAGGCAATCCCGAATTCCTCGCCAATCTCCGCGATAGTGGGGGGGCAGCCTTTGTCGCGAATGCAGCGGATGATGAACTCGAGGATGGCGCGCTGGCGCTTGGTCAACCCTCTGGCCATGCCGGAATCTCCCTGTTTGACTGAATCTATTTTCAGCAGTATTGAACCACGTTTCTCGGGCGATGTCAAGGGATTTCGACCGGAGAAGTCAACTGAATCCCGCCCGGATCCCCACCCGCGCCGATGCCCGGTGGGCAGGACCCCTGCTGCGCCGGGCCGTCAGACCCGGCGCAAGAGGCTCAAAAAGGTGGTTTCGGCCCGGGACCGGTAGGCGCCCTTGCGCCAGATGGCGCCGATGGGCACCCGGGGCAGGCCGGGAAGCTCGCGCGTGGCGAGATGCCGGTCCGCGTCCGTGATGACGCTCGCGGGCAGGAACGAGAGGCCAATGCCCTCGGCAATGTAGCGCTTGATGACTTCGAAGGAGCCGCTGTCGAGCACAACCTGAGGCACAAACTGCTCGCGCGCAAAGTAGTCGCGCAAGAGCGCCCCGGTCCGGGTGTGCTCGTCAATCAGCAGCAACGGTTCCGCGGCGAGGTCCGCCAGCTTCACCCGCCTGGCCCGTGCCAGGGAGTGCCCGGCCGGGGTGACGAGGACCATGTGCTGCTGGAAAAGCTCCTCCTCGCGCAATTCGGGATGCCGCTGGGGCAGGGTCACGATCCCAAAATCCAGGTCGCCCCGGCGCACCAGCGCGGCGATGGCGTCCGAACTGCGGTTCACCAGCACCAGACGGGTCTGCGGCAGGGCCGCCGCGAAACGCCGCACAATGCCCGGAAACAGATACAGCGCGGTCGTGTCGCTGGTGCCCACCCGGAGTTCCTGCGTGGCACTCTCGTCGAAGTCCGCCGCTTCCCGCGCCAGGCTGTCCATCTCCTGCAGCAACGTGCGCGCCCGGTGATACAGGCGCTCGCCCAGCGGCGTGGGCCGCGCCGTCTTCCGCTCGATCAGCGTATGGCCGGTTTCACGTTCGAGGGCCTTGATCTGCTGGCTCACCGCGGGCTGCGAGCGATGCACCCGCCCGGCGGCCGCGCGAAAGGTGCCGGCCTCGACGACGGCGCAGAGGCAGCGCAGGGCTTCAAACGTCATGGGGCCTCCTTTGATAAGCTTAGCTTATCACGCCTATCATAACAGTTCATTTGACTTATGACAAGACGGATCCGTATCCTTGCCCAAGCGTGATTTCCCATCAACGAGGATTCATCCATGGCTACAAAGAAACCGGGTTTGAGTTACCGCGACGCGGGCGTGGACATTGACGCCGCCAACGAGGCCCTGGGCTCCATCAAGGAGTTGGTGCGCCGCACGTTCAGCGACAATGTCCTGTGCGGCATCGGCTCGTTCGGGGCGATGTACCGCTTCGACATGCAGGGGATGGAGGAGCCGGTGCTCGTATCCAGCGTGGACGGCGTGGGCACGAAGTTGAAACTCGCCTTCATGACCGGCAAGCACGACACCGTGGGCATCGACCTCGTGTCCCACTGCGTCAACGACATTCTCGTGCAGGGTGCGCGCCCCCTCTTCTTCCTGGATTACCTGGCGCTCGGGAAACTGCGGCCCGAGGTGGTGACGGAGGTGATTCGCGGCCTGACGGTCGGCTGCCGCTACGCCGGTTGCGCGCTGATTGGCGGCGAGACCGCCGAGATGCCCGGGATGTACAAAGAAGACGAATACGACCTGGCCGGCACGATCGTGGGGGTGGTGGATCGCAAGAAGATTGTCGACGGCGCGGAAATAAAGCCTGGCGACACGATCATCGGCCTGCCGTCGTCCGGACTGCACACGAACGGCTACAGCCTCGCCCGGAAGATTTGCTTTGACGTGGCCGGGCTCAGCGTCAACGATCCCATGCCCGGCGTCGGGAAGACCGTGGCCGAGGCCCTCATGGCGCCGCACACCAGCTACGCAAAGCTCATGCAGATTGTGATGAAGGTCGTGGACGTCCTTGGCATGGCGCATATCACCGGCGGCGGCATCACGGAGAATTTGCCCCGGGCCTTTCCCGACGGCGTGTCCGCGGAAATCGACTTGGGCGCCTGGGTGGTCCCGCCCCTGTTCAGTTTCCTGCAGAAGACGGGCGACGTCGACGAGATCGAGATGCTGCGCACTTTCAACCTGGGCCAGGGCTTCCTCTTCATCGTGCCCGAGGCGCAAACGGCGAAAGCGATCGAGACGGTTGAATTGGCGGGGCAGAAGTGTGCCGTACTTGGCAAAATCATCCCCGGCGACGGGAAAGTGCACTACAAAGGGCATCTGATTTATGGCTAACCGCATCGAAGTGGCGATGAAACCGGGCCAGCCGGATTCCGCCGGGCTCTCCGTCCGTGCCCGGCTTGCGGAAGATCTGGGCATCCACGTGGACGACGTCCGCGTCATCGACGTGTACACGATCCACGCGGCCCTGACGCCCGAGGAACTGGAGAAGGTGCGCGCGGAACTCTTCACGGACCCCGTCATCCAGGAATCCGCGATCGACCGGGCCATGGCGCAGCACTACGATTTCGTCATCGAAGTCGGCTTCCGGCCCGGCGTGACCGACAACGTCGGCCGGAGTTCCGTGGAAGGCATTCAGGACACGCTCGGCCGGCTGCTGCAGCCGGGCGAGACGGTGTTCAAGTCGCGGCTCTATGCCGTGCGCGGCGCCACGCGGAAGACCTGTGAACGCATCGCCACGAAAGCGCTCGCCAATGAACTGATCGAGCAGTGGATCGTCCTGCCGCCCGAAGAAGTCGCCGCGCGCAACGGCGGCTCGCTCCTCGGCCTGCCCATCGTGACCGACCGCAGCGAGGCCAGCGTGCACGAGATCGATCTCGAGGTGGCCGACGACGCCCTGCTCGCGCTGAGCCGCGACATGATGCTCGCGCTCGACCTGGGCGAAATGCGGGCCATTCAACAGCACTTCCGCGATCCGGCGGTGCGTGAACACCGCCGCGCGGCCGGACTGACGGACCGGCCGACCGATATCGAGCTGGAATGCCTCGCGCAGACCTGGTCGGAACACTGCAAGCACAAGATTTTCACCGCGGCCATCACGTACCGCGAGGGCGGGGTCACCCGAACAATCGACAGCCTGTTCAAGACGTTTGTGAAGGCCACCACGGACGAGGTCGGCCAGCGCGTGGACTGGCTCGTCAGCGTCTTCCACGACAATGCGGGCATCATCCGCTTTGACGAGACGCACGACTTCGCGCTCAAGGTCGAAACGCACAACAGCCCCTCCGCCCTCGATCCCTACGGCGGCGCCATGACCGGCATCGTTGGCGTGAACCGCGACATTCTCGGCGCCGGGCTCGGCTGCGAGTGCATCTTCAACACGGACGTGTTCTGTTTTGCCTCGCCGTTCTTCGACGGCGAGATTCCCGAACGCCTCCTGCATCCGCGGCGCGTGCTGCGCGGGGTGCATGCCGGGGTCAAGGACGGCGGAAATCAGAGCGGCATCCCCGATGTCAACGGCGCCATTGTCTTCCACGAGCGCTTTCTCGGAAAGCCGCTCGTGTTCTGCGGCACGGGCGGACTGATCCCGGCGAAGATCGCGGACCAGCCCAGCCACGAGAAGGCGGCGCAGCCCGGCGACCTCATCGTGATGACCGGCGGGCGCATCGGCAAGGACGGCATCCACGGCGCGACGTTTTCCTCGGAAGAGTTGCATGCGGGCTCGCCCGTCACCGCGGTGCAGATCGGCGACCCGATCACCCAGAAGAAGATGGCCGACTTCCTGATCGAAGCACGCGACCTCGGCCTCTTCACCTGCATCACGGACAACGGCGCGGGCGGCCTCTCGTCGAGCATCGGCGAGATGGCGCAGAAGCCCGGCGGCGCCCTGCTGCATCTCGACAAGGCCCCGTTGAAATACCCCGGCCTGGCGCCGTGGGAGATCTTCCTGTCCGAAGCGCAGGAACGCATGAGCCTCGCGGTGCCCCCCGCGAAGCGCGACGCCTTCCTGGATCTGGCGCGGCGGCGCGAAGTCGAAGCGACTGTCCTCGGCGAATTCACGGCTTCGGGCTATCTCGAATGCTTCTATGAGGGCAAGCGCATTGCCGCGCTCTCCATGGACTTCCTCCATCACGGCGTGCCGCGCATGCATCTCGAAGCCGAGCCGGCGCCCCCGGCGCTCGCCCCGGAAATCGTGATCGAGGACACGGACCTCACCGCCGACCTGAAGGCCGTCCTGGGCGCGCTCAACGTGTGCAGCAAGGAAACCTTCGTGCGCATGTACGATCACGAGGTTCAGGCCCAAAGCGTCCTCAAGCAGTTTCAGGGCGTGGACCACGACGGCCCCGGCGATGCGGCCGTGATCCGGCCCGTACGCGGCTCGAAGCGCGGACTGGCCGTGGCCTGCGGCCTCTGCCCGAAATACAGCGACCTCGACGCCTATCACATGATGGCCTGCGCCATCGACGAGGCGGTCCGCAACCTGATTGCCGTCGGCGCGCGCATGGGCACGATTGCCGGCCTCGACAACTTCTGCTGGCCGGACCCGGTGCAAAGCGAGAAGACGCCGGACGGCCGCCACAAACTGGCCCAGCTCGTCCGCACGTGCCAGGCGCTCTACGACGTCTGCACCGCGTACGACATCCCGCTCATCAGCGGCAAAGACAGCATGAAAAACGACTACAAGATCGGCGACACAAAGATCTCGATTCCGCCGACGGTCCTTTTCACCGCCGTGGCGGTCATGGACGATGTCGCCAAGAGCGTGTCGATGGACGTGAAGAACCCCGGCGACGGGGTGTATCTGTTGGGCGAAACGAAAGACGAGATGGGCGGCAGCGAGTATCTCGCGCTGCGCGGCCAGCTCGGCGTGAACGTGCCGAAAGTGGATCCGACGGCTGCCCGGGCGTTGTACGAAAAGCTCCACCGCGCACTGGACGCGGGCTGGGTGGCCTCCTGCCACGATTGCTCCGACGGCGGGCTGGCCGTGGCGCTCGCGGAAAGCGCGTTTGCCGGCGGCTGGGGCATGCGCGTGGATCTCGCGCAGGCCGGCGTCGAAAGCAACGTCGTGGCGCTGTTCAGCGAGACGCAGAGCCGTTTCGTGGCCACGGTGCCCAAGCGCCATGCCGCGGCCTTCGAGGCGGCCTTGGCCGGCAGCGCATGCACCCGCCTCGGCGAAGTGACGCCCGAAGAGAAGCTCGTAATTCGCGGCCGCTACGGCGCAGGCATCGAGGCCCCGCTGGCCGACCTGAAAGAAGCCTGGCAGCGGCCCTTGCGGTTTTAGTGGGCGGACGCGTGGTTGGAATGAAAGTCTTACCGGGTTTATGACTGAGGGCGCGGCCGGCCCAGGCCGCGGCACCGCCTCCCTGCGAGGCATGAACATGAGGATGCACCCGTGACAGTTCAGGCGCTTGTCTTGACAGGATTCGGCATCAACTGCGATCGCGAAACCGCACATGCGCTGCAGCGCGGCGGCGCGGAACCCGCCTTTGTCCACCTCAATGACATCGTGGCGGATCCCGCGATGCTCAAGCGATTTCACATCCTTGCGATCCCGGGCGGATTCTCGTTCGGCGACGACGTGGCCTCGGGCAAGATCCTCGCGAACCGGCTCCGCTACAAGCTTGGCGGGCCGATTAAGCAGTTCATTGCGGACGGCAAGCTGGCCATAGGCATCTGCAACGGCTTTCAAGTGATGGTTAAGATGGGCATCCTGCCGCTCTTCGAGGGGGAGTTCACACAGGAAGTCACCCTCACGAACAACAACTCGAGCCGCTTCGAAAACCGCTGGATCACCCTGGCGGCGAATCCCCAGAGCCCCTGCGTCTGGACGCGCGGCGTCGATCGCATCGAGTTGCCCGTGCGCCACGGCGAAGGCAAGTTCATCCCCATGAACGATGCGGTCATGAACCGCCTGCGCGCAAACGGCCAAATCGTCGTGCGGTATTGCCGGCCCGACGGCTCGCCGGCGCGCGGCGAGTTCCCGATCAACCCCAATGGCGCCATTGACGATATCGCGGGCATCTGCGACCCGTCCGGCCGCATTTTCGGCCTGATGCCGCATCCTGAAGCCTATGTCGAGCGCACAAACCATCCCCGCTGGACGCGCGAATCCCTGCCCGAAGAAGGCGCCGGTCTTCAGATCTTCCGCAATGCGGTAGAGCACGTACGGACACACTTCGGCGCCTGATCGCGTTCACCGGCCGGCCGCGAGATGCCGCCGCGATGCTTCGCGAAGCAAGTAGCCCGGATCGTTCACCACGAGTTCAAGCCCAAGGTCCACAATGCTGCGCGTCTTCGCGGCCATGACGCAGGAATTGCCCACACGCACGCGCCGCAGCAGGCCCGCATGATCACAGACCGCTTCCATCTTCTCGAAATCGCTCACATAAGGGAGATACCGCAGGAACTCGACGGCCTTCGAATGTGCGAAGGAACCGTCCGCGCGGATGATCGTCGAGCCCCGGAAATGCCGGTAGTACCGGTAGGGGACCCCAAGCAGCTCCTCCACAATATGCAGCGCACTGCACACGTTGAAGTCGCACCCCATGAATACGTACCAGAAATCGAGGGCATAGGCCTGATACAGGCTGCTGCCCTCGGCAAACGGATGGATCCCGTCGCCCATCATGTCTCCCGCCCGTTTCCCGGCCGCCGCCACCGAGTGGCACACATGCTCTGAGCGGAGCGCATCCGGCCGCTTGCGAAACGTTTCGGGGATGAGCCCGTCTTCCGTGGGATCGCGCCGCACGTCGAACTCGACCTCCTCCTTATCGTGATACATCTCCCACGTAAAGGTCGGCACCGCCACAGTTCCCTCCGGTCCCACCGCCTCGAGCATGGCGTCACCCACGGACTCCGCCCCGCCATCCACCCACCCGAACGCGCTCAAGGACGTGTGCGCGAAGAGCCCATCGCCCGCCCGGATCCCCAGCGCGGCCAGTCCGGCCACAATATCCTTCTTGCGCACGGCCGTGGCGCGCCCGTGTTCATGATGCCCCATGGTTCCCTCCTTTCGGGTGGGTTCCTCCTCATTATGCGCCTGCCGATCTCTCCAGGCCAAGCGCCGGGCGGGCTGTCATCCGGCGCTTCACGCCGCGCAGCATCGCCCGCTTCGGCATCTCAAACCCCCTTCAACTCTGCTTATTTCATTGGGTTGGAAACCGCCGCTATCGCGCAGATTCCCGCCCATTTTGAATATGCGGTCTAGTGAAGGATTTCCGATGATGCAGCGTCCGTCTGTAATCTGGTATAATCACCGCGACAGGGGGAAAGGAACGGCATCCTTTCCCCTTATGTCGTCTCTGGTGCGCCGGGATGGATGGTTGCATTTGCTTAAGAGTGGTGTGCTTGAGCCAAATCGACGCAGGCGTTTCAGGGTGGGGCCAACTCGATACGATCCTCCCTCAGGGGCTGGGCACGTCTCTGCTTCCGCGGCGTGCCTGTCGGTGGGGGGGCTTCCACAACGGGGAGAGTCCAAGGAATTCCAACAACTTGAGCATGGGGAAAGGCTGAGATTATGGCCACACGTGTAAGTCTGCGCACGAAGTTGATCTGGACGGCCATCCCAATGGCCGCGCTGCCCCTGTTGATACTTGGAGCGCTCGTCTTGTGGCAAAACGGCAAGATGGTCAGCATCGCCTCCGAGGAATGCACAACCCTCGCCTATGATCAATTGGATCACATCGTCCAGGGGGTCTACGCGAATTGCGCGGCACAGGAGGAACTCCTGCAACACTTCGTCAATAACGCGCTCGAAGTGGGCCGCCATCAGATTCTGGCAGGCGGCGGCATCAAGTTTGATGCCGGTCAGCCGGTCGCCTGGGACGCGGAAAATCAGCTCACGCACGAGAAGAACCGCGTCTCGCTGCCGCGCATGTGCGTGGGCGATACGTGGCTCGGGCAGAATGCCGATGCAAAGGCTCCATCCGTCATCGTGGACGAGGTGCGCAAACTGGCCGGCGTGACCTGCACCTTCTTCCAGCGGATGAACGAGCGCGGGGACATGCTTCGCGTATGCACGAATGTCGTGTCCAAGGAGGACAAACGGGCCATCAGCACGTACATCCCCGCCGCGGAAGAAGACGGCAGGCCCAATCCGGTCATTGCCAAGCTCCTCAACAAGGAACCCTTTCGAGGGATGGCCTTTGTCGTGGACCGCTGGTATGTCACCGCTTATGAACCGCTCACGGACGCGCAGGGCGCCGTAACCGGCGCCCTCTTCGTCGGCGTGCGCCAGGAAAGCGGCACCGCCCTGCGCGACAGCATCCGGGCCACGAAAGTCGGAAAGACCGGTTATGTCTTCGTCCTGAACGGCCAGGGCCGCACCAAGGGACAATATGTCGTGTCGCAGGGCGGCAAACGCGACGGAGAGAACATCTGGGAAGCCAAAGACGCCGGCGGACGCCTCTTCATTCAGGAGATGTGCGAAAAGACCGTCGCACTGAAACCCGGTGAGATTGCCGAAATGCAGTACCCCTGGAAGAACCAGGACGATCCCGCTCCCCGCATGAAGGTCGTCCGCCTGATGTACTTCGCGCCGTGGGACTGGGTGATCGGCGCCGGCTCCTATGTGGACGAGTTCCACGCCGCACGCAACCGGATGCAGACCGTTGGGCGCACCAGCAATATGATCCTCGGCGGGGTGCTGGTGGCCACCCTCGTCCTCACTACGCTTATCTGGCTGATCGTGGCGCGTGGGCTGACCCGCCGCATCGCCCAAGTGGCTTTCGGGATCCAGAGCGCGGCCGACCAGGTCACCGCGGCCTCCGGCCAGGTCGCCTCCTCAAGCGAGGCCATGGCGGAAGGCGCCACGGAACAGGCCTCCTCAATCGAAGAAAGCAGCGCGGCCTTGCACGAATTGTCGGCCATGGTTGGGCAGAACGCCAGCAACACACAGCAAGCCAATGCCATCATGAATGACACCCGGCAAGTGGCGGAGGAGGGGGGCCGGCAGATGACGCAGATGACCTCCGCCATCGGCGCGATCAAGAAATCCTCGGACGAAACCGCCAAGATTGTCAAGACGATCGAGGAAGTGGCCTTCCAAACCAACCTCCTCGCGTTGAACGCCGCCGTCGAAGCCGCCCGCGCAGGCGAAGCCGGCAAAGGCTTCGCCGTCGTCGCGGAAGAGGTCCGCAATCTGGCGCAGCGCAGCGCCCAGGCGGCGAAATCCACCGCCCAACTCATTACGGATTCGCAGCAAGCCTCGCAGAATGGCGTGCAGGTCACCCAGGAACTCGCCAGGGTGCTTGATTCCATGCAGAGCAGCGTCAACAAAGTCGGCGCCCTCGTGTCCGAGATCGCCGCCGCCTCCAAGGAACAGGCGCAAGGCGTCGATCAGATTTCGACCACCATTTCGCAAATGAGCCAGGTCACCCAGTCAAACGCCGCCAATGCCGAGGAATCGGCCGCCTCCGGAGAAGAACTGGCCGGACAAGCCCACGAACTCCAGGCCATGGTCCTGGACCTGCTGGCCGTGGTCCACGGCAATCATGGCGTGGATCAGCATGAAGACGTCGAATTCGAGAACCCGCCGACGGTGAATCGCCGGCGTCAACCGGAAGCGCGCCCCTTACTCCCCTTCAACAACCGATAGCACCGGCTGATTTTGCGGGCGGGCGCCCGGGCCAATCCGGGCGCCCCTCGTGTCTTTCCCGCCTTTGACGCGAGGGAAGGCCCCCCGATACAATAGGGCAGGGTCTGGGGCGTTTCACGGAAAGGATGGCCATGCTGCACGTTCAAGGGTTTCGCGGGCTTCGTTTCAATCCGGAAAAGACCGGGTCGCCGGATCGGGTCCTGACACCGCCCTACGACGTCATCTCCCCCCAGCAATGGGAACGTCTGGCGGCCGAAGGCCCCTACAACATGGTCCATCTCATGCTGCCGACGGCCCGGGGCGGCCGGGACAAGTATCAGGCGGCCTCGGATTCGCTAGAGGCTTGGCTGGCCGAGGGCGCCCTCTTCCAGGATGCGAACCCTTCGTTCTATCTGCTCCGGCAACGCTTCGAAGATGTCGAAGGCGCCACGCACACGCGGCGGGGTTTCTTTGCCGCGGTCCGGTTGCCGGAAGAGGGCGAGCGCCTAATCCTGGGTCATGAACGCACTTTCCCCAAGCCGGTCGAGGACCGGCTGCGGCTCATGGAAGCCACCCGCGCGGATCTCGAACCGGTCTTCGGCCTGTACAAGGATCCGAATCATGCGCTGGCGCCCATGCTTAACCAGATGGACAAGCGGCCCGCCGATATTGCCGCAACCACGATGGACGGGGCCCGGGCCGAGCTCTGGCGCGTGGACGCCCCGGATTCCGTCACCGAGTTCTTCCGGGGCCAAACGCTCTACATCGCCGATGGCCACCACCGCTTCCGCACCGCCTGCCTCTATCGCGACGCCATGCGCGAGAAACACCCCGAAGCCGGCCCGCAGGCCCACGACTACGTGATGATGGGCCTGGTCGCCCTTGACGATCCCGGCCTCAAGATCTACCCGACCCACCGGCTGCTGCCCACGCCCGAGGGATTCGACGCCAAGGCCTTTCTGCGCACCCTGAAAAAATGGTTCGATATCGAGAAGGAAGAGAACGATCTCGCCGTCACGGTTCGCCGGAAACGCGCGCGATGCGCCCTCGGCGTCGCAATTCACGGCCAGGGCGACTTTGTCCTGTCGCTGAAAGATGTGGACCGCATCGACCTCCTGGGCGACGATCACGGCCCGGCCTGGCGCGACCTCGACGTCGCCGTACTGCACCGCGGCATCCTCGAACAGGTCCTGGGGCTTCCGGAAGGCGCCGTCTTCGGCTATGAGCATGATGCGCGGCGCGCGCTCGAGGCGGCCCACGCGGGCGAAACCGGCCTTGCATTCATTCTGCGTTCCACCCGCGCCGATCAGATCTGCGCGTGCGCGGACACGAACGAACCCATGCCCCAGAAGTCCACGTACTTTTTCCCCAAGCTGCCCAGCGGGGGCGTGCTCTACCACTTCTGATACGGAACGTCCTGTCAACGGCCTGTGACCCGCCACAACGCCGTCTATCCCTGCACCCCGCGCGCGCGAAACGCCTGCTCAAGCGTGCGCAGTACGAGGGCGGTCCAGCCGGTCTGATGACTTGCGCCGAGGCCGCGGCCCGTGTCGCCGTGGAAGTACTCGTGGAACAGCGTCAAGTCGCGCCAATGAGGGTCGCGGGCGTAGCGCGGGTTCCCGCCGTGACAGGGCCGGTTTCCGGCGCCGTCGGGTAGAAAGAGGCCGGAGAGACGGGCCGCAAGGAGGTCCGCGATCTGCTGCAGGTTCAGGCGTTGTCCCGAACCCTTCGGACACTCCACCGCCAGCGTGTCGCCATAAAAATGATGATAGCGCTCCAATGCCTCGATGAGCAGGTAATTCAACGGGAACCAGATTGGCCCGCGCCAGTTCGAGTTTCCGCCGAACATCGGGCTGTCCGATTCGCCGGGGGTATAGCGAATGGCGTAGTCCTGCCCATCCACATGCAGCGTGTAGGGATGCTCCCGGTGATGGCGGGAAAGCGAGCGCACGCCATAAGGGGACAGGAACTCCTCCTCATCCACGAGATACGCGAGAACGCGCTCGAGCCGGTGGCGGGTGGGAATGGCCAGGAGCCGGTGACCGTGCGCACCGGCGCCGCCACACTCCATGCAACTGATCTGCTCGCCAAGGTCGGCCCGGTGTTCAAGAAACCACGCCATCCGTTTCGCGAATCCCTTCAGCGTCCCGATCACACTGTCCTCGAGGACCTCGACGGCGAAGAGCGGCACGAGCCCGACCATGCTCCGGACGCGCAGCGGGATCTTCGTTCCGCCCAGCAGGATCTGATCATAATAGAACCCGTCGGTTTCGTCCCAGAGCCCGTTGCCGCCGAGCGCGTTCATCGCGTCCGCAATCGCCACGAAATGCTCGAAGAACTTCGAGGCGACGTCCTCATACGCGGGGTCGTGTGCGGCCAGCTCGATCGCCATCGAGAGCATCGTTGCACAGTAGAACGCCATCCACGCGGTGCCGTCGGCCTGTTCCAGGCGGCCCCCGCCCGGCAACGGCTGCGAGCGATCGAAGAGCCCGATGTTGTCCAGCCCGAGAAAGCCGCCCGCGAAGAGGTTGTCGTCGTTGGGATCCTTCCGGTTCACCCACCACGTGAAGTTGATGAGGAGCTTGTGGAAGGCGCGCCGCAGAAACTCGAGGTTGCGCTCGCCGCGGCGCCCCGTGATCTTGTAGACGCGCCAGCACGCCCAGGCGTGCACCGGCGGATTGACGTCCTCGAAGGAAAACTCATACGCGGGCAACTGGCCGTTCGGATGCATGTACCACTCGCGCAGGAACAGCAGGAGTTGCTGCCGCGCAAATTCCGGGTCGAGTCCGGCCATGGGAATCATGTGAAAGGCCAGGTCCCATGCTGCGTACCACGGATACTCCCACTTGTCCGGCACCGACAGCACATCACGGTTAAAGAGATGGGTCCACCGCGTGTTCCGGTTGCGCTTCAAAGACGGCCGGGGATGACCGGGGTCCCCTTCGAGCCACTCCTTGACCGCGTAGTGGTAGAACTGCTTCGAGCACAAAAGCCCGGCGCAGGCCTGCCGCGCCACCCGGTGCTCCTCGGACGAGGCCGTCCCGGGCAGTCTGGGCGCGTAGAACGCGTCCGTTTCCTCGATGCGCTGGCCAAACACCGCGTCAAACGCCGGGCCGAACGCCTCCGGGGGAAGCTGCTCTCCCGCACACAGCCGCAACGCAAGCACGGCGTCTCCATGCGCGGGCAGTGTCATGGGATACCACGCCGCCGCCTTTGTCCCGGTTCCGTTCGGGTTCACCGCGTCCACACGCCCGTGAATCACGCGTTCGTGAAACGCATCGCGCACGTACGGATATCGATTGGGCGTGCCGCATAAACGCGCCGTGTTTGTCTCGTTCTCCGTGAAGAGCCAGGCCGGCGGCGCGCCGTCCGGCGCGGGGCCCGCCCGGCAGGTGAATGCCCCCAGCGTGGCGTGCCGCGCCAGGACCGCGCCCCCATCCACGCGCTGGATCGACGGCCGCACCCAGCAGCCTTCGTGCGAACATCCCCAAGCCCACGTGTTGCGAAACCACAGCGTGGGCAGCACGTGAATCATGGCCGGCACCGCCGCGCGATTGGACACGGTGATGCGGATGCACAGGTCGTCGGGAGTCGCCTTCGCATAGGCCGCTGCCACGTCGAAATACGCATCGCCGTCAAAGACACCAAAATCCGTCAATTCCGGTTCCGGGTCCAGCCGGGTTCGTTTCCCGCTCTCCTCGACAAGGCGGGCATAAGGGAACGCGCACTGCGGATACTTGTAGAGCATTTTCACATACGAATACGTGGGCGTGGCGTCCAGGTAGTAGTAACATTCCTTCACGTCCTCGCCGTGGTTGCCTTCGGGGTTCGTCACGCCGAAGAGCCGTTCCTTCAAGATGGGATCCCGCCCGTTCCAAAGTGCCAGCCCAAAGCATAGGCGGCATTCCCGATCCGTGAATCCCAACAGGCCGTCTTCACCCCAGCGATACGCCCGGCTCCGCGCGTGATCATGTGGAAACGCCGTCCAGCAGTCGCCATCCTCCGAGTAATCCTCCCGCACGGTTCCCCACTGCCGTTCCGCGAGATAGGGGCCCCACCGCTGCCAGTTCTCGGTCCGGCCGCAAGCCTTCCTAAGCCGTTCCTCTTCCGCAAGCATCCGCCCGGCTCCTCGGGTTCCACACCTGCTCCTGCAACACGGGAGGCCCAGGAAAACATCCCCGGCCAAGGGCGCACCCCGTGGCCCGGCGCTGCCTGAAATTGTGCGCACAGTGATTTTTATGAAGAATTGCGGTAGAATCGGCAGGGTACGAACCGGGCGGCAAAGAAGCGCGTGCCCGGTCCAAGTGAAGGGGAAAGGCGCCATGACGGACGAGAACAAGTATCTGCGCTACGCCGAAAAGATCCGCATCTTCAACGGACTCATTCCGGAAGAAGTGGAGTACATCCTCCATCACGGAAAGATCCTCGTGTTCCGCGAAGGAGAGACTGTATTTCACGAGGGGCAACTCGGCAGCAACCTCTTCATTGTCCTCAGCGGCAAGATCGCCATCTACAAGAAGAACAAGTCCATCGCCACGTGCACCGTGGGCGACGCCTTCGGCGAGATGGCCGTGTTGAACCACGAACCGCGCACCGCCACCGCCGCCGCCGTCAAGGAAACGAAGCTCTTCACGCTCGACGAGAAGCAGATTAACGAGATCCTCGAGAAGCACGTCGCCGTGCGCCTGCTCCTCAACATCATCCACGTCCTCAGCGAACGCCTGGAAGACGCCAACGAGCGCATCGCCGGCGGCACATTCGCCTGAATCTGCGGCGCCGCACTTCTCAAGAGGCCGCCGCGGCCGGAGCTCCTCCGGCCGCGGGCAAGTGGGACAGTCTCTTGGGAGGACTATCCCTTCTTGAGAGCATCGATGGCGCTGCGGACGTCAACGATAGTGAGCGCGGTTTGCGAGATCTTGCTCAGCAGATCCGGATTGATGAGTGCTTTGGCGGGCCTCTTCTGCGTAACCGAACGGATGTGCATGCTAACCTTTCCTTTCTATGCCTTGCGTTCGCCTGCCGGTTTCTTCAAGCGAAACGTTGTTGGGTTGCTTCCTCGATCCTCCTGATCAGAACGTGAGTTTTGTCTCCGCATACAGGTAGTCCGCATCCTTGCCATCCCGGCCGCCGGTAAAGCCCAGGCCGTTGGCCACGGAGAAGTTTCCGCGTGCGGCGCCGCCGCCCGTGAAGAAATGCCCCCAGCCCGCCTCGAAGGCAAGGTCTTTCGAGTAGTCGTACTTGGCGCTCACGAGCGTTTCCCAGCCAAGGTCCTTGGAATTGGGTTGCGTCCACAGGCGAAGGATCGGAAGGGTGGAGATGGGCGCATCGAATGCCGCCACTGCCTGGAAGTACGAGAGCCCCGTGTTAACCGTCAGCTTGTCAAAGAACTTGGCGCTGCCGCCCAGGCGCGCAATCCAGCAGTTGCTGAGGTCCGTGCTGTCGATGAAATTGCTGTACTCGAAGTTCGAGAAGAGCCGGTTGAAGCTGACGCTGGCGCGCGGCTTGTAGAAGGGATAGACGGCCGCCGCTATCGTATGCCAGGCGTCGAGCTTGCGGTTGTCCTGGCCGCCGAAGTAGACACCGCCCGCATAGACGCGCGGCGTGAACTTCGTGTTGAACGTGTAGCCGATCTCCGTGTTGCCGGCCCAGGTGTTCCACTTCGCCTGGTCATCCCCATATACCGAGGCGAAACCGGCCGACGCCAGCGAGAACGTGCTGCCCGCCTGATCCGCATTGCCGAATTGATAGGCGGCCTCGGCATTGTAGTCGAAGGCCCCGATGCCAAAAGCGTCGAACGTGCCTGCGCCGCGCAGCGCAATCGTGTGCAAGTTAGTCACCCCGTAATCGTCGACTCCGAACTGCTTCTCCACCCAGTCCGCAATGGGCGATCCCTTCGTGTCCGCCACCGCGCGGGCGTCGCGCGCATAGAGCCAGTACGCTTCGAGCACCTGGTTCTCAATCCCCTCATAATGGGCGTACGCGGCATACAGGTCCACGTCGCCGTCCTGTTCCACGCCGGGTTGTGAGGCCGCCTTCGCCCACACCGCCCCCAGGAGCAGCTTGTCGATGGGCGCGTAGGAGAGGTGGACCGCGTCAAACGACAATCCCGTGAAGAAGACCTTGCCCGAGTCGTTGTTCCCCAGAAGGAACCCGTTCCCCAGTTGGAGTTCCTGCCGGCCGACCCGCAAATGAATCGGCAAGCCGAACATCTTGTCCGCGTCGATATACGCCTGATACATCTCGAGGTCGTCCGAGGAATTCGCGCGGCCGTCCGCGCCGGTGAGGTAGTTCGCCGAGCGGAAATCCTCGCCCCAGATGTCGAAACTGTCCAGTTCCACGAAGGCCGAGACGTTGTCCGTGAAGTCGGCCTTCACACCCAGCTTCGTCCTCTGCTCCACCCCGGAGTAACTCGTTCCTTTGTCGCTCCACGAGAATATGCTCGAGATGGGCGTGCGCCCCGGCGACGAGGGATGGCGCAGGCCCGCGTTCACGAGGTTCGGATTGTCCGAGGTCGCGGGCCCCGTGAAGTAGTTCCCGCGAATGCGTATCTGGCCGCTCACCTCAACGTTCTGCAGTTCCGCGCCCGCCGGCCAGCCCAGCGCCAGCATCACCGCCATCAACCCTATTGCTCGTGTGCCACACATAATTTTTCCTCCGTTGAATTGCGAAAAGACAGGGATCTCCCGTGCTTAATTTGGACGTTCTTTTCCAGCAGCACCGGCCCCGGCATCACCACTGTTCTGCCTTGGGAGATGTAACGCAAATAGCGTGCCAAGCGGCAAAGCGCACAAGCCCCCAGTGTCCGGCGCGCCAGGCGCGTGCGCCATTGCGCGTCGGTCGTGCGCTGTGGGCGTCAAAGAAATAGGCCCGTTTCTCAGGGGAAAACGACCCTTTTCGCGCGCCTCCCGCAGGGCGGAGAAAGACGGCGTCTCAGGCTGGCGTGGGCCGTGACGCGTTGTCCAATCGGCGCGAAGAGGGCGTCGCGCGAAGTCCGGAACCTACCGAATGGTTTGTTCGGGGAGAGTGAAACGACCTGTCTGTCGGAACCCACAGGGTCGTTCGGGCCACGGCATGAACGCGGGGAAAAGCGTCAAACGAAATCAAGGGCGCGGGGCGTGCGTACCGGGAGTCCCTTTACGGGATTCCGCCCCGCCCGCGGACGGGGCCGGGTAGTGGGCCGACGCCGCGTTGCCCAGGAGGCGGGCAAGCAGGTTGCGCAAGACCGGCCGTCGGAGTTCGTGGCTATCGTGCTCCTCAAAAAAGGGCCGGGAAGGGTCCTCGGGGCTGCCGGATGGACGAAGCGAACTCATGACAGGGATCTCCTGGCCGCGATGCGACGATGTGCTGGCCGTGTTCTTTTCTCGTGCGGGGCGTCTGGGAGATTTCGACAACACGTTCTCATACGGTCTACCCCTTCGTCAGAGGATTACGGATTCTGTGAAGAGCGGCGTGCTGAGGTAGCGTTCGCCCGTGTCGGGCAGAATGACCACGATCAGTTTGTCCTTGTTCTCCGGCCGCCGGGCCACCTGCAGGGCGGCCCAGGCCGCCGCACCCGAAGAGATTCCGGCCAGCAGGCCGTCCGTTCGGGCAAGGCGCCGTCCCGTTTCCAGCGCGTCTTCATTGGTCACGGGGATGATTTCGTCAATGATCGCCGGGTTCAGCACCTCCGGCACAAAGCCCGCTCCGATGCCCTGGATCTTGTGCGGGCCGGGTTTTCCGCCGGAGAGTACCGGCGATCCGGCCGGTTCGACGGCGACCACCTCGAAAGAGGGTTTGCGCGCCTTGATCACCTCACCCACACCCGTAATTGTGCCGCCCGTGCCCACGCCACCCACCACGATATCCACGCGCCCGCCGGTGTCTTCCCAAATCTCTTCGGCCGTCGTGCTGCGGTGGATGGCAGGATTGGCCGGATTCCTGAACTGCTGGGGAACAAATGCCTTGGGGGTGGCGGCCGCCAGGGCTTCGGCCGCGCGAACCGCGCCCGGCATGCCTTCGCTCCCGGGCGTCAGCACCAGTTCCGCGCCGTACGCCTTGAGCAAATTACGCCGCTCCACACTCATCGTTTCCGGCATGGTGAGGATGAGGCGGTAGCCTCTCGCGGCGGCAATGTACGCGAGCGCGATCCCCGTATTCCCACTGGTCGGCTCTATGATTACGGTGTCCTTGTCAATCAACCCGCGGGTTTCGGCGTCCTGGATCATCGCGAGGCCAATCCGGTCCTTCACACTCCCGCCCGGATTGAAGGATTCGAGCTTTGCAGCGACCTCCGCCACGAGTCCGTGCGCGGCGGCGTTGAGACGCAGAAGGGGGGTGCGGCCGATCAGTTCGGTCATGTTGTTCGCAATGCGTGCCATGGTTTCCTTTCTCCCGTTTGCGGCCGCGTTCGCGGGCG
Source organism: Candidatus Hydrogenedentota bacterium (assembly GCA_903837785.1). Classification (GTDB taxonomy): domain Bacteria; phylum Hydrogenedentota; class Hydrogenedentia; order Hydrogenedentales; family CAILVY01; genus CAILVY01. The sequence continues at coordinate 35,250 of CAILVY010000211.1, forward strand.
CGGCGCCCTAGGCGGCCAGGGCTTCCCTCGGCCGCGGGTCGAACCAGGACGCGGCCATCCGGCGCACCGTGTCTTCATTCAACGCGGGATCCTCATAAGGCCGGATTCCCCGTTGCGCCAGGAGCACCCGGGCGCCAAATTCGATCCCGCCTGCCATCACCGCCTGGCAATCGGAAAGCAACGCGATGATTTCCGCGAGGTGACCGAGATTCTGCCCGCGCGGGCCATGGGCAGGCCGGCCGCGCCGAACTTCCACCCGTTCCACCCGGCCCTCCCGGTTCTCGTAAACCGTGAATTCGTCCGCGTGACCGAAATCATGCCGGGCCAACGCCCCGTTCTTGCTTGCCACTGCTATACGCTCGTACATAAAAGCCTCCTTGTCTCGAATTTGCTTCTTCGTTCTCCGGTGTGCGAAGGAATCGCCCACCGCCTGTCGTTGCCGCTTCAACTGTTTTGCCCGGGCATGGGCATGAGGCAAGAGCGCGGTCGACAGGGACAAGGGGTGCTGAAGCGTGCCCACAGGACAGCCCGCCGCGCCCGACGCCACTGGCGCGGTGCGGTGGGAGCCATATCTTGATGGGCTTGTTTCATGTACAAGTGTTCCGGGTTCTTTACTCAACTTAGTGCGAGTATACCTGCTCCCGCACCTGAAGTCAAGCAAAAAATATTGTATGTGGAGCGAATTTGTTTTGTATAAGGAAAGCCACTGAATGTAAAGGGGTTATGCGCATGGAGACCGGTACCCCCAGAGGATGCCAAGCGCCTGGAACGGCGCCGTGATCTTGACCTTAAACCCCTGATTGCGTTACACTGTTAAAACATGAGTATACGGAGCAGCTTAAATTACTTTGTGGCAAACAGGGAAAGTCGTTTCCCTTGAGAGGACATGCCATGCGCTACGAGACGTTGACCGTCCATGCCGGTCAGAAGCCTGACCCAGCTTATGGGGCGGTGATGCCGCCCATTTATCAAGTATCGACCTTCGCGTTCCGGGAGGTCGGGAAGCCGGGTCCGTTCGACTACTCGCGTTCCGGGAATCCCACCCGTCAGGCGCTGGAAACCTGTCTGGCCGCGCTGGAAGGCGGCACGCATGGCTTCGCGTTCGGCACGGGGATGGCCGCGGAGGCCACGGTCCTGGGGATGCTGCGCGCGGGCGACCACATCATTGTGCACAATGACTTGTACGGCGGAACGTACCGGCTGTTGGACAGTGTGACGGCGCGGCATGGCGTGGCCGTCGAGTTTGTGAACCTGCGGGACCTGGAGGCGCTCCGGGCGGCGATCCGTCCCGCCACCCGGATGATCTGGACCGAAACGCCAACAAATCCGCTGATGAATCTGCTGGATCTGGCGGCGATCGCCGAGGTGGCGCGCGCTCACGGCATTCTAAGCGTGTGCGACAACACGTTTCTCTCCCCGCATTTCCAGCGTCCGCTCGATCTCGGAATCGATCTCGTGCTGCATTCCACGACGAAGTACATCAATGGGCATTCGGACGTGGTCGGGGGCGCGGTCGTGGTGAAGGATGCGGCATTGGCGGCGGAACTGGGATTCCTGCAGAACGCGATGGGATCATGCCAGGCCCCCTTCGATTGCTTCCTGGTTTTGCGCGGTATCAAGACGTTGCCGCTGCGGATGGAGGCGCACAACCGCAACGCGCTGGCCGTGGCGCGCTGGCTCGAAGCGCACCCGGGCGTATTGCGCGTGTTGCATCCCGGCCTGGAGAGCCATCCCCAGCACGCGCTGGCGCTCCGGCAAATGACGGGCTTCGGCGGCACATTTTCCTTCCGGCTGCAGGGAGGCCAGGAATCGGCGCTGCGGCTCCTGTCGCGGGTGCGGCTCTTCACGCTCGCGGAATCCCTCGGCGGAGTGGAATCGCTCATCGAGCACCCGTGGAGCATGACCCACGTTTCGATGCCGGAGGAAGTGCGCGCCGCGGCCGGAATCACAAACGACCTGATTCGCATTTCCGTGGGGATCGAGCATGTGGACGACCTGATCGAGGATCTCCGGCAGGCGCTCGAATAGGCGCGCCGGCCTCCGCTCAGATGAAGAACATCGAGGTGCCCGCGGACGCCTTGCCGCGTTGGCGGTCTGCGAAATCCGCCAGCGAGATGGCGGCGAATGCGTTGTAAAGCACCTGGTTCACGTTGTCGAAGATCTCTTTGAGGGCGCAGTCCGCACGTTCCGTGCAGCAGCTCGGCACATCGCTGCAGTCCGCAATCTGCAGCGGACCCTCCAGCGCTTCCACGATCTCGGCCAGGGTGATCATGTTCGCATCCCGCGCGAGCATGTAGCCGCCGTGCGCCCCGCGTATCGCCGAAACCAGGCCCGCCTTGCGCAGGGACATCATCAGTTGCTCGAGATACGTCAGCGGGAGGCCCTGCATTTCCGCAATCTCTTTTGTCATCACCCAGCGGTCCTGCCCGCTCAACGCCAGGCACAACATCGCGCGCAGCCCGTAACGGGACTTGGTCGACAGTTTCATGCGGCTTCACTTTCGTTTGCGGCGCCCGGCGATCGGACGGGGCCGCCCGGGGGAGCCGACCTGGGGATTTCAACGCTTACCGCCAAGTTTACTCGCAATTCGATAATACCCGCACCCTGCCCCCCGGGTCAACCGAATCACGGATACCTGACGTCGGGTCTTCGCACGCTTTGACCGCGCGACGCACACGCGGGGCATCAGTTGAGGCGCTTCAAGCGGATGTCTTTGAACTGAACCGTCATGGGCGGGCCGCTGTGGAGTTGGAGGGCGAGGATGCCGGCCAGGTCGCGCTGCTGGGGGTCGTCATCCACGACCTCGGCGACGCGGCGTCCGTTCACGTCCAGGGTTATGCTGGAGCCGCGGCAGACCAGGTGGTACTCGTGCCAGTCTTCGAGGGCAAACCGGGCGTCGCCCGCCGCGCCTTCGATGGGGGTGGTGGTTTTCTGTCCGGCCGCATCGAAGACACTCCGCTCACCGCGCCAGGCCAGGGTTTCGCGGCCGTGTTCGTCATAGAGCCGGACGAGCCACGGGGTGGCGGTGTTGTTATCCATCTGATAGCCGCGGCAATCGTCGGTGATCTTGCCGTCGAAGATCTCGCTGCGGAATTGAAAGCCGCCGTTGACGCTGCTGGGGCTTTGGATGCGGTGACGCAGTTTCAGTTCGAAGTCGCCAAGTTTGCCGCCCTGATAAACGAGGTAGTGGTTCCGTTCCGTGGGATGCTCGGCGGAGATGACCGCGGTAATGGCCCCTTCCTGGACAGACCAGAAACTCATGTCCGCGGCCTTCCAGCCATCCAGCGTCTTGCCGTTGAATATGGATTCGAAACCAGGTTCGTCCTGCAATGGCGGGAGCGGGTCCCGTGCGGGGCCTTCAGAAACGCAGGAGGCGGCGCACAGGCCCAGGGCAAAGAGCAATACGCCGGCGCTAATCATCGCTCGCATGGGACATCCTTCCGGTTGCACGCGGCCGCAACGCCGCGCGACGCAATTATGTTTCGGCGGCGCGCGGGGATCAAGCCCGAACAGACAGAGTACTCCCCTGGCCCGGGGGAACGCTGTGCTCGAACTCGCTCATGCTCATCGGGAAGCCCGGTCGAAAGACTCCGGCATCCCGTTATGCCATGCAGCAGTGGACGCTGCATTGGCCAAGAATCCCCAGCAAAGTTTTCCCGGCAGTGCCCCCGCGGCCGGGGCCCGTGTGCGCATGGCGAACAGGAAGGCCGGCCGCGGCAAGGGATTCCCGATTACTTCTTGCCTGCAGCCTGCTTGGCCAGGGCCAGCAGCGAATCAGGGATTTCGCCATAGGGGTCGCCGCCCGCGGAGTAGCTCTTCGTGCAGGCCTGCTTGATCTCCTGCGGCTTCATGCCGGCGGCCACGGCTTCGGCCACAACTTCATGCAAGCGCCCGACGATGCGGCGGCGGCAATCTTCCGCGCACTTCCCGGCCGCGCCGTCATTGATGAATACACCCATACCCCGGCGGGTATAGACAATCCCCATGACTTCGAGATCGCGATACGCTTTGGCGACGGTGTTCAGATTGACATTGAGCTTCTTGGAGAGTTCGCCTATCGAGGGGAGCTTGTCTCCCGCCTTCAGGCGCCCGGATGCGACCGCGAACAAGACGTGGTTCTCGATCTGGACGTAGACGGCTACGCTGCTGTGAATATTGATATTTTCGAACATGGAGGTTCTCCTTTCCATCTCCTTGGTATCATACACGGTACATTCTGCGAAAAACTAGCCTGTTCAAGATGCGATCCTCCGGGAGGGTAAAGGGGGGGGGCTCTCCGCAGGGCTCAAGCCACGGGCTCAGTGGAAGTCCCATAATAGGGCCATGCTCCACTCGCTGACGCCTTCGACATAGACGCCGGCGCAGAAGCCCAGGCAGAGGAGGGTGACGGGATTCCTGAAGCGGAGGAAGGGAATGAAATACCCAAAGAGAAAATAGTGATGAATGTGCACCGAGGCCCGATGGCGCAGCAGCCAGGAGAGTACGGCGATCACCAGGATGCCGCCGACGAACGCCGAGGCGTAGGGCAGGAGAATGCCGTCCCGGCGCGCCAGGCGCAGGTGATACCCGAACAGCCCCAGGAGCAGCACGCCGGCGGCCAGGAAGACGCCCCGTGCCGCCAGGCCCATGTGGGCAAGGTCCGAGCCGGTGAGCGAGAAGTTGATGGCGGGAATCATCTGGAGGTAGAACCAGTGCAAACCGGCAAAACAGGCCAGTCCGACGAGGAGCAGTTGACTCGCCAGGCGCGGCCATTCGCCCTCGCGGAAGGGTTTAAAGGCGTGGCCGGCGCCCATCCAGAAGAGGATGGGGGCGGAGATCAACAGCTTGATGAATTCCTGATAGCCGCCGTTCCGTGCCTGAAGCGGCATGCTGCGCCCGCAGAGAACGCCCGCAACGTAGGCGAAGCCCAGCGCCAGCAGCAGCGTCCAGAAGTACAGCCAGGGGTTGCGCAAGGCACCGCTCGCGCTCGCGGTAAATCGGTCTTGTTTCTTTACGTCCATTAGGTGATAGTATACAGATTGTGCAGTCCGAATCACTTCTCGCATGGCATGGCATTAGGCCGCGGAGGGAATGGGTGGCGGTGTAACGGACTTGTGCAGGAGGGCGCGCCTTTGGCATGCTGGTGTCGGGGAGTGCAAAAAAGGGTGTGCAATGGAGCCGCACTTAGGGGATAGTGAGACGCTCACATTGGTCAAGGAGCCGGGCCGCGTTGTGGTGGCGCCATCGGGGCCGCCCGATCATCACCGGCGATTGTGGCGCATACTCGTGGCCCTGCTGCTGCTCGCAGCGGGCCTGGAACTCTCCGGGCGCCTGCTGTACGCCGCGTTCGAGCTCTCCTACGGCATCACCGGTTCACTTACCCTGGCGGCCATTCTCCTGTGGGGCGGCGGCACCGTGTATGTGGGGCGTCGCCTGCACAGTATTCGATGGGCCGTTGGCGGGATAGCCGCGGGCGCGTTCCTGCTGGCGCTTTCCCAATTCGCCAGCTTGAGTCATCATTTTCACGTGCCGGTGCTGTATCCCCTGTTTGTGCGTTTCCCCATGCTGTTGGTCCTGTTAGAAGAAGGCGGCTTTGTAGGGGGATTCATCCTCTTTGTCATCGCGTGTTACCGGGCCCTCTTCTCTTCAGACAGCGCCAACAGCCGGTTGACGGACAAGTGTCAGGAACTCGCGGAGGAGGTTGCGGCACGAAAGACCACCCGCCGCGCCCTGCGCGAAAAGGAGGAACAGTACCGCGTCCTCGTGGAGACGTTCCCGCACGCGGTCCTCATCGTGCAGGACCGCAAGATCGTGTTCGCGAATCCTGCCGCCGCCGCGATCCTGCGCATGCCGCACCCGGACAAGCTGATCGGGCTGGACCCATTCTCGTTTGTCGGGGCGCAGGATGCGGATCGGATGCGCGGCTATCTGGCGGCACGCCTCCGCGGGGAGCCGGGATTGCCGGTGTCCTATGAAGCCTGGCTGCGCCGTTCCGATGGCGAGGAGTATCCCACGCTGCAGCACGTTCGCACGACCACCTTCCATGGGCGTCCCGCGGTCCAGATCGTGGGGATGGATTTGTCGGAAACGCGGCGCATGGAAGCGGCGCTGCAGCAGGAACAGCGGCTCTTGGGCAGTATTGTGGACACGAATCCGGAATCGTTGTTCGTGCTGGATGCCGGCGGCCAGGTCGTGACGGCGAACGAGGCCTGTGCGCGGCGGCTGGGAAGGCGGCTGGACGAAGTCATCGGCCAGAGTTTCTGGACGCTGCTGCCCGAAGATACGGGCAGTCCGCGGCGCCAGCTCATCGAAGGCGCAATGCTCACGGCGCAGCCCGTGCGCTTTGAGGACGAATATAACGCGTGCCTGTACGACACGTACGTGCATCCCCTCCTGGATGAACTGGGGCGGGTGTCCGGGTGTACCGTGATGGCGGTGGACATTACGCCGCGAAAGCAACTGGAGGCCGCCCTCCGCTCCCTCAACACGGAACTCGAGGAACGGGTGCTGCGCCGGACGCGGGAATTGCGCCAGGCGAACGAGCGGCTCGAAGGGGAGATTCGCGAGCGGGAAGCGGCGCAGCACCGGCTGGCGGAAACGCTGGAATTCAACCAGAAACTCATCGCCGAGTCGTCGCTGGGGATAGCGGCGTACAACCAGACGGGCGTCTGCCTCCTGGCCAACGAGGCCATTGCGCGCATGGCGGGACTCAGCCGCGACGAATTCATCGACACGAATTTCCGTGCTTCGTCCACCTGGCAGTGTGGCGGGCTGTTCGCGCTGGCCGAGCGAACGCTGCGTTCGGGCACCGCGCGTTCCGGGGCGTTTCAGGTCTCGTCGACTTCGGGGCGGGAACTCTGGATCGAAGCGTATCTCGTGCCCTTCCACAGCGGCGGCGAACAACACCTCCTGTTGATGGCCAACGACATCAGTCAGCGGAAAGCCATGGAGGTGGCGCTGACGAAGAGCGAGGCGAAATACCGGGAGCTGGTGGAAAACGCCAACAGCATCATCCTGCGGCTGGACATGAATGGGCGCATCACGTTCATCAACGAGTTCGCCCAGCAGTTCTTCGACTATCCGGAGGAGGAGATCCTGGGACGTCCTTCAGTGGGGACCATTGTGCCGGAAACGGACCTGGAGGGGAACGATCTGACCCACATGATTGCGGATCTCCTGGCCAATCCCAGCCGCTATGTGAACAATGAGAATGAGAACATGCGGCGGGATGGCAACCGGGTCTGGATTGCCTGGACGAACAAGCCGGTCTACGGTCCGGATGGCACCGTAAAGGAGCTTCTGTGCGTGGGCAATGACGTTACCGCGCGCGTGCAAGCGGAACGCATTATTGCGCGGCAACAAGCACAGATGCTGCACACGGCGCGGCTCTCCGCGCTGGGCACGATGGCCAGCGGCATCGCCCATGAGATCAACAATCCGCTCGCGGTGATCTCGACGGGAATCCAGCAGCTGGAGGCGCTTTTCAACCGGGGTTTCCTCGATTCCGTCAGCATCGCCCGGATCATTCAGACCACCTTGCGGCATGTGAATCGCGTGCACAAGATTATCGAGGGCCTGCGCAATCTCTCGCGGGACGGTTCCAACGATCCCTTTGTCCATGTCTCCCTGGGCGAGATCTTGAACGAAACGCTCGAGTTGTGCCAGGAGCGCTTCAAGATGCACGGCATCGACCTCGAGTGGCCGTCCGTGCCGCCGGACCTGAAACTGGACTGCCGCTCTTCTCAAATCTCGCAGGTGCTTCTCAACCTCTTGAACAATGCGCATGACGCCGTGGAACCCTTGCCGGACAAATGGGTCCGCGTGGAATTTGAAGAGGGCAACGGCCATATCACGCTCAGCGTCACGGACAGCGGCCCGGTCCCGCCGGAGAGTGTTCGGGGGAAGCTCTTTATTCCCTTCTATTCGACGAAGATTGGATCGACGGGCACCGGCCTCGGACTGAGCATTTCCAGGAGCATCATCGAAAGCCATCAGGGCGAGATCTTCCTGGATTCGGGCTGCGTTCACACGCGTTTCGTGGTTCGGCTGCCGAGACACCGGGTGCCGGACGGGGAAGGCGTGCAGCCGTTCTCCGCAAGCGCGCCGGAGCAACGCTGATGCCGCGGCAGGGGCCGCGGGTCCCTGGGCGGGCGCGCTAGCAGTACACGAAGGCGCGGCACGGGGCGCCGTCGGCCCCGGCAATCGGCATCGGCAATACGATGAACGGATGAACCCCCGCGGGGATATCCTTCAGCCGCAAGCCTTCCACGGCGAAGATGCCGTTGCGCAACAGAATGTGATGGGTCTCCTGTCCCGATTGCTTGTAGGGGGCGACGGACAGGTAGTCGACGCCCACAAGGCGCACGCCCTCCGCCGCGAGCCGTTCCGCCGCGGAGGCATCCAGGGCAACGTAATCCGTCTTGAACGGCGCGTGCGCGGGATAGTCCGAGTTGCTCGTCTTGAACAGCAGGCGTTTGGGCAGGGGCGCCGTCCCAAGATGCACGTCGCGAATGCGGTCCACGGCCGGCAGGTCCATGACGAGGGCGTCGCCGAAGAAGAGTTCGGAATCCACTTCGTCCAGGCGGCGGCCCGTTTCTTCGAAGTGCCAGGGCGCATCGCAGTGCGTGCCGGTGTGCGTCGAGCACGTGATCACGGAGGTGTTGCAGGAGGCGCCGCGGGCAATGCGCTGATCCGGCGCAAACTGGAACGGAGCGTCTCCGGGCCAAACGACCATTTCGGGATGCATCGGAATGCTCACGTCACGCCATTGCATGGAGAAGGCTCCTTTCTTCCGGGTGGACGCCGCGCATTGTGACGTTCACTGGCCTGCGGCCGCAAGCTGATGTTCGATGCGCTGGATCGCCTGGGCGGCGGCCTGCGCCTGCGGAGCATTGGGATTGGCGTCAATAATGCTCTGATACGTGCTGAGCGCGCTTTGGAGGTCCCCGCCGGCCTGATAGGTCACGGCCAGTTGCTGGCGGAGCGCCAGATCGCCGGGGCGCAGTTCAATCGCTGCCTGATACTGTTGTTCCGCGGCGTCGTATTGCCCCGTGCGCCGATAGAGATCGGCGAGGCCGGTGTAGGCCGAAACCGTACCGGGCGCAAGCGCGGCGACCGTCTGATATTCCGAAATGGCGTTTCCGTAGTTGCCGTTCCGCCGGTAGTAATCGGCGAGCATCTGATGCGGGTCGGGCGAATCCGGATTGGCGCGAATCCAGGCCTGGAGCGTGTTGCTTTCTTCGGCGGGCATGCCGAGCTGCCGATACATGCCCGCGGCCATGGGATAAGACGAAAGACTGCCCCCGCTCATGCTTTGGAACTGGTTCAGTTCGCGATAGGCCGCGTTGAGATCGCCGCTGCGCACGAGGGCGCTGGCGAGCATGTAGTGGGGCAGCGCGTCGCCGGGCACGTTGCGCGCCCAATCCTGATACGTCTGCAATTCCGCCTGGGTCTGTCCCATGTTGTGCTGCAGTTGGGCGAGCAGTTGATAGGCCTGCTTGTTTGCGGGATCCGTCTGGAGGCCCTGAGTGAGCAGTTTGGCCGCGGTGTCGTAGTCCGCGGATGCGAGGGCGGCGCGGGCGTCCTGCACAAGTTGCCGCGCGGTGTCGGCGGACGCGCCTGGGCGGTCCCGGCGATTCTTCGCGGCGTCGGCCTCCTGCTTGTCTTTGTCCTTCGCGCTGCCGGCGTTGCCGCTTCGATCCTTTCCCTGGCCTTTGCCGTCTACAGCGCTCTCTGCGGCCTTCGCGCCGGACGCACGCCGGCCTCCGCCCGCCGCGTGCCCGTCCACGGTACCGCCGCCATCGTCCTTGAGGCTTTCAATGGCATCGCCGATGAGCCGCTGCATGATCGCGTCTTCATGGCCTTCCGCCGTGCCCGCTTCGTAGCCGGCGCTGTCGGCCGGCGCTTCCGTGGCGGCCGCCGGTCCGGGCAAATGCCCCGGCGGCGCCGCAGCCTCTGATTGCTGGGGCATGCGCAGGTTCTTCGGGAGCAGTGAGATCTTGGATTCGAGTTCCTGCTGAACACGATAGAGCCGTACTGTCTGCACGACGGCCAAGGCCGTCAGCAGGACGATAAGCACCGCGCTGATGATCGAAATGGCCTTGTACATGCCCGGCCACCTCCATGCATAAAGGGTGCGGACGAAGGTCCGCACCCAGACTGTTTCGACTACTGTCTATTCTAACCCAAACGGTTGCCGCACGCCCGCCGCTTCACTTCGGAATGGCAATGGGGCCGAAGACCGGCACGGCCATGTTTGCGGCGTCGGCCACGTTGCAGTAGGGATTGAATCCCCGGCCGTACCACAGGTGGGGCTGATCGGGCAGTTCCGAAATCCAGAGCAGGACGGTGTTCGGCTCGTCCGGGCTGATTTCCTGATTGTAGATGCAAGGCACGTCCGCACCGGCCGGGCCGCTGCTGATGCTGAAACCGTTGACACGGCCGGCCGCGCTGAGCGCGCCATTCACGGTTGTGAAATGCACTTTCACTTGCAGCCCGTAGGGGGTGCCGGTTACCGCCAGTTGTTCGAAACGCGGCCCGCTCACGGCTTTGCCGCCGTAGAGATCGCGTTCGGCCAGCATGGCAAGGCGGCGTCCAAGCACTTTCAATCCCTGGGTGCCCGCGTGGATGGCGTCATCGAGGGCGAGGTCAATCGAGGCAACCATGCCGCCGGGCGCGAGTTCCGGTTCCAGGGCCAGTTCATCCGTCTGGATGGCGGTCCAGGGGCCGGGCTTGTCGTTGTTCACGACGAAGCGCCCGATCTGCACATAGTAGAAAGGCAGGTCCGGCACGCCGAAGTCCTTCCGCATGGACGCAACCAGTTTCTTCATCTTCTCGCGGTAGACCGGTTGCGCATCGGCATTGGCATCGGACTCGCCCTGATACCACACGACGCCGCGCACCTTGCCGCCCGCCGCGGCCACCTGTTTGCACATGGAGCCGTAGAGCGAGGCGCCGCCCTGGTCCTTGAGCGCGGGATTCCATTGATCCATCGAGGTGCCGCCATGCGCCGACGCCACGAGGCCCACGGGACGCCCGGTCCGTTTCAGCATTTCCTTGGCGAAGGCGATGCCGAGCCCGGCGCCCTTCGATCCGTCGCGCCAGCCCTTGATGCCCTTCTCCCGCTCTTCGGGGGAGTTGAAGTTTGCATGCACCGCGTCCGGGGACTCGGCCAGGGTGTGCAGCGGCTCCTGCGCCAGGCGCCACTCGTAGCTCATGGAGAAAGTGTGCACGAGCGGGTCGGGCGACTCCACGTTGAAACGGTTGCCCACGCCCTGCATGTTGCTTTGGCCGGCCAGGACCCAGACGTCGCCGACGAGCACATCATCCACCGCGGCGGATTCGAGAGACTTTCCCGCATCGTCGCGTACCCGGACTTCTATCACATACGGCCCGCCCGCGGGCACCGCCGGCAGCGTTCCCTGCCACGCGCCATTTGCGACCGCGCCGAGATCGGTCCATGCAACGATTTCCTTCTGCACGCCCACGACGCGCGCCTGCGCCATGCCTGCGGCCGACGCGGCCCCGCTCAGGGCGAGCGCGGCGTTTCCGGCCGTGTCGCACTGCAGCACCTGATGCGCCGCCACGCCGGATTGGACAGTCATCGCGGAAATGGAGGCAGCTCCGCACAGCGCCACCGCCAGAAACAGCACGGCCAAAGTCAGTCTCTTCATGGATCGATTCCTCATTTTCGTTGCAGGTTCATGCGGGCAGTCGGCCTCGACGGGTCAAGGCCTCACCACTCAGACCACTCGTGAAGTATGTCCAGAATCTCGCGCACGGCATCTTCAAGGCCGATGAACACGGCGCGGGCGATAATGTCGTGGCCGATATTGACTTCGCTCAGGCCCGGCATCCGCGCCACGGGCACGAGGTTGCGCACAGTGAGCCCGTGTCCCGCGTGGAGCCCGAGTCCTGCCGCAATCGTCCGCGCGCCGCAGGCGTAGAGCCGATCGAGTTCGGCCTGGACCTGATCCTCTCCCGCGTTGGCATAGGCGCCCGTGTGGAACTCGACGAAGTCCGCGCCGATCTCGGCGCTCGCGTCCACCTGCGCCTCTTCCGGGTCGATGAACATGCTCACCTTGATGCCGCGGCCGTGCATGCCGCGCACCACTTCGGCCAGGCGCGCGCGTTGCGAAACCACGTCGAGCCCGCCTTCCGTGGTGATTTCCTGGCGGCTCTCGGGCACGAGGCAGACTGTGTGCGGCAGGATGCGGTGGGCGATGGCGATGATCTCGTCCGTCGCGCCCATTTCGAGATTCATGCGAATGAGCAGCACCTGCTTGAGCGCCTCGACATCGCGGTCCTGGATGTGGCGGCGGTCCTGGCGCAGGTGCACGGTGATCTGATGGGCGCCCGCCAGTTCGCAGACTTTCGCCGCCATGATCACATCGGGCGCCTTGCCCTTTCGTGCTTCACGCAGCGTCGCCACATGGTCGATGTTCACACCCAGCTCAATCATGGTTCGAGATCCTTTCTCCGTCCGCGGACGTCTTCTCCCGGGGAGTGTATCCATTCTCGGATGATGGGGCAAGCGCGGCGGGGCCGTCATGGCGCGTCATCATCACGAACGCGCACGCCATCATCGACAGGAAGACCGCCCCGTTCGGATACGTCAGCCGCGGCATGGTCAGCGATGCCGCCAGTTGTCCGCACAACGCGGCAAGCAGTCCGCGCATCAGGTACTGATCAGAGCGTGAAGACAGGGCGCCGATGGTGCGGTGGGCCCGAAGGACCAGCCCGCCGAGGCCGAGCCCCACGAGGAACATGCCGGCCAGGCCGCCTTTGAACAGGAAGTACATCCACACATTGTGCACGGTTTGGAAGTCGGCCTGGGCCACGCTCCGGATCGCAGTCTTCGACACAAAGCCCAGCCCGGTGAACTTGCTGCCCATGCCCGCGCCAAGCAAGGGATACTGTTTGAACATGTCCAACGCGCCCGAGATTTCGACGAAGCGCCCCTGCAGCGACGTTTCGAGCCCCGGAATCAACGCATTCCCGGAGAGCAGCACGCCGCCGGCCACCACGCATCCCACAGCCGCCACCGCCCCGAGGAAACCCGCGATCATCTGGAGTTCCGCCGGCAGGAACAGCACCGCGAGCACGAGCAGCGAGAGGAACAGCGCGGCGTAGGCCGTGCGCATCATCGTGATGACGATCGCGATGAGGAACAGGCCGATCAACGCCGTGTACAGCGCACGGCGGCGCTGCGGGGTGTCCGGACAGAGGATCAGCGCGGCCAGCACCACCACGCAGACCTCGTAGAACATGTGCCCGTTTGCCCGGACCGACTGCAGCAGGAACGGGCCGATGCGCCGCTGCACGAATTCGCCCAGCCAGTTCTGAATGCTCACGACGTGCCCGGTGGCAAAAGCATAGAGGAAATAGGCGATGCTCAGCAGGGCAATGCCCACGGAGAAGTACAGCATAAGCCGGAGATAGTTCGGCAGTTCGCGCGCGCCGCCCGCGCAGGCCACGAAGACGAAGTAGGCGGCGAGAAAGATGGGATAGCGGCATTCGGCGATCACGTCCTGGATCGGCATTTGGCGCCAGATGCCCCGGCACGCGATCACCGCGAAGAACGCGGCGTAGCACAGCACGAAGTAGTGCATGATATCGGGCCGCAGATCCGCCTCGCCGGTCATCACCTTCACTGCGAAATGCGCCAGCAGCAGGAGCAGCAGCAACTCGCGCGGATGCCATTCCACGCCGGCCAGCGGGTAGATCAGCGGCGACCGGAACTGATGCCCGGCCATCATGAGCAGGACGAAGCACGAGAGCATCCAGCGCGACGGCGCCAGCATGAGCACGAGGGCTGCGGCCCCGCCGAACACGAGGACCGCCGTGTCGGTCCCGCCGCGCCGCACCGACAGCCACGCCACCATGACGGACAGCCCCGCGAGGAGCAACCCTTCACCCAGCGTCCACATGCGATTTTTCAGCACCTGTCCCGCTTCCATCCCCCAAGCATAGCCCGTGCGGGTCGTTCAAGCAAGAAGGCGGCGGGGGTGATTGGCGCAAGGAGACGCGGGCGCCACGCCGCCAGAAACCAAAGCCGCCGCCCGCGCGTCCAATAATTGTGCGCAAGTCCCTGCCTGTCGCGCAGGGCGGCGGCGCACGACCGGGTCACAAGAGGTAGTGCGTCCACGATAGTCCCCTGATCCTGCTGCGCGCGCTGGAGTTCCCAGGCGGGCGGAGCACTCCAGGGAGACGGGAGGTGTTTCATGCGCAAGCGAGGTTTCACCCTGATCGAATTGCTGGTGGTGGTCGCGATCATCGCCATTCTGGCGGCGATTCTGCTGCCTGCGCTGGCCCGCGCACGCGAGGCCGCGCGCCGGTCGAGCTGCCAGAACAACCTCAAGCAGTGGGGGCTGATCTACAAGATGTACTCGGGCGAGGCCGGGGGCGGAAAGTTCCCGCCGATGGAGTTCGAGGCCCATGCAGGGCGGCACGCGGATATCGCCGTGGGCCCCATGGTTCGATCCATCTATCCGGAATACCTGACCGACCCCGCCATCGTCCTTTGTCCCTCGGATCCGAACAACATGGTCGATGGTCTCAAGGACCCCCAGACGGGGCGCTTCACCCTGGCCGAAGATCCGGACGATATCGACCTGAGTTACTGCTACTCGGGGTGGGTCCTGGACAAGTGCGGCGATAGCGGCCCGCAGATCGATATCAGCACGGTGATTTCGGTGATGGGCGCGTTTGGCGGCCATAACCACGATTTGATCCTCGACGATCCCAACGCCACCGGTCCCGAGCAGTTCATCGCCATGTTTGTCAGCATGGTCTCGGCGGTCATTCCCTTCATGCACGGATCGGGCGACGAGGCGTCCATGCTGGCCGGCAGCTTCCAGGTGGCGGACGGCGACCGGACGGTCACGCGGAGCATGGTCGACGGTCGGCCGCTGGGCAACGGGGACAACGACACGATCTACCGGTTGCGGGAGGGCATCGAGCGGTTTTTGATTACGGATATCAACAATCCCGCGGCGAGCGCGCAGGCGCAGAGCCAGATCTTCGTGATGTACGACAAGATCTCGAAGATGGTCAAGTACTATAACCACGTGCCGGGCGGCTCGAACGTGCTGTTCATGGACGGCCACGTCCAGTTCATCAAGTATCCGGGCGATGCACCGGTGTCGAAGGGCATGGCCCTGTTCATGGGCACCCTGCTGGATCGCGGGAGGCAACATGATTAGTCCAGCCAAGAAGGCGGGCGGCGCTCCCGCCAACAAGAAGAAATGGATCGCCGTGGCGGCGGTGGCGGGGCTTGCGTTGGCCGGGGCGGCGCTCTTCGTGCTCCTGCAGCCCGATGAGGAACTGGACAACACGCTGAAAGCGCTCAACGGCTATGGGGAGATCCAGGAACACGGCGGCCATGTTGAAACCGTGACGTGGATGCAGGGCCGGGGCCGCGGCGGCGGCCAGGGTTTCCAGGCCGACGTGCTGGGGAGCGACGGATCTCTGATCGGGAAAGTGCGCGGCTACCGTGTGGAAGGCTTCGGCACGACGGTGCGCCAGAGCCGCTGGAAAGACAAGGGCGACGATCTGAGCGCCGAATGGCCGCAGAACTTCCGCCGCAATCGCGACCGGAACCCCGGCGAGGGCAGAAGACAGCGTCCTCCCGATCAGCAGTAGCGGGATTGGGGCTAGTTCTCGAGCAGGGCCTTCATCTTGGGGCCGTTGAAGTGATCGCTGGCGCCGGGGGTGAGATCGAGGCAGTGCCGGGAGGCGACAGGCCCTGACGGGTCGAGGTCGTTTACGATCAGAGAGAATCGGAAACTGGCGCCCGGCGCGAGGGACAGGAAGGGGATTTCCGCGGCGGGGAATGCGGCTTCGTAGACGCAATGCTGGTTGTCGCGCGCCACGCCGAGACTCACGGTTGGCATGACGGACTCGATCTCGCGCTTGCCGATACAATCCACGAAGACCTGGGGGCCTTGGTTCGTCAGGCTGAAGCTCCACACGGAATCCTCGAGCCAGAGCTCGACACTGTCGGCGGACCAGACGATATCGCCGGCGTAGGGCTGATGGAATGTGTTGTCTTCCACTTCCACGGCGAGATAGAGAAAGGACTCGTCCCACATCACGTGGGCGCTGGCCTGCAGGTCGTCCGTGTTCTTGAGATCGAAACCTACGGGATACGTCAGGGGAACACTCCGGGCGCGGGTCCATTCGCCCAGGACGCCGTCGCACGCCACGGGGCCGCCGCTGTGCGGCGCGGCCACTGTGGGGATCAGGTCGAGCGGCTGCTCGATGGCGAGGGGCTCGGGGAGGCCGGGGACCGGGAGGGCCACGGAGGCCACGGGCACGGGGAAACGCACCTGGGCAGGGCTGTCGGCCCGGACCTGAAATGTGAGCGGCGCGGTGGCGCCGGCGGCCAGGTCGATTGGCCGCTCCGTTGGGTCCACGTGCCAGCCAGCGGGAACTGTCCAGGTCAGTTTCGAGCGCAGCGCGTCCGGGCCCGGGTTTTCGAGGCTCACGGATACGGGACGATCCAGACTTTCGCCCCAGGGGACTTCGACCGCTTCCGTCTTGAGGAGGCGCTGCAGCGCGCGAGCGGCCTCGACTTTTTCCTGGGTCACGAGGTTCGAAGGGAAGATCGCGCCGGGCCGGATGACGCTCCAATCCACCCGGTCGCCGCGCACACGCACCCAGAGATAGTGGGGGAACCCGCCCTCTTTCTCCGGCGCGGTGTTCTCCGCGCCGCCGCCGCCGGAGATGACGTAACGGACGCCGTCACGGGTCCCGTAGTCGCGGTAAAGGTGCTCATGGCCCCCGAAGACCACTTTAACCGGATGCCCCTTGATCACTTCGGCCGCGCCCGCCCAGTGGGCGTCCCAGTCCTGTGCGAAGAAGGGCTGATGCAGGAAGAGGAAGATGTTCGTGGCGCGGGTGGCGTCGAGGTCTTCCTTGAGCCAGTCGAGTTGGGCGTCGGAGAGGCGGCCGAGTTCAGTGGCATCTTCGCTGTTCAGGATGACGAAGCGGGAGTTGCCGTAGCTGAAGGCATAGGCCAGCGGGCCGATGCGGTCCTCGTATCTCCCGACGACTTCCGGGTCCTTGTTGACGTCATGATTGCCGGGCACCGGAAAGAACGGAACGCTGCACGTGCCCACGGCCTTCTCGAACTCGGCCCACATCGCGTCAAGCTCGCTCAGCGGCCCGCCGAGGATGAGGTCGCCGCTGTCGATGACGAAGGCCGGCTTCAGCGTGTTCCATTCGCCGATCATGGCGTAGAAGGCCTTCGGCAGAACCACGGGTTCCGCGGAGCGCGTGTCGCCGCAGGCCACGAAGTCGAAGGCGTCCGCGCAGGCGGGGGGCGCCGCCCGGAGCTGCTCAAACGCGCGTTCCGCAATCGTGGCGGCGGACGCGCCCGCGGCGGCAAGCATCACGACGCATCCCGCCAGACACCCGAGCGATGCAGTCACGCGATTCACGGCAACCACTCCCTTGCGGCGCAATGCCGGAAGACTCCTGGAGGAAAGCGGAGGGAACCACGCCCCGCGGCGGGTTCCCTCCGGACAGTCAGGCACTAGCAGGCGATGAATCCGCCGTCCACGATCATTTCGGCGCCGGTCATCCAGGCCGATTCGTCGGAGGCGAGGAAGAGGGCGGCGTTGGCGATGTCGCGGGCGACGCCCAGGCGTTTCATCGGCAGGGAGTCGCCGATCGCCTTCTTCTTCTCCGGGGTGAGATAGGGCGCCTGGAGCGGCGTGTCGATCATGCCGGGATGGATGACGTTGCAGCGGATCTGATCGCCGCCGAACTGCACCGCGAGCGACTTGTTCAGCGAGATGAGCGCGCCCTTCGCGCACGTGTAGGAATCCTGCGCCAGGGTGAATCCGGCGAGCGCGGAGATGGAGCCGACGAGAATGATCGAGCCGCCGCCCGCCTTCTGCAATTCGGGGATGCCGTGTTTCGTGAGGAAGAACGGGCCCTTGAGATTGATCGCCTGGACGATGTCCCAGTTCTCTTCCGTGGTCTCGACGACGGATTTGTCGCGGTCCTTCCAGAGCACGCCGGCGTTCGCGTACAGGATGTCGAGCTTGCCGAAGCGCGCCACGCCCGCCTCGACGGCCGCCTTCACGTCCGCTTCCTTCGCGACGTTGCCGACGAACGCGAGCGCCTCGCCGCCGTTCTTCTCGATCTCCGCCACGGTTTCCTTCGCCGCCTGCTCATTGAGATCGAAGACGATAACCTTGGCGCCCTCTTGCGCGAAGAGCACCGACGCCTCCCGGCCCATGCCCATGCCCGCGCCCGTAATAATCGCTACTTTGCCTTTCAACCGCATCCCGCGTTTCTCCTTGCTTGTTGTATGTCGTCCGTCCGCGGCGCCCGCACGCCGGGGCGCCAAGCCCCCATTAGAACCAATTTCCCGCATCCGTGTCCAGTTGCGGGAGTAAGCGCACGCGGCAGGCGCTCTCCGCCAAGGGTGGGGAAAGATAGCTTCGCCCACTGCGGCAGATGCTGCATCTCCGGTCATTCCTGCAGGATAGGCCCTGAAAGCACGGCAGCCACGCCGGAGAGGCGTGGCTGCCGGAAACGATTCGGGATGGGACACTCACTGGGGCTTGGCTTCGACCTTGATCTGGCCGGCGCCCGCGGCACCGGCAGCGCCTGGCTGCTTGTCGAGTTCGACTTGCTGCTGGGCTTCCGGCGGATTGATGTCGAGCAGTTCGACGTCGAAGATCAGGACGGAGTTCGCGGGGATCGTGCGCTGTTCGGCGGAGCCGTAGGCCAGACCGGCCGGAATGAACAACTGCCACTTCGCGCCCTTCTTCATGAGCTGCAGGGCTTCGGTCCAGCCCTTGATGACCTGGCCGACGCCGAACGTGGCGGGTTCGCCGCGCTTGTAGGAGCTGTCAAACTCGGTCCCGTCAATAAGATGACCGGCGTAGTTGACCTTCACCTTGTCCGTGGCGGCCGGGCTCGCGCCGTCGCCCTCGGTGATGACTTTGTATTGCAGGCCGCTGGGCAGGACTTTCACGCCCTCTTTCGTCTTGTTGGCTTCCATGAAAGCCTCGCCCTCTTTGAGGGTCTTCTCGCCGCGTTCCTTCTGCGCCTTCTGCGCGAAAGTCTTGACCGCTTCCGAGATTTCTTTTTCGCCGACCGCGGGTTCACGGTTGGCCAGGATATCGTCCACGCCCTGCATGAACAGTTCTTTGTTGGGTTCGAGGGAGAGGCGCTTGAGGAACTGGCCAAGCTGGACACCGAGGCCGTAGCTCACCTTGTCCACGTCGGTCTCTACTTTCGCGGTGCTCTTCTCTTTGGCAGGCTGCGCTGCGGCATCCCCGGCCGGGGGATTCTGCGCCATCGCGGGCGCCGCCAAAAGCGCCAATGCGATCAGCGCGGTCCAGAACATTGCCTTCTTCATGTACGGTTTCCTTTTGTTGGTTCATCGTCGGTCAGCGCGTGGCTCGTGCCACAACAGCCAATCAGCATAGCGATTGAAACGGGCAGGGCGCAAGTTTTCCAGGCCCGTTCTCCAGGCCGGCAACCAACAGCCCGTGCGGCAGGGACAGGGCACACCGGCATCAAGGCCGTGTCTACGGCGCGCCGGACGGAGGGCAGGCAGTACCTCAGCAGCGGCGCAGAACTCGTTCTTGCGTCCGGAACTGTAGGCGCGGAATGGTCCTGTGCCCTCCGGAAACGCAGGATCATCGTGCGCCCGCGCAAAACCCGTCTTCGCCCTCGGCGCACGCGTGATACCCGTCCATCGTGTAGAGCTGGATCGCGCGGAGCAGCTCCGTGAGGTTGATCTGCCAGTCTTGCGGGGCGAAGTCCGCGCTGTGCGGTGTACATGTCTGAACCCCCGCGCCGGGCGTATAGCCGTCTTCGGTGCCCGCCTCGCAATGGAACGGCCCGCCGTTGTAGAACTGGATGACCCGCAGGAGTTCGCCCAGGCCGATCCGCCCATCGCCGTCGTAGTCCGCGCTATGGCTCCCCGAACACGTCAAATCAATGCTCCCCTCCTGCACCTCGATCGCCCCGATGTCCACCGCGCCGTTCCGAACCCGCGGACA
>CAILVY010000212.1 GCA_903837785.1 Candidatus Hydrogenedentota bacterium
CCTTCTTCGGCAACGCCTTCTTCATCTTCCTGCTGCGGCAGTTCTTCCGCACGATTCCGGAGGAGCTGGCCGAGGCCGCCCGCATCGACGGCGCGGGGGAGTGGCGCATCTTTTGGCAGCTCATGCTGCCGCTGGCCAAGCCCGCCCTTGCCACATGTGCCCTCTTTCAGTTCCTCGGCTCCTGGAATGACTTTTTCGGGCCGCTCCTCTACATCAACGATCCCTCGCGCTACACCCTCGCCTACGGGCTGCAGCAATTCATGTCGTCGTACGGCGGGGAATGGGCGCAGCTCATGGCCGCGGCGACTATCTTCACCCTGCCCATCATCGTGCTCTTCTTCCTCGCCCAGCGCACGTTCATTCAAGGCATCGCCACCACCGGGGGGAAGAGCTAAGGGCTCCCCAAACAGCGTCCCGGGTCCTGCCGCAATCCGAAACGGCAGTTATTCCCCGCTGTCCAGACCACCGTTTCAGACCCCTTGACTGTCTTCTGGAGATAGTGTATTCTCACCTCTTGTAATATCTAGAAAGTACGGCATTGCGCATGAGGACAGACAGGTGAGTTCGTCTCCAACGAACCACCCGCTGATGGTTAGGAATGGCCGGAATTAGATATCGGGGCGCCCACAGCAACCACGGCGTGCAGCAACTGTATCTTTGCCATCCCAACCAGGATGTGTTCCATCAAACACTGAGGAGGGGAAAACGATGGATCCAGTATCAATCATTGTATCGGCACTCGTCGGGGGTGCCAGCACAGTCGGGACCGCCGTCGCCAAGAGCACCGCGGAGAAGGCCGCCCATGACGCGTATGACCGCCTGAAGGAACTCGTGACAAAGAAGTGCCGGAACGCACCGATCCAAGAACTCGAAAGCAACCCGAAGTCCGTGGATGCGAAGACCACCCTGCAGATGAGTCTGCAGAAAGAACCCGGCGTTGGGAAAGACGCCGAAGTGCTGGCATTGGCAAGAAAGTTCCTGAAATTGATCGAACAAGACCCTGACGGGAAGATGGCAACACTCGTCCGAAAAGCCCTGAAGTCCGGCGAAGCGCGTCGGTATCTCATCACTCGAGGCCCGATCGCGTTCAGGGACTACACCGGCGCCCCAGGGGGACAGTGGGATGCCTCGATGCGCGGAAGCGAGGATGTCAGTGATCTGCGAATCAAGCTGCTCAACAAACCACCTCTCAGGAAGGCGACGCAGATCACCGTGACGGGAACGCTCTTCCCGTGTGCGCTGCTTTCCGCCGGGTGGTGGGAAAGGCTTTCAATGAGAGATCCCGACGAAGAGAAGTATCCCTGGAAAGACCACGTTCAGGAATGGCTCTTCAATGGATTTGACCTCTGGGCGCCTTCTTGGGATTTCACCTGGGATTTCGAGCGATGGGACAGGGACAAGGAAAAGCCCTACTATATCGCCCAACTTGGCTCGGGGGACGAGGCGGACTCCCTTCCCGTCTTTATTCCCGAACGGAAGGCAAAACGCCTTCAGGAGCAGTTCGAGAAATCCGGGCGTTGTCTTGAGGTGACCATAACAGGAATGCTGGGGCACAGGCACCAATTCTGCAAGAGCAAATGCCAGAAGCGGGGACCGGAATGTACGAACTGCCAACGTCTGAAGCTCTTTGGCGGGCTCCTGGACTACTGCCTGTGGCTTGACGATGAGGGGACAAGACACAAGATCAGTGTCTTGCGCGAGAAGACCAAAATCTACTCCGGCTATCTCTGGAAGTGCCTGGCGCCAGTCGCTTGGGTCAAGAAGAAGGAGCCCCTGCAGCTCGAGCAGCTGTACTTCGTTTGGGAACACACCAATTTCGCAGATCCTGATGCTGTTGAATACAATCTGGATAGTTTACTTCATAAGGAAGACTATATTGAAGATCGACGCGGCAAGCTGGTGCTGCTTCAGAAGTCGTCATCACTTGTGCCCGGCAAGCCGAAATGGGATTCGGAGGATGTGTACAAGGTGCTCACCAACAAGAAAGTGAGCGTGGAAATCTGAGCGTTCAGACTGCCGGAGCAGCACAGCGAGAATGAATCGATAGCATTGAGGCCGCATATTAGTTCTCAGCGCAGCTACATTGTTCTGGTGCCAACAGGAGCGTATGTCATGTCACCTCCAACTTCGGCCTCCCGGAGATTTCCTTTCGACTGCCCCATCTGCCGGGTGCTGACTGAATCTCGATCCTTTCCCCTGCATTTTGACAACGGCCTGGCCTGGGAGAAGGGCGGACTCTGGCTCTTGCGCTGTTCACACTGCCATGGATTCACGTACTGGCAGGGGGAGCCAAGTGTTCATGAGGGCAGGGTGCTCTCGGGGCACATGATATGGCCCATCGTGTTGAAGGGGCCTCCGCCGCATCAGGACATGCCCGAGGCCGTCCGGCTGGACTACGAAGAGGCCCGGAAGATAGAGGGCACCTCGCCGCGGGCCGCGGCCGCCCTGCTGCGCCTGGCGATAGAGCGGCTGTGCGCGGAATTCGGCGCCACGGGCAGGAGCATCAACGATTGCATAGCGGACTTGAGGCGAAGAGGCACGCCGGACAATGTCCGGAAGACCCTTGACCTCATTCGCGTCGTGGGCAACAATGCCGTGCATGTCGGAGAATTCCAATCCGCTGAAATCGCAGACATCATTCCTGATCTCTTCGCATTGATGAACTGGATTGTGGAAGAGATGATTTCCATGCCCAGACGAGTCAACCACCTGATCGAGAGACTTCCCGAGAGTTCCCGAAACGTCATCAGGATGCGAGAAGAAGAGAGCCCGGTGGCGCACTGAGAAGGCCCACGGGGTTCCAAGTTCCGTTCCACGGCCCAGCGGCCTACGCGCACACTCCGCCAAAGCGCGCGGCCTGCCGCGCCAGCGCCGCATGCGCCGGGAGCGCCAGCGGCGGGTCCGCTTCGAGAATGGCCTGCGCGTCTCGCCGGGCGCGGTCGAGCCATCGGGCGTCCCGGATGAGATCGGCCACGCGCAAGTCGCTCAGCCCGGCCTGGCGCACGCCGTAGAACTCGCCGGGACCCCGCATCAGCAGGTCCTCCTCGGCAATGTCGAAACCGCTCGCGCGTTCGCAAAGCACCTCGAGCCGGCGCTTGCCTTCGTCGGTCTTCGGCGTTCCAAGCAGGAAGCAATAGGACTGCTCACTGCCCCGGCCCACGCGCCCGCGCAACTGATGCAGTTGCGTCAGCCCGAACTGATCCGCATTCTCGACGATCATCGTCGTGGCCGAGGCGACATCGATGCCGACTTCGATCACGGTCGTGCTGAACAGCACATCGATTGCTCCGCCCTTGAACCGGTGCATGATCGCGTCCTTTTCCGCCGCATCCAGGCGCCCGTGCAGCAACTCCATACGCAGGCCGGACAAGGGGCCTTCGGACAACTCCTCGAAGTGCCGGATCACCGAACGGAGGTCCTCACGCTTTTCCGACTCGTCGACCAGCGGGCAGATAATGTACGTCTGAAAACCGCGGGCCGCCTGTTGATGGACGTATTCGTAGAGGCCCGGCACTTTCGCCGGGGTCACCCGGCGCGTCAGCACGGGCAGGCGTCCCGGCGGCAGTTCATCGATAATCGTTATGTCCATGCCTCCGTAAACCGTGATTGCGAGCGTGCGCGGGATCGGCGTGGCGGTCATGTGCAGCACGTCGGGGTGAAGGCCTTTCTCCGTGAGCGTAGTGCGCTGCATCACGCCGAAGCGGTGCTGCTCGTCGATGATCGCCAGGGCGAGGCGGTGGAAATCCGTCGCTTCCTGAATGAGCGCGTGCGTGCCGACGATCACCTGCGCGTCCCCCGAGGCAATCCGGGCGCGGGCGTCCCGTGCGCCCCGCATCGAACCCGTGAGCACCGCGATGCGCACCCCCAGCGGCCCCAGCCAGTCGCGAAGATGAATCGCGTGCTGTTCTGCCAGGATTTCCGTGGGCGCCATGATCGCCGCCTGATGACCGCCGTCCAGCGCCGCGGCGATCGCGTGGAGCGCGACCACGGTCTTCCCGCAACCCACGTCGCCTTGAAGCAGCCGCATCATGGGGCGCGGCGCCGCCAGGTCCTGTAGTATGTCCGACACGGCGCGCGCCTGTCCGGACGTCAGCGAGAAGGGAAGCCGTTCCCGGAGGGCGCTCAGGCACGGCCCATTGACCACGTGCCGCTGATGCCGCGCTTCATGCCGGCGTGCCGCACGAGTTCCCAGAACACCCAATTGTATGGCCAGCAGTTCCTCATAGACAAAACGCTCCCGCGCCGATTCCCCGGCGGCGATCTCGTCCGGGAAGTGGGCTTGCCGGATCGCTTCATGAAGCTCGGGGAACCCGTAGCGTTCGCGAAGCGTGTGGGGGAGAGGCTCCTCCAGCCCGTCCGCCAGGCTGTTGAGCGCCGTGCGAATCCAGCGCCGGAGATTGCGTTGCGAGACATTCTCCGTCAGCCGATACACTGGCACGATGCAGCCCGTGTTCAACCGGTCTTCTTCGTCTCCGCTCAACAGCTCATACTCCGGGTTCTTGAGCGCCAGTCCCTTGTACTGCCCAACCATCCCGGTGAACAGGCCGCGCACCCCCGGCCGGAACGCCGTATTCGCCATGAATCCGCGGCCAAAGAACGTGGCCGTGATCGTGCCCGTATCGTCCCTCAACTGAAGCACTGCCAGCGACATCCGGCCGCGCAACCGGATGTTCCGGGAGGAGATCACCTCGCCTTGGATTGTCACGGATTCGCCCTCGCTCACTTCGGCGATGGGCGTCAGACAACGCCGATCCTGATATGAGCGGGGGAAATGAAACAGAAGATCCCGCACAGACTGAATGCCCAGATTGGCCAGGCATTCCGCCCGTTTCGGGCCAATGCCCGAAAGCTGCTCGACCGGATCTTCCAGCGTGCAGGGGTTTTCAGAGAAAAGACTCATCGTAATTACTCATCGTGTTGCGGACCCATTCGCAACGCACCCGAAAGGCGCTCCGTTCTTTCGGCACGGACGCCCTTTGCCGGTCTGCGGAACCTCTCTATCGCTTCAGGTCCGCCGCCCGGGCGCGCATGGCGTTTTGCAGTTCTTCGCGGTTGGGCCGGGCATCAATGTAATCGGCTTCCCAGAAGAGAATCTGTTTGGCGCCGAGTCGTTGCGCAAGTCCAAAATCGCGATCAAAGTCCGCGACGGAACCCGGCACCCAGCCGTAGAACCAGACGTCCGTCTTGCCTCCGGTCTCTTCGCGCAGGGCGGTGTAAGCCTTCTCGGAATTTCCGCCGCCCATGTAATATCCCGCGGGGACGACGGCGTCCACGAGGCCTTCGCGCGCCCACGCCGCCACGTCCAGCAGCATGCCGCGAAGGTTGCCGTCGATCTTGTCCTGCATGCCGCGGTAGGCCCAGGGATGCACCACGAGCGCGGCAATCGGCATGCCGGGACGCTTGGCCTGAGCGCGCTGGCGGACGCCGCGCATGAATTCAGTGTGGGGTTCGGCACGAAAGCGCACCCAGCGATCATCGCCGTTGGGGAGGCTGTACGGATCGATGCCATACTTCGCCTTGAAACCCGTCAGCAGCGGCTCCTCATAACCGCGGTCCGCAACGCCCTCCTTGTCGTTCTGCGGATTGTCACGCACGTCCCCGGTGCGGAGCCAGTCCACAAAGATCCCGTCGATCGCATATTGACGGAGCAGTTCGTCGACGATGGCCAGTTTGTACCGCATCACTTCCGGGAATGCGAAGCTCTGCTGGGTGTGATAGAAGGTTCCGTCCCGTTTCCGCCAGCGGCATTCGGGATGCGCCTTGGCGAAGCGGCTGCGAAGCCCCCAGCCATGATCATCCTCGTTGATGGAGATCCAGGCATGGACCTCGATCCCGATCTGATGCCCGTACGTCACCGCCTCCGCCAGCGTGTCGAAACTACCATAGTCGAAACGCTCGAGCTTCTCGAGCAGGGCCTTTCGGGATTCCGGCGTCATCCCCGCCGTGTACGATTCCATCAGCTTGCGGTCTTCCGGGTCGGACGGATTCCAGAAGTTGTCCTCATCCCACTTCCCCTGCGGGTCCATCAGGCTGCTCTTGTAGAGCGACCGGCCGCCGTCCAACGCACGCCAATACACGCGCGTCCAGCCCGCCGCCTTGCACTGATCGAGCATGTGATGCACGCCTTCCGCCCCCCACACAACCCCGTCACGCAGCATCCAATCGGAGTGCGTCAAGGGGGCGCTCAGCAAGAGCTTCGGGGCGCCCGCCGCATCCTGCGCCGCGGCCCCCGGCGTCGTTGCCAGCCCTGAGATCATCGCTATGCCGGCCATCATTAGCATTCTCATCGGCGCTATCCTCCCAGACGTTTTGCGCTGCGGGACGTCCGTCCGCTCGAACGAATCCTAGCGCGCGGGCTTTCCCCGGCACAACCTGGGAGGGGCAAGTTGCGATTTGGAGCGGCGGGGCCGTAGAATCAGGGAGTTAATGGGTTTGTGTGCTTTTCTGGAATCCAGTCCGCGGTGTCGTTGGCTGCATCCGGCTTCGTTGAGTGCACCGGGCGTTCAGGGATTCCGGGGCATGGGTGTGTCGAGCAACAACAGGAGAGAAGTCATGAGGAGTATGCGAAGTCACGGCTGGCCATGGATAGCCGTGTCCGTGCTGTTGCTGGCCGCGATCTGCGGCGGCGCGTCGGCCGAAATCACGAAAGTCCCGCGGGTCATGCTCGTGGGAGACAGTTGGACGGGCTTCATGTGGGCCTTTCGCTCCTTCAATCACGTGATTCCGGAGTATTCGGGACTCGAACAGTTCACGGAGATTGGAGCCAGCACGGCGGTCATGGGCGCGCGGGTATGCGAGTACAAACAGCCCGCCAGCCTGGCCGTGATGATTAAGGAACTGCAGGACAATCCGACAGTGGACATCGTCGTCGTGACGCTTGGCGGCAATGACATGATGCGCGGCAGCGACACGGCCGGCGATGTGGAATGGCATCCCTCCATGTCGTACGCGGAAGCCAGCGCCTTGTTCGAGGTCATCGCGTCCGACATTGAACTCGTCATTCAAGCCGCATTGGCCGTGCGCCCGAATATCCGCGTGGCGCTCTGCGGCTATGACTACTGCCATCACCTGGAGAGCGGGGCGACTATCCGCCAGATGAACGATGCGTTCATCTTGATGGAACAGAAGAAGATGGAGATCGCCCAACGCAACAGCCGGGTCTTCTATGTGCACAATGTCGGCCTGATGCAATACAACTACGGCATCCCGGAGGCAACTCCTCCCGTGCCGCCCCATACGACGCCGTTCCCCGGTGGTTACCCCGATTACGATCCCATGCCCGGCGGAGACCCGAATCAACTGTCGCCGCTCGTGGCGTTCTTTGACGCGGACATCCATCTCTCCGAGGAAGGTTATCGAATCCTCGCACGGCACTGCATGGACGAGTTCGTGGCGCAATGGATGCGGAACCCGATCGTGGTCGAGGTGCTGCCCTCCGGCGCTTCCGCCTTCCAGGTAACCTTCAGCAAACCGGTGACCGGCGTGGACGTCAGCGATTTTGCGGTCGCCGGCGCGAAAGCAGCCTCCGTCGTTTCGGTCGTCGGCAGCGGCTCCGTCTACACGGTTCTGGTCAATGCCGGCGGCGCAACCTCGTTGGAACTGTCCGTGCTGGATGATGACTCCATTGTGGACAGCAGCGGCAATACGCTCGGCGGCACCGGCGCCGGAAACGGCGGCTTCTTGTACAACGGCCCCTTCACTTTCGTCGACATTCCGCCGCCCGGCCCGCAGGATTTTGACCTGGCGCTGGCCTCGCTGCAGACCCAGCTCTCGCCCTACCTGAGCTTCCTCAGCGTGCCCTTCAGCTTCCTGCCGGCCTACTGCGACTCCAACGGCCTCGTCGATATCGCGCACTACGCCATCTACGGCAATGCGCTCCTGGACAGCTGGGAGTTTGCCGTGATCCGGAAGTGCCTGGACGATCCGTCGATCGACAACACGGCACTGGGCGGCGTCTCGCATGCCATCGCGGCGGCCGCATACAACCAGAACTATACCCAGATGTTCAGCGACCTCGGCGGCGAAGGTAGTCTGGCGTCCATCATGCTTCCCGGGCTGGATACGTTCCTGGCGGGCCTCTTCACGCTCGGCGACGCCCGGTCCGCGGCCTTGCCGGTGCTGCTGATGACCCTGCTCGCGAACGTCGACGCGGTTCCGGTGCATGTCATCCCGCCGAACGTGGCGAACTACGTGTCGCTGCCGCAGTACTTCGGCCTGGACGGCGATGCGGACGGGGACGGCTACACGAACAAGCAGGAATACGAATTCTTCTCACCGCAGGGTCGCGACGCCTACGTCAATGCGGCGCTGGATTCCACCGTGGTCCCGGTCTACGAATGCGGGAATGCGCGCGGCGGCTTCTTCGCGGTGGATGAGTCCTTCTGCCTCCTCGTGCCCGATCCCGTGGCCGGCGATTCGACGTTTCAGTGGTTCAAGAATGGAGAACCCCTGGATGATGCGGGCTTCGTGACGGGCACCCACACGCGCCAGTTGAGCATCTACAAACTCAAGCTGGAAGACAGCGGCGTGTACACGTGCGCGTACAATGACGGAGCCAAGGCCCCTGCGGTATTTGGCCCGGTTCAAGTGACGGTTGCCAACGACATCCCCGCCGCGCACACTTCCGGATTGGCTTTCCTGTCGCTGGTGTTGGCGGTCGCCGGGGCGGCAATCCTGCTGCAACGAAAGCGTCGTTCCTTGCAGTCCTGAAAGTAACCCGAACGGAAATCCCGCCGGGGCAGGGCCAGACGCGCCTTGCCCCGGCGCTGTTTTTGGCGGCGGAATTCCGGCGCCCGCTTATCGGCCCCGGCGCGTTGCCGGCGGCGTGTTCGCCTGGCTCCCGAGCCAGGCGAGGGCCTCGGGGTGGGCCATCCAGGCCCGGCCCAGCATGTCGGCGCAGATGATCGCCTCTTCTTCGCTTCCCAGCGAATAGCAGGCGGGTTTGACGTCGGGGAGGGGGCTTTTCCCGCTGAGGTAGGGGGGAACAAACGGATTCTTCCTGACGGCGGCAGCGCACGCCTCTTGTGCGCCTGGGATATCGCCGCAAAGAAAGGCAAGCAGCGCCTTCCCCCAGGCGAAGATTGCGTCGATATCCCCCTCGTACTTGCTCAGCAGGCGGGACGCATCCTCGCGCCGATCCAGTTGAAGATAGAGGGGGAGCAGGCTGTAGCGCATGCCCTGATTGTCGTTGGGATTGAGGTCAAGCATCATCTCACATTCTTTAACGGCCTCCTCGAGGCGGCCCAACTCACGCAATTCCCAAACAAGCGCCCCACGCGCGCTCATGTACGGGCGCGTTTCTTCTATGCTCCAGAATCGGCCTCTATTCTCGATCATGAAGTTGATGCCCATGGCGGCTTCGGCCCGGAAGATGGCTTGGCGCAGCCGCAACACAATCTCCTCCTTGCTCGAGGGCTCCCATTGGGCCAGCATCGCCGCCGCCTGCACATTGTTCGGATCGGCCTCCAGCGCCCGGTGGCACAATGCACAGCCTTCCGCCGGGGTCGCCGCTTCGAATGCCTGATAGACGAGTTCCTCGGCCAGTCCACGGGGATCCTTTTCGATGTCCGGCAACAGCGTCCCCAGAGGCAAACCCGAAACCGCTTCCAGAAAAGCGTTCGCCTCTTCCTCGCTGCTGAACTCGCCGTCCTCGAGCATCTCGTCGAGGGCCAGGCGCAACCGCGCTATTTCGAACGGCGACAGCTTGTTGTCAGAGACACCCCTGTCCTTCGGAAACCGCTGTCTACTCTGCTTGCCTCGCTTCTTGGCCACGATATCCTCCTCGATGATGCATCCAATTCCTATACTATAGGCAATCGCCGCGGCGTATTCACAATCCGCGAGAAGCACGACGGCACATGAGCGCCGCGCACGCCTCAAGATGAAAACGGCCTGCGGTTTCCGTACACTATGACACCGGACTGGAAATCAGCAGCGGCCCACGGGCCGGAAGGACGTTCAACGCGTCAGGGAGATCTTCATGGGACAGAGCGTTCCGACTCAATTCGATGGCGTCAGTGTCGTGTGCAAGGCCAATGTCTACTTCGAAGGCAAAGTGGTCAGCCACTCGGTGCTTTTCCCCGATGGTTCCAAGAAAACGCTGGGTATCATCTATCCGGGTTCCTTCAATTTCGGCACCGGCGCCCCGGAGCGGATGGAAGTGGTCGCCGGTACTTGCCGGGTGAAACTGGCAGGACAAGAAACGTGGAACACGTACGGAGCAGGCACCTTCTTCGACGTTCCAGGCAATTCCAGCTTCGACATTGCCGTCGAAACGGGCGTCATGGAATACGTGTGCTCGTTCCTCTAGGCGAATTCGAAAGCACTTCGAACAAGTAAGAAAAGCCGTGGCATATTGCGTGCCACGGCCTCTTTGTCCCGGTTCCACAGCGCCCCATATTTTGCTTGACTTCTTATTGTTAGACATGATACTGTAAGCATGTCCTGACGGCTGGAGATTCGGAACAATAGGGAGGAAGCAACCATGAACGAGCGTAGTGTCTGGGAGTACCTGGAGATGGGCGCGCGCTGGGCGGCGCGAGGGCTGAGCGTAGTGGTTCTCGGGTTCCTGTTGCTGTTCTTCATTGGCGAGGCGCACGGGGACATGACAC
>CAILVY010000213.1 GCA_903837785.1 Candidatus Hydrogenedentota bacterium
GGTCGCCGGGACCTTGTGGACGTGGCGGAGGTATTCCTTGAGGATGCCCGGATTGCCGAAGTGCTCACGGACCAGAATGAAGGCATCTTCTTCACTCAGGACTTCCTCGCCGGCGAGGTAGGCGAACAACTTGTCTTCCATGTGTCCGCGGAGTTCGCGCTGAATCTCCGCGTCGACCTCGTGGGCAACGGAGATTTGCTTGCAGAGGGCGGCGATGCGCGTCTCGATATCGGGACTGAGCTTAGGCTTGTCCATGGGCAGCATCTCCGAGTTGAAGAACGAGCTGATGGAAATCCTCCCATTGCTGCTTGCCTTTGCTGAGCGCCTCGCGGCCCTGGGCGGTGATGTAGTAGTACTTTCGCTCGCGACCGGTCTCGGCCTGTTGCCATTGGGTGCGGACACAGCCGTCTTGCTCGAGCTTGTGCAGCACGGGGTAGACCGTGCCTTCCTGCCAGACGAAGAGTCCGTCCGCGGCACCGTTGATCCGCTTGATAATCTGATAGCCGTAACTGGCCTCCTGGGCCAGCACGGAGAGCACCAAGACACTGGTGCTCGCTCCGACGAGTTCTTTGACGTTCTTCATGGCAACCTCCCTTGAAGTTCTAGGCATAGAATACCATGAAGTTCAAGGTGTGTCAAGGGGAAAATTTGGGTGGGGGGATTGGGCAAGGTTTGGGTAGGGGGCCGGAAAATGGCTCCATTGAGGCTCTTGGGGGCTGGGGGACGGGCCGAAGGGGCGCGCAAGCCGGACGGGATCGATGCGCGAGCGGTGGAGTGGATTCGCGGGCTCGACGGGTGGTTCGGGAGACGGAGAGGCGGTCGCCGTGTCCTACTGCTCTTATTCTAGTTCACCTTCCGTCTACTTTTTTTCATTACTTGTTTCACTGGTAGTTTGTAAGATTTGCTTTGCTACTTGTTCACTCCAGTAACGTCCTTTCGAGCGGAAGCGCAGGAAGCCGCAGTGGCCGCCGGAGGCCGGGGCGATGAGGTGCAGGCAGGGATTCGCGGCGGCCTCGGCTTCGGGGAAGCATTCGGGGGCGAGAAAGGGATCGTTCCGGGCGTTGATGATCCAGGCGGGGCGGGCGATGGAAGCGAGGACGCGCCGGCTGCTGCTTTGCTCCCAATAGTCGAGCGCATCGCGAAAGCCGTGGAGAGGAGCGGTATAGCGGTCGTCGAAGTCGCGGAAATCACGGATGGCTTCGTAGCCGCGCAGGGAGATCGCTTCAGGAAATCGCGCGGACATTGCGCGCAGGTGTTCGCGGAGTTGCCGCAGAAATCGCCGCATGTAGATACGGTTGCCGGGGCGGGCAAGGACTTCGGACGCCGCGCGCAGGTCGCAGGGGACGGAGAAGGCGACGGCGCCGCAGAGTTCGGGAGGGATCGCGTTCGCGAGGCGTCCGAGATAGAGCAGGGTGATGTTCGCACCCATGCTGAAGCCCACGAGTGCGATGCGGCGGTACGTGCCGCGGCGGCGCACGTGTTCGATCACGGCGGCGAGATCGTCGCTCGAGCCGCTGTGCGTGAAGCGGGGCCGGTTGTTGATCGTGCCGCCGCAGCCGCGGAAGTTCCACGCCGCGATGTCCCAACCCGCCGCACGGAGCGCGCGGGCCATGCCGGTCACATAGGGGCGCCGGCTGTATCCGCCGAGGCCGTGCGAGAGGATCGCCACGCGGTCATTGCCCGCGCAGAGCCAATCGACGTCGAGGAAGTCGCCGTCCGAGAGCTTGATGCGTTCACGTGCGTACGGGGGCAACGAAACCCGGCGAAAGACGTTTGGAACAATGCTCTGCACGTGGCCGTTGCCGAGAAAGCGCGGCGGCACGTAGGGGGCCAGCGGGACGTCCATTGCCGCGTGCGAAGCGTGGGTAGTTTCGATCATTTGCAGAAGATATCACAGGCGCGGAGGCGTCCTCACGCCGGCAGGATTTCCAGCGTGAGGCAGTAGTCTTGATATCCCACGCTGCGCCAGAACTCGATGCCGCAGACATTCCGGCAGAGGACGTCGACAGTCAGGCGTTTCTCGGAAGGCCAGAGCGCCTCACGCAGCGTCGAAATGGCCCATCGGCCGTATCCGAGTCTTCGCTTGTCTCGCCGGACGAAAAACTGGCGCAGATAGACTTCCTCCCCGCGTTCGCGATACAGGGCGTACGCCACCGGTTCCGCGCCGTCGAAGAAGACCACGGCCTGATATTCCGCGGCCAGCCAGCCGCGCATCCGTTCGCGAAGTTCAGCGACGGACATGGGATTCCGGTGGCCTTCGTCTTCGATTAGTTGATGGTTCCATTCGGCGAGGAGGTCAAGATCGGATTCGCACGCGAAGTGGAATGTCCGCAGTTGTGCATCCGGCGTCACGCAGTGTCCCCTCCGAAGTTCGGGCGCATCGGGATGAACGCGAGTATAGCACGGGCAGCCGTCCTGGGCCGTGGATAGACACCCCATCCGAATCACGACCCTGTAAGGGTCACATGGGGCCCCGCCCAATTTGACGGGATTTCCAGGTTACGCAGCACTTTCAGGGCTGATGTTCTGGGGGGCGGGGTTGACCCGGGGTGGCGGACCTTCGGTCCTTGTCCGCCTCTGGCGTGGCTGACCCCGGGCTGATCTATTTCACGCCATCGGCGTGAGGCGGACGCCGAGGATGCGTGAGGCGTCTGAAATCGAATGTCGAGGAGATCGAGGGGATTATCCAAACTTCCTTCTTTTCACGGGAGAAGAAAAAAGCAAAGAGAAGCGGGGGTCAGCCTTTGAGGCCTGTGAGGGTGATGCCCTGGATGAAGTGGCGTTGTGCGGCGAAGAAGAGGAGGATGACAGGGACGGTCATGAGGACGGAGGCGGCCATCATGAGTTCGTACTTGGCCATGAGGATGTAGACGGCGTGGAGGGAGAAGAGTCCGAGGCTGAGGGGGTAGAGGTCCTGGCGGGTGATGAAGATGAGGGGACCCATGAAGTCGTTCCAGACGGACATGAAGGTGAAGATGGCGGTCGTGGCGAGCGCGGGCTTGATGAGGGGGAGGATGATGCGGCAGTAGATGCCCCAGTAGCTGCAGCCGTCGATTTTGGCGCTGTCTTCGAGATCGGTGGGGATGCTCTTCATGAACTGGCGAAGGAGGAAGATGTAGAAGGCGCTTCCGAAGAAGGCGGGGACCCAGAGGGGCTTGAGGGTGTTGTACCACCCGAGTTGCTTGAAGATGAGGAAAACGGGGACGAGGGTGACCTGGGGCGGAACCATGAGGGTGGCGAGGACGAGGATGAAGCAGAACTCGCGTCCGGGCCATCGCAGGCGTGCGAAGGCGAAAGCAACCATGGACGAGCCGAGGATCTGTCCGGCGATGTTGAGGAGGACGAGCCAGAGGCTGTTGCGGACGTAGCGCCAGAGGGGAACCTGGCGCATGACTTCGCGGTAGTTGTAGCTCCACTTGCCGAGGGTGGTCATGACGGGCCCGGACTTGTTGAGGTGGAGGGTGAGCCGGACCTGGCCGGGCTGGTCGAAGCCGGAGGGGCCGTCGTCCTTCATGATGAGCCAGGACTTGACCATGACGTCGGTGTCCTCGCGGCTGGCGAATTGCCATGCGCTGTCCTGCCAGCGGTTGTTCTGGAGGTAGGCCGCTTCGACGCTGCGGTATTTCCTGCCGGAGAATTCGAGGTCGGCCCAGAGCCGGTGCCAGGAGAGGTCGGCGTGGTTGCTGACGCGGACGCGCTTGAGGTTTTCGAGGGGCATCTGGAGCGGGAGCACGGCCTGGACACTGAAGTGGTCCGTTGCGGCGAAACTGTAGTGGAGTTCCTGGGCGGGCCGGAGGAGCCCTTCGGGGCGCGGCACGATGCTCGCATCGCCGTCGACCACGCGCCAGGGAATCTCGATGGGTGGCCGGGAGGGCTCGATGCTCATGTCCCAGCCGATGAAGTTGATGTCGGCCAGGGCGAAGCGTCGGTAAACCTGATCAAAGACGTCCCGGGCCAGTTCGGGGGTGGTGTTTTCGGCGAACCACGCGGCGCACTCGGCTTCGGACTTCCGGAAAAAGTCATCGGGGGCGCGGCGAAGGAGGCGGACAAAGAGGCCTTCGCTCCAGTCGGGGTGGCCGAGGTGCGGGCGCATGAACTCGGGAAGCTCCGCCTGGAGCGCGTGGAGGCGGGCGGTGAGCTCGGCCCGGATCGCGGGAGCCTGGCGGCGCCAATCGGCGGCGGAGACTTTGAGGGGACGCAACGGGCGCTCGTTGTCGCGCAGGCCCATCCAGGGGGATTCGAGGACATTCTCGGGGACGGGGATCTTCCATCGGGGCGGATAGAGTTCTTCGGGGGCCTTGGCGCTGGTGCTGACGAGCCAGAAGAAGGGGGCGGCGAAGAGTGCGGAGCCGGCGAGCAGGGCGAGGTGGAGCAGGCCGCGCCGGGTGAATCGCCGTATGTGGCGGAGGGTGGTCATCCTTCGGACTCGTAGTAGACCCAGCGTTTGGAGAGCCAAAGCTGGAGCAGGGTGAGGGCCAGGATGATGGCGAAGAGGATCCAGGCGAGCGCGGAGGCATAGCCCATGCGCATATAGCGGAAGGCATAAGTGAAGAGGTTGTAGGCGTAGAACCAGGTGGATTCGCGGGGGCCGCCGCGGGTCATGATGTAAGCCTGGGTGAAGATCTGGAAAGTGCCGATGAAGCCCATGACGCAGTTGAAGAGGATGTAGGGGCTGAGCATGGGCAGGGTGATGCTGAAGAAGCTGCGGACGGGGCCGGCGCCGTCGATTTCGGCGGCTTCATAGAGGTGCCTCGGGATGGCTTTGAGTCCCGCGAGCCAGACTATCATGCCCGCGCCCGAGCCCCAGAGGCCCATGAGGATGAGGGCGGGTTTCGACCAGCGCTCGTCCTGGAGCCAGGCGGGGCCTTCGATGCCGACAGTTGCGAGGACGGCGTTGAGGATGCCGTCGTTGGGATTGAAGATCCAGATCCAGAGGAGGGCCGCGGCGACGACCGGCATGATGGCGGGGAGGTAGAAGAGGGTGCGGTATGCGGCCATGCCCTTGACCTCGAAGTTGAGGAGCATGGCGATGGCGAGGCTGAGGGCCATGCCGAGCGGAATGCCGAGGGCCATGTAGACAGTGCACCAGAGGGATTTCCAGAAGACCTGATCCTGGGTGAACATTTCGATGTAGTTGTCGGCGGCGAGAAAATGCGGGGGCGAAATGGCGTTGTAGTCGCAGAAGCTCATGAAGAGCGAGAAGAGGAGCGGCCCGCCGCCGAAGACGAGGAAGCCGATGAACCAGGGCATGGCGAAGAGGTAGCCGGCGTAGAACTCGCGGCGGAAATAGCCTCGGGCGGAAACCGTGCGATTGAAGCGGGCGTAGAGCAGGACCAGGATGAGAAGGATGAGCCCGGCATAGGCGAGGAGGACGGGCCGCCAACTGATCTCGGGGTAGGGCTTGGGGTGATAGAGGCGGTCGAGGGCGGCCTGGACCACGGCCGCGCTGCGATCCAGGGATTCCTGCGCGTTCTCCTTCACGTCGTTCGGGGAAAAGCTCTTGTAGTAGCCGGCTTCCATGGCGCGGACCTGTTCGTTCCAGAGGACCTGGCCGACGGGGCTGACGGGCCGGAACTTCGAGACGGGGAGAATCTCGATGAAGGTGCGCATGGCGTTCTTGAAGGTTTCCTCGACGGAGGGCTCGCTGTAGAGATAGTGCTCCATGGACCAGGCGGTGATGTTCTTGCGGCTGCTCATGCGCGGCACATAGACGTTTCCGGCCCCGCGGACGGTTTGGGCGAGGGCGTCGTTGCCGATCTTGTAGGCGCGCTGCGACATGAGGTACTTGATGAAGGTCCAGGCCTCTTCGGGGTGGCGGGCGCCGGTGGGAATCACGTAGACCCATCCGCCGCACCACCCGAAGCGGGGCATGCCTTCGGGTGCGGGCGCGGCGATCACGCCGAAGCGGAGATCGCGGCGGGTCATGGCGATGGCGGGCAGGATGAAGTCGCCGTCGATCTTCATGGCGACCTTGCCGGAGATGAACGGGTCGAGGTCGCCGGATTGAAGCGAACTCTGGAAGGCCAGGACGGCGCGCGCGCCGCCTAGCATGTCATAAAGCTCGGTCATGTAGGCGAGGGCATCGACGTTTTCCTTGCAGTTCATCGTGCAGGTGCGTCCGTCCGGGCTCAGGAAAGTGCCGCCGTTCAGCCAGCCAAAGATGTAGAACCAGGAATTGCCGTAATTGGGGATGAAGCCGACCTGCTTGAGCGTGCCGTTCTCGTCGTATTCCGTCATGATCTTCGCGGCCTGCTTCAACTGTTCCCAGGTGCGGGGCGGGCCGACTCTTGACGGGTCGTTCGGATCGACGCAACCGGCGGGAATCAGCTTGTCCGCGTACTTTTCGAGGAGGTCGAGGTTGTAGTAGAAGGCGCGGTTGTCCACATCCGACGGCATGCCGTAAAGCTTGCCCTCGTAAATGGACTCCTTCCAGCAGGGCTCGAAGAAGTCCTCGGGATGCAGGGTGTAGGGGTCGTCGGGACGCTCGCGGAGGTCGCGATCGACGAATTCCTGGAGCGAGCGAAAGGCGCCGCGGGCCGCCCATTCACTCACGGCGAAGCGGTCGAACCAGACGACGTCGGGGGGATCGCCGCCGGCCACGGCACAGATCAAGCGCTGCGGATCCTGGGCCTTGTCGATGCTGGCACTCTGGCCCATGACGACTTTGATGGGGGGCTGGCCGTCGCGGCCGTCGTGGAGGTTCTCGAAGTCCCGGATCTGATCGATGGCGAGGAGATTCAGTTCGTCGCCCCAGAAGTAGAGCGTGACGGGATCGGGGGCGGCGGATGCGGCTCGGGCGGCGAGCAGCACGATCAGAAGGGCCGCGCAGCGCGGAAACGAGGTCACGGTTGCCACTCCCAGGACGTAAGAACACAGCGCATGAGAACACAGGGGCCGGAAGGGTGTCAAGCAAGGCCAGGAAGTCAGGAGAATGGACACACACGGATGTACACGGACCGATCATCTCCGGGGCAATTAGCGTGCGAGGCGGAGGCAGGCTTCGTAGGCCGTGTCGGGGGAGATGGCGCGGAGGGCGGCTTCGGCGGCGGCGAGATCCATGCTCTTGGGGGGCGGTTCCGGGCCGGCGTAGAGGACCTCGCAGGGGGGGCGGAGCGGGGAGTGTTTGGCGGGGTCGGTACCGCCGAAGACGGCGACGACGGGGACGCCCATGGCGGAGGCGATGTGCATGGGTCCGGTGTCCCCGCCAAAGTAGAGGTCGGCCCGCTGAACCATCCAGGCATAGTGTTTTAGGCCGGGGGTTTCGGGGGCGACTTCGGGCTTGCGGCGGGTGAGTTCGCGGACTTTTTCGGCCACTTCAAGCTGGCCGGGACCCCAGGTGAGCAGGACTTCATAGCGTCCGTCGGCCAGGAGCAGGTCGCAGAGTTCGGCGAAGTATTCGAGGGGCCATTGCTTCTCGGGGCGGTCGACGG
This sequence comes from Candidatus Hydrogenedentota bacterium, assembly GCA_903837785.1. Lineage (GTDB taxonomy): Bacteria > Hydrogenedentota > Hydrogenedentia > Hydrogenedentales > CAILVY01 > CAILVY01. The sequence goes on from CAILVY010000213.1 coordinate 7,431, forward strand.
GGGCGTGGACGGCGATGAGTTTCTTTCCGCTGTCGAGGATCTGATGGAGATAGTCGTCCACGTCGGCCTGGATGTCTTCGGGGACATGGATGGTGACTTCGAGATTGGGGCTCCTGGCGCCGAGGAACTTGCAGAGTTCGAGATTTTCCTCGATGCGGTTCATCCGCGGCGAGAGCAGGGGCACGCGCTGGTTCGTGGCGAGGTAGCTGAGTTCCTGGGCGCGGGGCGCGGTGAATCCGTAGCGCTTGGGGGCGCCGGAGGCGCGGGTGATGAGGCCGCTCTTGAAGATGCCGTGGAAGTCGAGGACGATGTCGTATTGGGCCTGGCGCACCTGCCGGCAGAAGCGGAGGAGGGCGCGGGTGCTGTCTTTCTTGTTGGGCACGCGCTCGAAGACGAGGCACTGGTCGAGGGCGGGATTTCCGCTGACGGCTTCGAGGGATTTGGGTTCGATGGCCCAGTCGATTTGGGCGTTGGGGAATCGGTTGCGCAGGGCGTGGAGCGCGGGGAGCACACGGACTACGTCGCCGATGGCGCTGAGCCGTATGATAAGGATGCGCGGAACGCCATTGATCATCGCGTGTGCCAAACCCCGAAATACCGGATGGCGGAGAGGGAGGGATTCGAACCCTCGGTACGCTTCCACGTACACACGCTTTCCAAGCGTGCTCCTTAAACCACTCGGACACCTCTCCGGGGAGGGGGATTATAGAAAGTGAGGGGAGGGGATGTCAATGAAGAAGGCGGCGTGAAAGCGCCAGAAGCGCCGCCGCGGGGAACGCGGGGATTTTTCAGTTTTTGCGCAGAGGAACGTTTATGCGGTATACTTCGTAATTCAGAGTGCGGTGGCGGTGGTGGAAACGCCATTGCGGCGTGTAAACGAGGCCATGCAAGGAGAACAAGCGTGTATGAGTAATGCAGCGGCACTGACAGAAGCAGGGTTTGCATCGGCGGTCGCCAACGGGGTGACGCTGGTGGATTTCTGGGCGGAGTGGTGCGGCCCGTGCCGGATGATGTCGCCGGTGTTGGACGAGTTGGCCGCGGACTACGCGGGCAAGGCGTCGGTGGGGAAGGTGAATGTGGATCAAGAGCCCGGGTTGGCGGAGCAGTTTGGCGTATCCAGCATTCCGACGTTGTTGGTGATCAAGAACGGCGCGGAAGTGAAACGATATATCGGCGTAACGCCGAAGGCAGAACTGGTGAAAGCGCTGGACGCCTCGCTGGCGTAGGCGCGGTCGCCGAGAGGATAGAAAAAACGCCCGGCCGCCTGGCCGGGCGCTGGCATATGTCGCCGCGGTGCGCATGTTGCCGCGGCAGAATGGAAACGAACGTGCGCGGACGCACGGGAACAGGCAAATCCAACCCAGGAGAACGTGGACAATGAATCCCAGAGCCGTAGCGGTGGCCGGGGCCACGGGTGTGGTCGGCCGTCAGATGCTGAAGACCCTCGAAGACCGGAATTTTCCCATCAAGAGCCTGAAGGTGCTGGCCTCGGAACGTTCGAAGGGTAAGACGCTCACGTTCAAGGGTGAAGAGGTTCCCGTCGAGGTGCTCTCGGAGGACTCGTTCAAGGGCGTCGACATCGCGTTGTTCAGCGCGGGCGGCGGGACGAGCAAGAAGTACGCGCCGTGCGCCGCGAAAGACGGATGCGTGGTGGTGGACAATTCGAGCGCGTGGCGGATGGATCCGGAAGTGCCGCTGGTGGTTCCCGAGGTGAACCCGGGGGACATCCAGAAGCACAAGGGGATCATTGAGAATCCGAACTGCTCGACGATCCAGATGGTCGTGGTATTGAAGCCGCTGCACGATGCGGCGCAGATCACGCGCGTGGTGGTTTCGACGTACCAGGCGGTTTCGGGCGCGGGCAGCGCGGCCCTGAACGAGCTGGCAGAGCAGTCCGCGGCCGTGTTGAACGGGGAAGCGGGCGGCCATAGCGTGTTTCCGCATACGATCGCGTTCAACTGCATTCCGCAGATTCCGCAGAAGGACGCGTTCACGGAGAACGGGTACACGAGCGAAGAGATGAAGATGGTCAATGAGACCAAGAAGATCCTGGGCGATGCGAATATCCGCGTGACGGCGACCACGGTGCGGGTGCCGGTCTTCAATTGCCACAGCGAATCGGTGAACGTCGAGACGGTGAAGAAGCTAACGGCGGACCAGGCGCGGGCGCTGCTGCGGCAGGCGCCGGGGGTGATTGTGGAAGACGATCTGGACAATCAGTTGTACCCGCTGGCGGTCCGCGCCACGGGGAAGTGGGATACGTTTGTGGGCCGCATCCGCGATGACATCTCGCACCCGAGCGCGCTCGACATGTGGATCGTGTCGGACAACCTGCTCAAGGGCGCGGCATTGAACGCGGTGCAGATCGCGGAATATCTATAGAGGACCGCCCGAGACGAAGCCCGGAACCCCTCTCGCAGGAGAGGGGTTCTTTTTGTGTCTGCGGGGTGTCAACGTGGGGCGATGGCCACGTCGAGGGTGAACGATTCGTTGTGCTCCGTTTCGAAGACGACAACGACGCAATGCGTGCCCTTGCGCTGGAAGAACTCGTGATTCTTTCCGGAGATGATGGTGGGCAAGGTGATGTCGAAGTGATACGTGGTGCTGGACAGCAGGGTCTTGGCGCGGCCGGCAATCATGTTGATAAGCTCGCCGACGCCGTCGTTGACTTCGGCGCGGGCCGAATTGTCCCCGAGCGGTTCGCCGAGCAGGGATTCGATAATGCGGACGGCGAGCCCTTCGGGTAAGCTGATGGCGCAGGTGCCGGTGGTGGGGCCGGAGAGCCCGATGATCCCGCTGATATCCCCGTACATAAGACAGTTCGACTTCAGGTAAATGGCCTTTCGCCGGATCTTGAGTCCGGCCATGGTCTCGAAGACCTCTTTCGTTCCGGTGACGAAAGGCGTAATAAGTTCAGCCTTTAATCCTGTCACTCGTGTTTCTCCCACTTTGATTCGCGGGGTGACTATACCAGATTCTCCGGGTTTGCGGCAATAGCGGAATTCAAAACGGGGAAGAACGCCCATATACGACCTCCCTTGGAAGAAGACAGCCCGGGCGGTAGGAAAATTCCGTGAAGGAGTTGTGCTCAGACGAGGTCCGGCTGGACAAGGTCCATGCCGAAGAGTTTGTCGAGCATGCCGAATTTCTCGTAGCGGAATCGTTCGGCAAAGGCAAGGCCTTTGGCTTGAGCGGTTTCCGCGCAGAAGTTCCGTATGCCGGCTTCGATGAGCTGGTTTCGGACTTCCGGGGTGAGGTCGTTGAAGATGGGGAGATCGGCGCCAATGGTCCGGGCTTCCTGGAGCAAGGCGTCGACGGTCAGATCCATCTGGCATTCGTGGAGCAGGAGGGCGTGTATTTTCTTGTCGATGGCCGCTTCGATGTCGACGTAACAGTCGGCGTCGTTCGTGGGGACCTTGGCGAACCAATAGGCCTCGGCGACGAAGTGCGGCTCATACAGGTGCTCGGGATGGAACAGAGGATTCCCGCTGAAGGCCGCGGCCTCGAGGGTGGCCATGGCCACGGCCCGGTGGTCGGGATGGTCTTCGTAGGGCGCGAAGGGATCCCAACTCATGACGATGTCGGCCTTGATTTCACGGATGAACGCCATGATTTTGTCGCGGAGCGTGTTTGGCGAGACGAGATTGAGTTCGCCATCGGGATAGCCTTCGAGCCGAAGCTCCTGTAGTCCGAGCAACTGTCCCGCTTCGACGGCTTCGCGGGCAGAAACCTCGGCCAGTTCCGGTCCCGAAAGACGATAGGAGCCTTTTGAATTGTCCGTCAGGATGTATTCGTAGACGGGGTAGTGCCGTTCATCGATAAAACGCGCAACGGTGCCTGCGGCCATGAACTCCATATCGTCGGCATGCGCCACGACTACGAGGACGGTTTTTTCGCGATTCATGGCTGATTCTCCGTTTCGCGCATCCATTGCACGGTTCGGCGGAGCCCTTCCGTAAGGTCCACCTGAGGCTGAAATCCGAAGGCCGTCCGCGCGCGGTCAATCTTCGCCCACGATTGCCGAATATCGCCGGGCCGCGGCGGGGCGAACTCCGGCGCGAGCGCCGTTCCCAGAACCTTGTTCATCTTATCGACGAGACTGAGCAGGGTGGTCGATGCGCCACAGGCAATATTGAAGATTCCGCGAAGCGGTTTGGCACAGTTGCAGGCGGCCAGATTCGCGTGGACGACATTGTCCACATACGTGAAGTCGCGGGCTTGCAGGCCATCGCCAAAGATGAGTGGGGCCTTGTTTCTTGCCATCCGTTCCAGGAAGATCGGAATGACCGCCGCGTACTGCGAGTTTGGATCCTGGCGGGGGCCGAACACGTTAAAATAACGCAAGCTGACGATTTCCATGCCATAGAGCGCGTTGAAGGCTTCCGCGTACATTTCATTGCACGCTTTCGTGACACCATAGGGGGAAATGGGGACGCGCGGAACCTCTTCATCAAGCGGCATGTTGACGGCATTGCCATAGATGGAAGAAGAAGAAGCCAGGACGATGCGTTTGACGCCATGTTCTCTGGCGGCGAGCAGAACGTTGAGGGTGCCCGTAACGTTCGTATCGTTCGATGCGGCCGGATTGTCGACGGAACGGGGAACGGAGGGAATGGCCGCCAGGTGAACGCAGTACTCACTGTCCGCCATTGCCCGATCCAGTGCGGTCAGGTCGCAAATGCTGCCTTCCACAACAGTGATCCTGCTGATGAGTGACGCGAGGTTCTTGTGTCGGCCGGTGCTGAAATCATCAAGCACGCTGACTTGATGGCCTTGGCCTTCGAGCGCGTGGACAATATGGGAACCGATGAATCCGGCGCCGCCTGTGACTAGATACGAAGCCATCCTGGTTCTCCACCGCGTTAGGCGCACGATAAGCAAAAGAGGCCTTCCCGTGCAAGGAAGGCCTCGTCAACGCTTGGCTGGGACATCAGATTCGAATTGGCATGACAACGTTCACGAAATTGTCCTGCGGCGCTTCCGTGAAAGGCTTGATGACGCCCGGACTCATGCCGTCCTTGAGAATGAGGCAGGTTTTCTCGACATCTGTCCGGCGCAGCACATCCAGGACGAATTCCGGATTGAAGGCGATTTCCACGGGATCCCCCGTATATTCGACCTGAAGTTCCTCTTCGTATTCCCCGACTTCCGGCGTGACCACTTTCAGGTTCATGACCTCATTGCGCACGCTTATCCGGACAGAGTTGAATTTCTCGTTCGTCATTGTGCGGGTGCGCCGCATGGCTTCGGTGAACTTCGCCGTTTCGACCACCACTTCCTTGTCATGTTTCTGGGGAATCACCATCTCATAATTGGGGAAGTTGCCTTCGATCAGCGCGGAAACCAGGCGCATCCGTGCAAAGACGAAAGCCGCCTGGCTTTCATCCACATAGACGGCCACGTCCATATCTTCATCGAGCAATCGCTCAAGCTCATGAATCATCTTCGAAGGGATAATGACTTTTTGTTCGACTTCCTGCGGAACGCCTTCATCGTCGCTGGCCAGGCTCATGCGTCGGCCATCGGTCGCCACCACCACCAGCTTTCCCTTCTCCAATTGAAAGAGCAAGCCCGTCAGATTGTAGCGGGCCTGGTCGGTGCAAATGGCAAAGGACGTTTTGACGAACAGCTTCTTCAGCGTGCCCTGCTTGAGATAAATGGGTTCGATGCCTTCAAAGCTCCGGATAGGGGGGAATTCCTCCGGGGCCATGCCGAAGAGCTTTGTTTCAATCTTGCCGCAGGTCAGCTCGATCACATTGTTTTCGCCGAGGTCGAGCGTGACGTCTTCGTCCGGAAGCTCGGACAGAATCGAGGACAAGCGTTGGGACGAAACCGTCAACGAACCGGGCCGTGACACTGTGCAGTCCACGGTGCACTCGATGCTGACCTTAAGATCTGTGGCCGCGAGGCGCACGGAACTCTTTTCCGTTTCCATAAGAATATGCGTCAAGATGGGAAGCGCCGACTTGGCAGATACGACACTCTTGACCTTGTTGACGGTATCCAGCAGGTCCTGACGTGGAATTGTGATTCTCATCCTACGCTCTCCAACTGTGATGCATGTCGGTACGTTGTTCGGTTAATCTTCTCTGAAACGATGTATATAAAACAAGAAGTAGTCGTCATAGGGTCCGGGATAGCGTGGAATACGTTTCTAAGTCCAGTAACCACCGATGTTTGAGTTGTGAAGAAAATCTGGATAAGCTTCCAGAATCTCTTCCTGTCTCCCCAAAACGGTATGTGGACTTTTTGCGCACCCGCTCCCGTGCCGGAGATTTCTTAGCGGATGGTGGAAATCCTCTCTTGTCTCGGCCGTTTTCTCCACCGCCCTATTCACGCGGCTGTTCCACGCCAAATCCGGAAGATTATCCACAAGGGTACTTTCCTTGTCTTTCAACTGTTTATGACGGCTATACCGTGGTTTCTCTACCGTCTGTGGAACGTTTTCCGAGAAGTCGCAGGTGAGGAAGAAAGGGACTCGAACGTATCTTCTAACCTATTTCTACTGAACGGCTTACGGTTTCTCCACTCCCTCCGCTTCAGACCCTTCTCCGCCTCCTAAGATCCTTTGTTACAGGACTTTGCTTGTGATTGATTCCGAAAGTGGCGAATCTGAGGGTAGGCTTGTCAACCCTGCTTTTACACAGGTTATCCACAGGTCCGCCCTGGGTTATCCCCGTTATGGCGCCACATGCTAGCAAACAATGGGGTGAAAAGCAAGCTAGATTTTGGGTGTGTCCGCTTTAGGTTCGAATGACGCGCAGGAACTCTTCCGGAGTGACCACCCCCTCTTTCACTTTCTGTCTGCAACGCATAGCCATCGTCTTTAGTTTCAAATCTTTGGCAATTTTCGCACCAGATTCTTCTTCTGCAATTCTACGGCGTACTTCAGGGGTGATTTCGAGCATTTCGAAGATGCCGGTGCGCCCGCGATTGCCGGTGTGATAACACTGGTCGCAGCCCGCGCCGCGATAGAGCTTCGTCACGGTGGGCGGCAGGCCGATGGACTTGAGCAAGGTGGCGGAAGGTTTGAAACTGGTCTTGCAGTTCTTACAGATCGTGCGGACGAGCCGTTGTCCCACGATGGCGGTGAGGGCGCTGGAAATGAGGTACGACGGGATATTCATGTTGCGGAGTGTATCGATGGCCTCGGGTGCATCGTTCGTGTGCAGGGTGCTGAAGACCAGATGGCCGGTCATCGCGGCGCGAATGCCGATGCGGGCGGTTTCCATGTCGCGGATTTCCCCGACGAGCAGGACATCGATGTCCTGGCGGAGGGCCGCGCGCAGTACGTTGGCGAAGGTGAGATCGATGTCCGGGTCAATCTGGACCTGATTGATCCCCGGCAATTGATATTCAACGGGGTCTTCCAGGGTCACGATACTGTCCGTCATGACGTTCTTCTGATTTAGCGCGGCATAGAGGCTGGTGGTCTTTCCGCTGCCCGTGGGACCGGTTACGAGGATGAGGCCGTAGGGCTGCTCAATGGTTCTGCGGAAGATTTCTTCATCTTCCGGGTCGAACCCGAGGTCCTTGATCCCGGAGAGGACCGCCGTCTGGTCGAGCATGCGCATGACGATGCGTTCGCCGAGATAGGTGGGCAGGGTGGCGACGCGGACATCGAATTCCCGGTCGCCGACCTGGAGGCTGATATGGCCGTCCTGCGGGTGGCGGGTTTCGGTGATGTCCAGTTCCGAAATGATTTTAATGCGAGAAATGACGGCGGCTTCCATGCTTTCGGGAATGCTCAGGACATCGTGGAGCACACCGTCGATTCGGTACCGCACGCGCATTTCGGGTTCTTGGGGATCCATATGGATGTCGGTGGCCCCGGCATTGACCGCGCCCTCGATAATCGTATTGACCATCTTCACCACCGAGGTGCCGGAGGCCTGCTTGGCGATTTCGTCGAAGCGCACCGCATCATTTTCGGCCGCCTTGGCCATGTCCTGGGTGTTCTTGCTTTCCGTTGGCATGGTTGCTGCTGTCTCCGTGCTGGGTTTTTCCGCGGGGGGAAGGCTGGTTTCTACTCTAAGGAGCGGCCGGCCCGCCCGGGTTTCGGGGCCTGGCGCGTTCCGATCCCGGGTTTCCTTTGCATCTGCCTCACGCAGTTGCTGATAACGCACTTCGATTTCGCTCTCGAGGTCTTCGCAGGCCGTAATAACGGCGTGTATGCGCAACTTGAGGACCACACCCACGCTCTTCAGGCGTTTCAGGTTCTGCGGGCTGGTCACCAGGACCGTGAGGCGATCGCCTTCGAGGGCGACGGGGAGCATTTCGTTGTCGCAGGCGACGCTCTCCGGGATGCGCTCGAGCGCCTTGGGATCACTGGGCGACTTGGCGAGATCGGCGTATTCCATGGCGTATTGCCTGCCGAGGGCACGCGCAAGGGCCTCTCCGGATACATAGCCCCGTGAGGCGAGGATTGTGCCGAGCAGGCGCCCGGTGCGCTTTTGTTCCGCGAGGGCGGCCTTGAGGTCATCGGGGGTGAGGTCGCCGGATTCGAGGAGGGTTCGGCCGATGCTCTCATGCTGGGCGCGCACGGATTTGGCGTGGAACTGATAGCGGAGCACGTCTTCGACGGACTGGAAAGAGACTTTCCGCATCTGCAGGAGCTGTTTGTAGAAGGGGACGCCGGTCTTGGCGGCGCGCTCCCGCGCACGGGTGAGATCGTCGCGGGTGATCAGTTCCTGTTTGACGAGATCCTCGCCCAGTTCCGGTTCCTGCTCCCTCGAAGCCATGCGTTCTCCCTCGCGCGCCTATCCAGCGTTCCGCCATTATAGGGGTGGCGCGCCGCGATCGCAACGGGGCGCGCGTGAGGAGGCGGTTGCGGGGTGGTGGGTTTCGCTTCGCTTTACCCATTCCACCCAGCCGAGGAGGGCGGAGTGCATTGTGGGTGCGCGACAGGGATAATGGGAGGAAGAACTGGAAGGAGCCTTGCCATGCGTTTTGCGACGGAGTATCTGCATTTCACGACACGGAAGCACCGGGAGTACATCAACATCACGGGGCAGGTGGAGGAGGTGGTACGGAAGAGCGGGATCCAGGAGGGGATGGCGCTCGTGAGCGCGATGCACATCACGGCGGGGGTGTATGTGAACGATGCGGAGGACGGGTTGATCCAGGATATCGACGCGTGGCTCGAACGGATCGCGCCGTATCGCGACGACTATCAGCACCACCGCACGGGCGAAACGAACGGGGATGCGCATCTGAAGAGCCTCCTGGTGCACCACGAGGTGATTGTGCCGGTCACGCAGGGGAAACTTGACCTGGGTCCGTGGCAGCAGGTGTATTACGCGGAATTCGACGGGCAGCGTCGGAAGCGGCTGGTAATCAAGGTGATGGGCGAGTGAGGCGGGTGCATGTGCGGATCAGGGGCGCGTGCGACAGGCTCGGCGTATTCGTGGTTGATCGTCATGGGTTCGGGGCAAGGTGACGCCGGGGCGCGGTGTCGCATATACTTGGGCGTTGGCGGGGGCGAACGAATTACAGCGGGAGGCGTAGATGCCGGGCAAGTCGCGAGCGGTACAGTCGGGCACGGAGCTCGAAGCGTGTGTGGCGGAGATTGCGTGCGGCCTGGGGTTATTGTGTGAACGTCAGGTGGAGGTGGGCCGCCGAATCTGGGGCGCGCGCCGGCGGATTGATGTGGTGCTGAAGCATCCGGAAACGCGGGTGAGCCTGGGGATTGAGTGCAAGTTTCAGGGGGTGACGGGCTCGGCGGCGGAGAAGATTCCGGCGACGATCGAGGACATCGGCGCATGGCCCATTCGCGGTCTGGTCGTGTTTGCGGGGGAAGGCTTTTCGGAGAATATCTGCTCGTACCTGATCTCGACGGGGAAGGCGGTTGAAATCGAAGACTTGCCGAAATGGCTGGAATTGTATTTCGGATTATGACGTCACGTTCAGCAAATCTTGTGCTTCCCCGGCCATTCCTGAAGTGGGTCGGCGGCAAGGGACAACTGCTGGAGGAACTGCGGCGGTGTGTGGAGGCTGCGCGGCCGTTCAGGCGGTATCACGAGCCTTTTGTGGGCGGCGGGGCACTGTTCTTCGATCTTTACCGCAACGGGTTGCTGGGGCGGGCCGCGGCCTATCTTTCGGACAACAACCCAAACCTGATTGATGCCTATCTGGGTGTGCAACGGGACGTCGAGGGCGTGATCGCGCGGCTGAGGGAACACAAGGCCAAGCACGGCGAAACGTACTACTATGCCATGCGCGCGAACGTGCCGCCGGATCCGCTGGATCGCGCGGCGCGCGTCATCTATCTGAACAAGACGTGCTACAACGGGCTGTTCCGCGAGAACAGCCGGGGCGAGTTCAATGTGCCTTTGGGCCGGTACAGGAATCCGGCGATCTGCGATGAGGAGAACCTGCGGGCGGCCTCGGCCGCGCTTCAGCGGGCGAAGATTGAACAACGAACGTTCAGCACCGTGCTGTTGAAGGCGGGGCCGGGGGATCTCGTGTATTTTGATCCGCCGTACGACCCGGTGTCGAAGACCTCGTCGTTCACGGGCTATGCCAAGGGCGCGTTCGGGGTGTCGGAACAGCAGGCGCTGGCGGGGGTCTTCGGGCAATTGACGGCGCTGGGGGTGAAGGCGGTGCTCTCGAATTCGATGACACCGCTGATCCGAAGCCTGTATGCGGACTACACGATAGGCCAGGTGTTGGCATCGCGCGCGGTGAACAGCCGCGGGGATCGGCGGGGGAAGATCGCGGAGGCGCTCGTGCGGAACTATTGAGGGGATGCCGGGCGCGGGGGCTTATTGTTCGGGGAAGGCGCTTCGGATGGCGGCGATTTCCTCGACGTTGTTGAGGAAGGTGTCGACGAGGTCGGGATCGAACTGGCGCCCGCGCTGTTCGCAGAAGTAATCGATGATCTTGTCGAAGGACCAGGCGGCCTTGTAGACGCGCTCGACGCCGAGGGCGTCGAAGACATCGGCGATGCCGACGATGCGCCCGTAGATGTGAATGTCTTTTCCGCTGAGCCCGTGGGGATAGCCTTTGCCGTCGAAGCGCTCGTGGTGTTGTAGGGCGATCAGGGCGGCGGCCTGGAGGACGCGGCCGGTGCTGACCTTGAGCATGTCGTGGCCGATGTTCGTGTGCAGCTTGATGGTTTCGTATTCCTCCTCGGTGAGCGAGGCGGGCTTGTTGAGGATGGCGTCGGGCACGCCGACCTTGCCGACGTCGTGGAGGGGCGCGGCGAGGTGGAGGATTTCGGCTTCGGAGGGGGACATGTCGCACTTGAGCGCGAGCAGTTTGGAGTAAGCGGCGACGCGTTTGACGTGGTTGCCGGTTTCGCGGGAGCGGGTTTCAACGATTTCGCCGAGGGTGAAGACGATCTCGCGCTGGGTGTCCTCGATGTCGCGGATGAGGCGGACGTTTTCGAGGGCGGCGGCGGCGTGGTTGGCGACGATGCTGAGGGTCTTGAGGTCGCTTTCGGAGAATTTGCGCGCACCGCGTTTCTCGGTGACGTTGAGCACGGCGATGACGCGGGGCTGACCGGCGTCGGAGATGGCGGTCTTGGGGAGGGGGATGGCCTTGCGTTCGAGGGGCACGGAGATGAAGGAGTTGCTGCCGAGACGCCGGCTGAGTTCCATCAGCCCCGGCTCTTCCTTGATGTCGGAGATGAGCAGGGGCTGGACGTGCTGGGCGACCAGGCCGGCGATGCTGGTGCCGACGCTGGAGACGGAACGGGTCCATTCCTTTGGCAGTCCGATGCTTCGCACGACCTCGAGCTGTTCGCCGTCGGAGGAGACGAGCATGAGGGAGCCGCGCTCGGCGTCCACGCGTTCGAGGGCCGCGCGCAGGACGAAATCGAGCAGGCTGTCTTCGTCGCGCATGGCGGCGATGCTTTCGCTGATCTTGAAGAGTTCGGAGATGTCCTTGAGGCGGGCGTTCTCGGTGATGAGGCGGCGGCGTTCGAGGGCATTGGAGACCGCGAGCTTGATTTCGCTGAGATTGAAGGGCTTGAGGACGTAGTCGTAAGCCCCTTCTTTCACGGCGGCGCGGGCGGTTTCGAGGGTGGCATAACCGGTCATGACGATGGGGACCAGATCGGGCGCGACCTTGTGCGCTTCGCGGATGAGGGCGATGCCGTCCATTTCCGGCATCATAATGTCGGTGAAGAGGACGACGAAATCATCGCCCTTGCCGAGCATTTCGAGGGCGGCGCGTCCGTTGGGGGCGAGTTCGACGGAGAAGCCTTCGTCCGAAAGGATATCGAACATCAATTCGCGGATGACCACCTCGTCATCGACTACCAGTATACGGTCTTCTTTGGACATGTCGTACGTGATCCGCCTTCTACGTGGGCGCCATCATATCATAAACGGGGCTGCCGGCGTTCACCGCGTTCGCAGGCGCCGTTTCGCCGCGCGCAGGGCATCGCGCACGCGGGCGGGCGCGGTGGCGCCGGGATGATCCCTGCGCCGCACGATGGCTTCGGCGGAGAGCACGCTGAAGACGCGGTCATCGAAGAGGGTTGAGAAGCCGCGGAACTCCTCCAGGCTCAAGTCCGGGAGGGCCTTTCCATTGCGCGCGCAATAGAGGACGATCTTTCCGATGACTTCGTGCGCGGCGCGGAAGGGCATTCCCTTCGTCACGAGATAGTCGGCGAGGTCGGTGGCTTCCATGAAGCCCTGGCGGAGGGCGCGCTTCACGGCGTCCGTGTTGACGCTGAGCGCGGGAATCATGCGCGTGAAGACTTCGAGGCACAACTGGAGGGTGTCGGCGGCGTCGAAGACGCGTTCCTTGTCTTCCTGGAGATCCCGGTTGTACGTGAGCGGCAGCCCCTTGAGCAGGGTGAGCAGGGCCATGAGATCGCCGTAGACGCGGCCGGTTTTGCCGCGGACGAGTTCTGCGACGTCGGGGTTCTTTTTCTGCGGCATGATGCTGGAGCCGGTAGTGAAGGCGTCGCCAATCTCGATGAAGGCGAATTCGGGGCTGGACCAGAGGATCAGTTCCTCGCTGAATCGGGAGAGGTGCATCATGGCGAGGGCGGCGTTTGCGCAGAACTCGATGAGGTAATCGCGGTCGGCGACGGCGTCCATGCTGTTTGCACTGACGGCTTCGAATCCGAGCTCCAGGGCCACCTGTTCGCGATCGATGGGATAGGGTGTTCCCGCGAGGGCGGCGGAGCCGAGCGGGAGAACGTTGACGCGGGAGCGCAGTTGGGCGAAGCGTTCTGCGTCGCGCTGGAACATCTCGACGTAGGCGAGCATGTGATGCGCGAGGAGAACGGGCTGTGCGTGCTGGAGATGGGTGAATCCCGGGACGATGACGCCGAGGTGGGCCTCGGCGAAGGCGATGAGCGCGGCCTGCAGCGCGCGGAGGAGATCGGCGATTTGGTCGATCTGGTCCCGGGTCCAGAGGCGGACGGCGGTGGCGACCTGATCGTTGCGGCTGCGCGCGGTGTGGAGCCGTTTTCCCGAATCGCCGATCTTGCGCACGAGGGCGGCTTCTATGTTTGTGTGGACGTCTTCGAGCGCGACATCCCAGGTGAAGCGGCCGGCGCTGATTTCCTTGGCGATGGCCTGGAGTCCGCGAATGATGGCGCGCGCGTCGCGCGCGGGGATGATGTGCTGTTGTCCGAGCATGCGCGCGTGGGCGATGCTTCCGCGCAGGTCCCACGGCGCGAGCCGCGCGTCAAACGACACAGATTCGCCGAGCCGCTCGACGAGATCGTCGGTTCGTCCCTCGAAGCGTCCGCCCCAGAGTTTGCTCATCCTTCCGCCTTTCCGATGCGGGCTGTGCGCCCGGTGTTGGGCCTATCGTAGCGTGTTGCGCGGGGGACTTTCATCTTGGGCGAAGGGTGCTATGGGTGGCCGGCGATATGGCGGAGATGATCCCAGGAGTAGATGCCGGAACTGTGTCCGTCGTCCCAGGCGATGGCGACGGCGTAATTGCCGAGGGGTTCGAGTTCTTCGATCCGGATGCTTTCCGGCACGGAACCGGGATCGAGCAGGGGCTCGCCCGTGTATTCCTGCACGCAGAGCGCGCACTGGCACGCGAGGCGGAGGCGCTTGTTCTGGATGCGGCTTTCCGTGCCATCGGGCCAGCAGATGAGGATTTCGCCCTGCAGTGCGGTCACGACGGGCTTCTGCTCGTCGGCGATGCGGCGTTTGCCCACGGCGCGGTGCACTTGACCGGCGAGTTCGGCGAAGGCCTCGATGGCGGCGCCCGAATCGCGGTGGGAGGCGTCGGAGAGTCCGGGCAGCACGGGGAGTTGCGCGAGGGTGGCGAGGCCGAAGCGTTCCTCTAGGGTGGCGGTGCTGCTGCCGAAGGGGTGATGGAGCTTGCCGCAGCCGTCGCAGACGAAACTGGCCATGTTCTCGACAACGCCGAGGACGGGCACATTGACTTTCTCGAAGAGAAGGATGCCGCGGGCGACGTCGACGAGCGAGAGCGCCTGGGGGGTGGTGACGATGACGGCGCCGTCGAGCGCGACCTGCTGCA
>CAILVY010000214.1 GCA_903837785.1 Candidatus Hydrogenedentota bacterium
AGGTGGATGAACTCGTCTTGAGTCGTGCCCTGAAGCATCTGTATCACAAGAGGGCCGAAAACGGCTTTATCCTTTATGCCTATACCCACCTTCGCATCGATAAACCACAGCCCATCGATCCGGCACAAGCGGCTGCCGGCAAGGTCAACACCATGAACGGCAAGGACGGAACGGCCGCGGCGCTCTTCAGCCTGTTGGATGGTTATCCCTCGGCCGTGGAAAACTGCTCCAGGCGTTGTGCCCTTGCATTCAATGCCACCCGCAGTGGGCACGGCGGCATGTGGTTTAACAATTACTGGACGCCCATCGGGGCGTTTTACGCTGGAGAGGCTGCATACCAGCATTTCATGAAGGGTCAGCAATGGTGGCGGGAACTCTACCGGGACCATAGCGGGGCGGTCTGGCAGACCGGGAACAGCAACGGTAAGGGCGACGAAATGGCTGTGGGCCATGTCATTCACTACGTGGCTCCTCAGAAACGGCTGCGGATTTTCGGGGCTCCACGTTCGGCCTTTGCGCCCAACCCGCCGGCGTACCTGAAAGAGGCCTTGGCCGCTCACCACAACCGGGATTACGCGCTTGCTGAGACGCTGATACAAAAGGTCTTGACCGGGAGGGGCGTCCCCGACAAGGATCTGCCGATGGTACGGCATTTCCTGGACTCCGTCCAGATGGTCAGGAAGAGCATCGACTACGACCTCACCTATACCGAGAATTTGCTCCAGAAAGGCGCGAACGATCTCGCGAGCCTCGAGTTGCCTCAGCTTAAGATGGTGGTTGCGCCCGGGAATGCCAGACTTAAAGCCATTGCCGCGACACTCGAATCAAAGGACGGCAAGGCCGTTTCAGGGAAGGGACAACGGGGAAAGAATCGCAACAAGAACGAGAGCAGGTCCGAGTCCAAGCAGGTCGGAAAGTACAATGGCAAGACATGGGCACAGGAGCTCGCGAGCCTGGTTACCCTGGTTAAAGACGGAAAGGACACGCGTGAGGGCACAGCCAAAGTACCCACCTTTCCTGCGAACGAGTGGAACAAGTGGAGGTTGATGGCCGTTGAGACGCTTAGTGATGCGCCTGCTGGGTGGCAGAAACCGGACTATGACGACTCGGGTTGGGACGAGGTTGCCCTTCCGACCGCATGGCCGATGGGCCATGTGGGGATGTTACGTACCACCTTCGAGGTCAAAAACGCGAATGCCTACAAGGAGCTTCAGGTTCGTGCGAATGTTTACAAACAGCGCAATATGAAGATCTACCTCAACGGACAGCTTGTGGCCATCGTCAACAACATGCGCAATACGGCACTCTTCCCGCTGCCGCCAAGCGCCATGGAATTGCTCCACAACGGAAAGAACAGCTTGGCTGTGATTACAGAGCATGGACAGAGGATGGTAGACTTTGGTTTTCGACTGGAAGGGCGTATTAAGGACAAGTAAGCGCCCGCCCGCCGAGCGGGAACAAACGGAGAGATAACTTTGAGAAGGAATAATGGAATGGAGGAATATTAGAAGAAAATACTTTGGGGAGCGGTGCGGAGGGCCGCGCTCTGTCGTGGCCGATATTTCCCCATCAATCCAACTTTCCACTATTCCAACATTTCAATGAATGAAATAAACGAGAGGGACATTGAACAATGACAAAGCAATACGACAAGACAACATACCACGTGAGGTTTTTAACGGTAACGACGGCTGTATTGACCATGTTGTTTGCCGTATCACCTGCATTCGCGGACAAGACCTCGGGTAAGCCGCTGAAGGTGGTGATTCTGGCCGGTCAATCCAACATGCAGGAGCCTGCCGGTTGGCAGACGCTTAAGGGCCTAGCCGATTCACCCGAAACCAAGCCGCTCTACGACAAGCTCGTCGATCAGAACGGCAAGGTGCGAAGCTGGCCGGATGTCCGCGTCACGGTCTTTGAGCCGACTACCGATGCGGAGGGCAACCAAGTCCAGGGTCCCGGCTACGGTAGTCCGTTGCCGAACAAGTTCGGCGGTCTGGTGCTCGGAGGTGATAAGATAGGAGAAAGTAAAGGAGGCGGAAAAGGTCGAAAAGGCGGGAAAGGCAAGACAGACGGTAGTTTTGGCCCCGAGCTGGGCTTCGGGGTCACCCTGTACGAGACGCTTCAGGAGCCCATCCTGATCATCAAGACTGCGTGGGGTGGCAAGAGCCTCAACCAGGACTTTCGCCCACCCACAGGCGAGGATTGGGTGCCGCCCAAAGGACATCCCGACCACCCGGACTCTGCTTCGCCGCCACTCCCGATACCAACGAGTCTCGAACTTCCCAAGGACTTCAAGGCGCCAACAGGCCGTGGCAAGAACGCGCAGGTTGGTCAAGGGTTCGCCATTGGCGAGGTGAATGGTGTGTATCCGATCTATGTCAGCCTTGTATACGAAGACCTGAATATCATGTCGTCCAGCCCATTCCAGAAAGGCGATCTGATTATTGGTATCAATGGCGAAGGGCTGGGCAAAGACCCGATAAAGCAGTGGCGCGACATGTGGTATAACACCGCCCGGGAAGGGGACTGGAGGTTGAAAGTTGCGCGCTGGAGGTCCGGCAAGATTGAGACGATTGACGTTGACACCGCCCAATTACTTGAGGGCGGACGTGCCGCTATTCCGGCGTACGTCGCGAAACAGAAAGCAGCCCGAAAGAAACTTC
>CAILVY010000215.1 GCA_903837785.1 Candidatus Hydrogenedentota bacterium
CCTGGCCGCGCAGATGCTGCGGCGGCAGAAAGTCTTCCGCCGCATCAAGGAGTCGGATGAGCAAGACGGGGAAGTCCACATCCTGCTGTTTGCGGATCGCATAGGGAACCGTTTGATAGAAGTTCGGGATCCGAACTTCAGTTACGCCGAGATGGAGGCGGCCCGGCAAGCCTTGTTGCAGCGGCTTCAGGAAATCGAGTCGCCGCCGGCCCCTGAGACGCAGGTGGAACATGTCGAATCTCAATAGATATGGAAATCGCGACGGCGAGAAACTGACGGCGGAATTCACTTCCGGCCAGCTCGTCATCGGCATTTGCGTGTCGCTGTTCGTCGCCCTGGTGTGCTTTCTGCTTGGCGTGCTCGTCGGCCGCTACGACGGCGCGCGCACGCCCGTGAAGACCGCAGTGGAGGCGCCACAACCCCCCGCGACGCCACCGCCCGCCGGGGTCCAGATGACCCCGAACACCGACGCGGTCGGCGGCGCATTCGCACCGGGAAGCACTGCGCCCACGGCCGAACATGCGCCGTGGCCCGCGGGGCGAGTGACCGAAATGCAGCCTTTGCCGTCGCCGACGCAACCTGCCGCCGAAGGTGAACAGCCCGTGGCGATAAGCAAGGATGCGGCGGCAGGCGATCCGGCCGCGCAGGGCAGTCCTGCCGGAGTGACTGTTACGCCTCCGGCCGAGGTCGCGAGCGCGGCGCCAACAACGCCGGCGCCCGCGTCCAGCACTCCCCCCGCACCGGTTGCGGCCGCCCCCGCTTCACCCGGGGCCGCGACTTCCCCCGCGGCTACGGCCCCCGCGACTACCGCCCCCGCAAATGAACCCGGCGAACCGGACATGTTCATGCCCCCCGTGGCGGCGCCGGCGGCCGGGGCGAAAGCGACTGACAAGGCTGCTGCGGCCAAGGGCGGAAAATTCTCCATCCAGATCGCCGCATTCCATGGCGCGGGCCGCGAAGCCGCCGCCCAAGCCTTCGTCCGGCGCGCCAAGGGCACGGCCGGCCTGACTCCCCAGATAGTGGTGGACGCACAACGTGCGCGCGTTCTCTTGACCGGTTACAAGGATCGGGCCGCCGCAGCCGCGGCATGCGCCGAATTGAGGAAGAAACCGGGATTCGCTGATGCATTTGTGACGCCGGTGAGGCAAGCGGGCAAAAAGGATTGACGACCATGAAGATGGCGGTTATTGGACCCGGAGCGATGGGATGCCTCTATGCCGCGCGTTTGGCGCGCGCGGGCATGAAGGTGCACTTGATCGACCACAAGCAGGCGCGGGCGGACCGCCTCGAAAAGACCGGCATCACTGTCGAGAGCGCGGGGGAGACCTTCACGGAGCATCCCGCCATGGCCACCCATGTCCCCACGGGACTCGACTTCATCATCGTGCTGACCAAGGCCTACAGCACCGCCGCTCTCCGCTTCCCGCCCGAAACGCCCGTGCTCACTCTCCAGAACGGGCTGGGCAACGTCGAGATACTGTGCTCGGTCGTCGGCAGCGCACGGCTCATGGTTGGCGCAACCACCGAGGCCTCGACCCTCCTGGGAGAAGGCCATATCCGCCATGTTGCCTCCGGCGAAACCACCTTCGGCTCGTGGACTTCCTGCCCGTGCGAAAATGCACAGGCGGCCCTCGAGAAGGCGGGGTTCAACGTGCAGATCACGAACTCGCCCGGACAATTAGTGTGGGAGAAGACCGCGATCAATGCCGGAATCAATCCGCTGACCGCGCTGCTGAACGCCCCCAATGGGCGCTTGCTCCAGCAATATGAGGTTCGACAGTTGATGCGGGACCTGGTCGTCGAAGCAACCAAAGTGGCCTCCACGGAAGGCTACCGCTTCACCCACAGCCTCGTCGAATCAGCCGAGGCCATCTGTGCCCGCACGGCCGAGAACATCTCCTCGATGCTTCAGGACATCCGGGCCGGAAGGCAAACGGAAATCGACGCCATCAGCGGAGAGATCCTCCGCCGCGCGCAGATTGCCTCGTTGCCCACCCCGAGGACCCGGGTCGTTTATCAGTTAGTCCGGGGTCTTGAAAGCCGGTGAAGCGGGCCGTCCTGAAATACGGCAGTCCCCGCAGTTTTTCCCCTTGGCAGCGCCTCCAACTCGCCGTGCTGCCCCCCGTCATCGCGTTCTCCTTCAAGTGCCTGGCCCGCTGCTGCCGTTTCGAGGTCCGAGGCAAGCATCAGCTCTGGGACGCGGTGGCCCAACGCGGCGGGATCATTTGCGCGTTCTGGCACGAGTATCTCGGGCTTGGCGCCTGCCATCATCGGGACACCCCCACGGCCCATACGCTCACGAGCTATAGCTTCGACGGAGAATTGGCCGCCCGCACCGTCGCCCATTTCGGGCTGAAATCCTTGCGCGGCTCCTCGTCCCGCGGCGGCGTGGACGCGCTACGGCAACTGGAAAGCGCGGCGAAGACGGGGTGTCTTGTGGGCTGGACGCTCGACGGCCCCCGCGGCCCGCGCCGCCAGGCGAAGGCCGGCGCAGCATATCTTGCTGCGCGAACCGGCCTGCCGATCATTCCCAACGCCTACGCGCTCGACAAGGCTTGGCGAATGCGGTCCTGGGACCGTTTTGCCATTCCGAAACCCGGTGCCCGAATCATCGTGGCCTTTGGACCGCCCATCGACCCACCCCCCGATACGTCCGCGGCGGCCATTGAGGACACCCGGCTCCTCGTCGAGCGTTCACTCAATCAACTGCACGAAGCCATCGAACGCGAGCTGGGCGAAGTTCAGTCCTCCTGAAACTTGGGCGTGGGGGAGGCGCTTTCCTTCCCGTGAATGCGCCGCAATTGCCCGCAGGCGGCTTCAATATCCTGTCCCTTCTCCTGGCGCAGCGTGGTCTTCAGCCCGCCCCGTACCAGAATGTCCCGGAATGCCTCGCAGCGTTTGCGCGGCGAGGGATGATAGGGGAGGCCCGGCACAGGGTTCCAGGGAATCAGGTTTATGAACACGGGAAGGCTTTCGGCGTAGTTCAGCAGTTCCTCCGCCGCCTCCGGCGTGTCATTCACATGATCGATCAGCGTCCACTCGAACGTGAACTGGCGCCCCGTCTTCACGCAGTAGGCGTCGAGCGCCTCGCGCAATCGTTCCAGCGGGTACTTCCGGTTGAAGGGCACCAGTTTCGAACGCAGCTCGTTGTTCGCCGCGTGCAACGAGACGCTCAGGCGAACCTGCCAGTCCTCTTCGCCGAAACGCTCGATGCCCTTGACGTCGCCCGCCGTCGAAACCGTGATCTTGCGCGCGCCGATGCCCAGGCCCAGCGGCTCCATGAGCAGGCGGATGCTTTTCATCACCGCATCGTAATTGCGGAACGGCTCGCCCATCCCCATGTACACGATGTTGGGCGTCCGGCCTTCCAGCGATTCATTCGCGAGCAGATGCAGGGGCTGCTCGACGATCTCGCTCACGTCAAGCTGCCTTCGGAATCCGGCCAGGCCCGTGGCGCAGAAACTGCACTTCAGCGCGCAGCCCACCTGCGACGAGACGCAGACAGTGATCCGGCCATGATCTCGGATAAGGACGGCCTCAACGCTCTCTCCGTCCGCGAGGCGGAAGAGCGCCTTCCGCGTCCCCGTGCTCGACGATTCCTGAACGAATTCAGGCTGGATGGCCGCCCCGGTGCACGTGGCCAGCAGCCGATCCCGCAACGCCTTGGACAAGTCCGTCATCTGGCTGAAGTCGAAGCGGCGCTTCTGATGCAGCCAGCGGAACACCTGCCGCCCCTGAAAAAGTTCGATGCCCAATTCCGCGGCGATCTCCGCAGGATTCATGCCTGTCAATACAATGCTCACAACGCGTTCTCTTTCTCTGAAGATGGTTCCACTCGCTCGTAGCCCTTCTCCCGCACCTCCGAGTACTGGCGTTCAAGGTCGAACGCGTCCGCTTCGAGTTCCGTATTCAGGAACTCTTTGCGCATCTCAAAGCGCATCAGCGCGTCCTGGCCCGGGAAAGTGGACTCAACTCTTGCCGGAAAGCGCAGGCCTTCCTGTTCATGATACTCGTCTTTCAGCGTCACAGCCAGCACGGACCCGTCCCGGGCGAGCAATTCGCTGCGGCGGACGACCCACGGCGTTCCCTCCACGACCAGGCGGCGATGCGGCCGTTTCCTCAAGCCCGAGCTCAGGATCTCCAGGGTTGCCGTCTGGCGGGACGCATCGAAATCGATCATCCGTACCTGACGGGGCGAAAGCTTCGCCCAGACCTCCGGCAGGAACATCTCCTGCGCGATGTCCGCGGGCGAAACATTGGCAGGCACGCCCTTGACCTTCTCTCCCTTCGCACTGTAGTAATACTGTTTCTCCGTCGGAAAGGCAACCAGGAACTTCGTGCCC
Organism: Candidatus Hydrogenedentota bacterium; assembly: GCA_903837785.1. Classification (GTDB taxonomy): domain Bacteria; phylum Hydrogenedentota; class Hydrogenedentia; order Hydrogenedentales; family CAILVY01; genus CAILVY01. Next base: position 4,344 of record CAILVY010000215.1, read on the forward strand.
ACACACGTCAGCCGGAATACGGTCTTCGCATATTTCCGCCCGATCACGTGAAGGTCGCTTGGCCGGCGAAACTGGATCGAACTCTCCCGGAGCTGTTGGGTCGCGGTCAGTTCCGGCGATTTCAGCACGAAAGTCCCCGTGGCCCGGAAATTGCCGATCGCGGCGTCATTCGCGGCCAGGTCGGCAAGAATGGCCTCGACGGCCGGCGCTCCCGCCGGCAGCGCGTGGCGCTCCAGGCGGGTGCCCAGGCGGGTGCACCCGGCGATGGCAAGGCACAACGCAGCAAAGTACACAATTCGTGACATGGGGGTGATCCAGATTGGCGGCCGTCCATTCGCATCCGGCGCGCGCACCGTGCGGCGCCCGTCAGCATAATCCCCGGCGCGCGCATCGGGTTGCATGGCCTCAATTTGCATTTAACCGGTTTATTTGCTATATTCAGTCTTCTTTCGAGCCGAAGTATAGCACGCTCCGCGCGCTAAACCCAATGAAATCAGCAGGAGAGAGTCATGGCTAGAGTATGTGAATACAGCGGGAAGCGGCCGCATGTCGGACACAGCGTAGTCCGCCGAGGCAAGGCCAAGCGTGCGGGCGGTATCGGCCAGAACGTCACGGGCATCACGAAGCGCCGCTGGAAACCGAATCTGCAGACTGTCCGCGTGGTCGACGAGAGCGGCCGCGTCCGGAAAGTCAAAGTCTGTGCGCGTTACATCAAGGCGGGCAAGTTCATCAAGGCTCCGCGCGGAACACGTGGCAAACAGGCTGCATAAGCCCCCCCTGAAGTCCCTGTAAGTCAAACAACCCCGGCCGCCTCGAGGCGCCCGGGGTTGATGCTTTCTGTCAGAGCGCTTACTTCCCGGCTTCCGGGGCGGGCGCTGCGGCGGGCGCGGCTTCGGGTGCCGCCGCCTGCGGCTTCTCTTCCGGCGTCACGGATTCCTCCGGTGACTGAATCTCGTCATGATAGGCCGGAATCAGTGGAATCGAGTCGTCATGCTCGACCTTGAGGTTTGCCTCCATCGCCGCCTCAGTGACCTCGGTCACGGGTTCTTCCGGTGCGCGCGGATGGCGCCGGATGACCACGACCTTGTCCTTGGACTCCTTCGCATTGAAAATCTTGCGCAGATCCTCGACAGTGACCCGCTTCCCGTTTGAATGGAGATTGCCCGTCTGGCCGATGGAGACGCCAATCTCGCGATTGAGGCGGTTCTTCAGCCGCTTAACCAGGCTGCGCTCGTTATTCCGGGCGTCCGTCGTGATAGAATCCTCCGCCTTCGCCAGGACTTCCACCTCGGGGTGCGTGTACTCGTCCACAATCGTGGTCGTGATAAAGACCATGAGGGAACTGCGCGACGAGGACTTGTCCGGGTTGCGGAAGAGGCGCCCGAGCAGCGGAACGTCCCCGAGCAGCGGTGTCTTCGTCACACTGTTCGCGGCGCGGTCGCGGCGCAGGCCGCCGAGCACGACGGTGTCGCCCGTGTGAATACGCAATTGCGTCTCCGCCACGCGCGAGGTCTTCTCCGGCACCGTCGAGGTCTGATCGTAGGCCTTGATCTCCTTGTCCTTGTATGAACTGTCCTCTGCACTGATGTCCAGCAGGACATTCTCGTCCTCCGTCACCCGCGGTGCGACGCGCAAAATCGTGCCCACGTCCACGAATTCCACGTGGTTTGCATTGCCGTAGTAACCACCGTACCCGTAGTAGGGATTCGTCGTTTGATTCTGATTGCCGTTTATCGGGGTCGTCTGCCGATAGCCGTACGGCGAGGCGTAGGGGCTGGAGGTCGTCGCCGAGATGTACGGAACCCGCGTGGCATTCTCGAACGAGGCTTCCTCGCCGTCCTGCACCACCACCCGCGGCGACGCGAGGATGGTCGCTTTGTTCGTCTGATCCAGATAGCTGAGTGTCACCGCGAGCGGGGGCCCGCCGAACTTGTCGATCATGGGCTTGCCCGCGAGATTGTTGAGCGCGGGACGCACGATCTTGCCCGACGAGTCCAGTTGCAGCGCGCCGTACAGCGGCACTTTGTACGGCACTTGGCCGACGCTCATGCTCTCGCCTGAACCGGGCGCGCTCGCGATGTCCTGGACCCCCTTGCCGCTCTGGATCACGAGCGGCACATTGCCCAGCGTGCCGAAGTAGGACCAGTTGATGTTGAACTTGCGTTCGACCTCACTGTCCACCTCGACGATGAACGCCTCGATCAAGACCTGCTTCCGCTTGATGTCCCACTCCTTGATGAGCTTGTCAATCTCATCCAGGCGGTTGGGCAGGCCGGAAATTGTGATCTGATGGACATCCTCGTTCACGGAAATCTTGCCCATTTCCTCGGGGATCAGGCTCTCCACCTCATCGGCCAGAAAGTCGATGTCCGCGTACTTGACCGTCCATGTCCGCGTCTCGAGCTCGCGGTCAAGAGTCTTGACTGTGTCCGCGATCTTCGTCAACCGGTTGGGGAGGTCCGTGACGATAAGCGTGTTGTAACGGGGATCCACCTGAACCAGGCCGCGTTCCGAAAGCAGCGGCTCAATCGTGTCCACCACATCGTCCGCGCTCACGTTCTTGATGTCGAAACGCTGCGATTCCACCGGCACGTCAAGCCGCGCCACCGCTTCCTTCATCTGTTCAAGTGTCGAGGGAGAATCCCACACGAAGATCTGCGCCGTGCGCGGGTCGGTGACCAGCCGGCCATTGGGCGAAATCAGCGTGTTCAAAACGGCTTCGATATCCGGCAAATCCGCGTGCTCAACCGTGAACTCCGTCTTTTCCAGGGGGACATCCAGTTCCTCGACGGTCTTCGCCATCTGATCGAGGTTGTCCTGCGTGTCCCACACGTAGATATGGCCCGTGCGCTGATCCGTGACCACCCGGCCCTCGGGCGAGAGCAGGGTCGTGATCACGGATTCGATGTAGCTCACATCCGCGTTCTTAATCTCAAACTCCAGCGACTTGGTCTTGCCGTACGTCTTCGTCAGCCACTCTTCCTTCAGCATGACGTAGAGATACTTCGTCTCCGGATTCCACTCGTAGAAGACGTCGTGAAACTTCAGCACCTCAAGGGCTTCTTTGGGCTTCTTCTCGACGATCCAGCACTGCATCGAGAGCTTCTGCGCCTCTTCCGTGACAATGATGTTCCAGTTCGTGCAGCCATTGATGATCTGCAGAAACTCGCCGACGGTCATGGCGCTGCCGTCGGTGTTTACGGTCTCGCCCTCGTCCGGCACGTCGCCATACTTGAGCTCGCGCGTCAGGATGGGTTCAAACGCCCCGGAACTCACCCCGCTCACCGCGGCCACATTGCCTTGCCCGGGCAGGCCGGCCTTGAGCGCCCGGGATCCCGGCGGCAGAAGCTGTCCGACACCCGGCGCACCCCCAGGCAGCCCTCCGGGTTGCCCGCTCGGCTGGCCGCCCACCTGCGGCGGCTTGGCGGCGGCCGCCCCGCTCACCACGCGGGTGCCCGTGCGGGATTCCCGCTCGGCCGGCGCGCCTTTCTCCTCCTTCTTCTCGGACTCCCTCGCCGACTCCGCCGCCTTGGCATCTTTGGATTCCCCCGCCGCCTTCCTGTCCTCGCTCGCCATCTTGCTCTTCTGGCCGAGCGCCTTGCCCACCTCGGCATCGTGCGCATAGCCCTCCGCCTGCATCGGCGCGCCGGAACCCTGGCTTTCGCCCAACCGCGGCTTCGAGCGCGGACTGGTCGGAGACTGACCCTGCGCACTCACGGGCACCGCCAGGCTGATGCACAGCGACACAAACAGCAGGCAGCTAAACGGGTACATGATGCTTCGTTTCATAAAGACACTATCCATCCCTCGCGCGGGTTAGCCTTCAACGACACCCTATGTATAGCGTAGAACGCCTGCGGGATACAAGCAAAGTGGAAACACCCAACCGTCTGATGTAACGAATGCGGCGGCCCGGGGGCTGACAGTCTTGCCGGCGCTTACTCGATGTTGAGGACCGCTTCTTGCCGCTCATCGGAGGGAGGAGGGCACTGATACGAAAACGTCGCCTGTTTCCGGTCAAAAGACTCCAGCGTGCAACCCTTGACCTTGTCGCCCACGGCGACAAAGGACCCCTTGGCGTTGTCCGGCGTCACGAGCTTGATCTTCTTCTTGCCCATCTGCGTTTTCGTGGGCCGAACCCCGTCCAGCAGTTCATAAATGTCCGGGCACTTGGGAACGACCGGCGGGGGCGGGGGAGGAGGGGGAGGGGGCGCGATCAGCGCATCCCATACCGCCGATCGGGACATGATCGCATCATGCCATTCCTGATACGGCGGCTCCTCCGGCTCCGGCAGCGGCTCTTCCTTCGGGATCTGCTTCAGATCACGCGCGAGCTGGACCCGCTCGGTCGCCAGCGGATCGCTCAGGTAATTCTGCGTCATCAGGGCGCCGATGCCCGCGAGCGCCACAATTCCTATGAGAGGGAAATACTTGTTCACAGGTCAGAGCGTCCTCTCGCGCAACAGCAGCTTGTAGACCGTCACGGTCGTATCGATGGATTCCAGCATGAAACTCGGGACGCGCAGTTTGACCTCCTGCCCGGCTTTGCCGGGAACCGAGAACTGGAGTTGATAGCGATAGGTTTCCCCGTCCGTCCGGAGTGGTTCAGCCCCCTCGAAAACCGTGGCGCCGCCCTCGTCCGTGATGGCCAACTGACCTTTGCCCGAAGCGCCCGCATCCAGCGTGAGGTCATACGTCGCGCCCGCCGTCACCGGCGTCAGCAAATAGAACTGTGCGCCCTCCTTCGCCGCGTGGGCGCGGTACCCGCGCGGCTTGGCCTCGCTCTCGCCGGGTAGGATGGCGACTTCCCCCTCGTCACAGGTCCAGCGCGGAGATTCCTCGGAGGCCGCCGGGGACGCCCCCGCGCCCGCGGCCGCGCCCTCGTCCTGGACGCCGGCCACCACCGTGCGCGTAATATCCACCTTGGCCACGCCCATGTTGTTCAGGTCGCCCCGGGAAATGTCGAGGGCATCGATGCTCAGGGACTGCGGACTGGCCATCAGCCGTTCGAGAAACGTGATCAGCGGCTCCAGCTTGCAGTCCCCGATGTGAAAGCTGAGGTGGTACTGCCGGTAACCGTCGCCCGCGGCATCGAGGGTGCCCGGCTGAAGGCTGGGAATGCCCACCAGCGCCCCTTTCTCGCTCGTGGCGGTTCGAGGAATGCCGTTCTCATCGAGTTCCGGCGGCTCGATTTGCGCGAGCCGGTAAATCTCACTCCGCAGCCGGTCGCGAATCTCCGGCTCAGTCCATTTGCTAGAGTGCTGCTTCGCCACCTTTTCGTACTGCGCTTCGACGCTCTTCTTCTTGGCGATCTGACCGTGATAATTGACGATGTCCTGCTGCAGGTTGCGGATCGTGCTATTCAGGTCGGAAATGCGATCCACGGCGCCCCGTGCCATCGAAACCGCCATGAACAGCAGGATCAACGCCCCCACGATCGTGGCGAGGCGCTGCTCGCGGCGGGACAAACCCGACCAGGCGCTATTCAGTTTCTGGAGAAGACTGTTCAAGGTTTTCCTCGCTCTCGAAGGGAATCGCCACTTCAAAACCGGTCACTTCGAATCCCCGTTCTTCAGCGCCGCCCGTGTAGATGATGCGGGCGCTCTCCAGCAGCTTCAGCCCGCCCTGGGCCATGTCGCGCAATGTCTGCGCAAACGCCTGCACGTCGTCCACTTTCGACGCGTGGCCCGTGATGCGCACGCCGTCCTTTCGGTTGTAGAGATAGCGTGTTACTGTGAGCTTCTCCTCGGGGACCGCTTTAAAGACCGAGGCCAGGATTTCCAGGGCGGAACCGTGCCGCTGCACTTGTTGCCGGAGGATGCTGAGCTGCTCCTGCTTCGACGTGACGCCGCGGGCGTTCGGCTC
>CAILVY010000216.1 GCA_903837785.1 Candidatus Hydrogenedentota bacterium
AGGGCGAGGGCGAGGGCGAGACGGGTTGTCACACGTCCGACCAGAACTGCGACAATCTGGTCAATCTCTCTGAACTTCTTCGGGTGATTCAGTTCTTCAATTCGGCGGGATACCACTGCGAGGGCGGGACCGAGGACGGCTACAATCCCGGTCCGGGTGACACCAGTTGCACTGCACATGACAGCGACTACAATCCCCAGGATTGGCACGTCGATTTGAGCGAACTGCTCCGGGACATACAGTTCTTCAACTCAGGCGGCTATCACTATTGCCCGGCTGACGGCACTGAGGACGGCTTCTGCCCCGGCCCGTAACCGTGGTGCTATCCCGCGGAACTTCGAGTTGCGGTTCGGACTTCAGGATGACCCCGCGTTCGGGTGCAGTGCCTCGATCCGTATCTTGGTCGCGCCCGTGAGCGGCACACTGAACGCAACTTCGGCGCCTTCCACCGGGAGGTCTTGGATAGCGTCGCCCACGCACAGCCGCATTATCGTCCCCTTCTCCAGCCTGAATTCGCCATCGGCCACCGCGATGCGCAATTTTCCCTGGCCGACCACGGAGAGAAGGACGGCGTCGGGCGCATAGGCATCCACGCGGCAATTGACGGCCTCGCTGGCGGTAACCGTCAAGGGCAGCCTGCGAATTACGGCGCTCTCGCTGGCGGTAACCGTCAAGGGCAGCCTGCGAATTACGGCGCTCTCGCTTGCCCCGAGCCTGAGCTCCGTGCGTGTCCCGCGCCCGTCCGCCGTCGTTACAGAGTCATTGCCGACGGGCATGCCGCGCGCATCGAATCGATGCACAAAATGGAGCGAATGATCCTCCGGCCATCCATATACGCCGGAGCGCGTGGTCACGATGCGCTCCTTTCCCCTGACCTCGCCTTCATGAATGGACTCAACCGTGATGGGGTACATTTCGGATGCGAGTGTGCGGTGGGTCAACGTGCCCTCGGAGTAGAAGAAATAGAGCGCGCCGAATTTCAGCTTCGCCAGGGAGTCCTCATACACATCGCGTTCCGTGTGAATACGTCCGGGATCGCCCATCGCGATCACGGTGGGCGCCACATGGAGACGCCCGAGACACGCGTCGCCGCCCCCGGTTTCGACACAGTAGAGGATGTTCTCCCGGTTCAGTGTGCGCGTGCCGGGGTAGCTGTTGGCAATGACCGCGCCGCCGCGCGCGTTAATCTTGCGGATCATCTGCGCAAACACGTCCTGCCCGAGCAGGTTCACCGACGCGCATTTCCGCGTGATGGTTTTCGTTTTCGGATCGATATCGGCGCTGTGGCCATCCCAGCGGTCATAGGTGTAGCGCCCGCCGTAGCCGTGCGCGAGGCCGTCCTCGAAAATGCCCGTGGCCCCGATCCCGTCGAGCATGTAATCCGCGGCGCGGAGCAGAGCCTGCCCAAACGTGTTCTCGGCGGTGGGATAGAAGATGAACCAGCGGACGCCCGCGTCCACGTGCTCCTTGCTGAAGTAATTGAGGTAATAAGCCACGTTGTTGCCGCCGTAATCGCTTTGCTGCCCGGACGCGTCGAGCGTGCGCGAGTCCGGGAAGAGCTCCGTTGGCTTCCCCGTCGCGTAGAGGCTGTGCGCGACGTGGAACATCACCTTCACCCCGGGAAAGCGGCGCTTCGTCTCAGCGAAGGTTTCCTTGAGCAGCGCGCATTCCTTCGGGTACTCCATGAACTCGATGCCCTCAACGGACATGCCCGGGTCGTCCGCCGCGTGCGAGAGGCAACCGATACTCGCGTATTTCAGGTTGCGCAGGCGCACGAACTCCTCTGTCGGGGGCTCGCGGCGATCCGTGAACGCGAATCCGCCCTCGATCGTGCGCAACAAATGCTCGTCCCGGCGCACGGCATTGATGAAATCGTAGTAGTCGCCGGTCGCATTGAAGTACACGGCCCATTCGAGCGTGTAGGAGGCGCCCGCGTCCAGGGCGAACATCGGGTCGCGCAGCCCTTCCCGCTCAGGCTCGCTGATCACATCCACGTGCTCGGAATAGACATCATCCAACGCGGCCAGCCCCGCGCCCATGTTCGCCTGGGACACGAATACGGTTGGATTGCCCATGCGTGTAATCTTCGTCCCGGCATCATACGGTGCATGCCGGAAATGGTTGCTCAGGAGAATGCCAACCGGTTCTTTGGAAGAGTTTGTGATCGTGTCCTTGACGAGAATCCTGCCCGCTTCAAGCGACAGGTTGCGTTTGATTTCGTACAGGCCGCCCCGGCCGGTCGCCCGATAGTGCGACGGACCGTCTTGTTCGATCGTCACCGCCCAGCCCGGTTCGCAACCCGCCACTGGAGTGTCGCCCGCCGAAAACACGTTTTCGCCGCCCTGCGGATACGAGAACGTCGATTCCAGCTCCCAAGGCTGCGCAGGCACGTCCTTGAGGGAGACGCTGAACCCCCCTTGAGGACTCATGCGGACGTCGTACTCCGGGGGAATTGCCTCGGGCGGAAGCGGCGGCACAATCTTGTCGCCCGGCGCGGGCACCGCGGCCTGTCCCGCGAAGGAGACACTCGTTTCGCCGGTTGCGGCCGCGCCGGAGCCGCTGTTGAGTGTCACTTTCACGACCGCGCCGCCGGGCGGAAGGCTCGGCAAGGCCAGTTCGAGATCCCGTACGATGCCGTTCCCGGGAATTGAAGTGACGGGCAGTTCGAGGAGTGGGCTGGAGGCTTGCTCCGGCCAGAGTGCGATACTTGCGCGCTGGCCATCGGCGAGCGGCGCGAAATTGCCGAAATCCACATCGGCGAACAGGCGCTTCTCTTCGGGATACGCGAAGGCACGCACGAGGATCCGATCGAGACCCTCTTCCATCCGTCGATACAGTCCCTTTTCCCGCCCGTGGTGTTCCGCGGCTTCCGCCTCCGTCAACGCGCGGCTGTAGACCCGCACCGCGCCAAGAACGCCGTTAAACGAGGCCGTGTGCGCCCCGCCCTTGCTCCGCCCGATGCATCCCAGGAGGAAGTCCTCGCCGGAGGAAAGACGCTTAAACTGTGAGGGACGCGTTTCGGCGAGTTTGCCGTTCAGATAGAGTTTCAGGGTTTCGCCATCGAACGTGCCGACGAGATGATTCCAGTAGCGGAGGCTCATCGGTGCCTTGCACTTGTTCGCGCCGCTCCCGATGTACCAGTAGAAGCAGCGGTCGCCATAGGCGGTGAGCCCGTAGGTGTCGAATGACTTCCCCGCAATGCCCGTCTCCGATTCCGGCGCGGCAAAAGGGTATGCCCACGCCTCCAGGCTCAGCGCCTCGTCGAGATTCAACGCCTCTGCCGAACCGCAGTTCACATGTGCATTGGCCGTGTCGAACGCCAGTGTCCACGGCTCACCCGCCCGAAGCCATCGCGCTCCCTCGACCCGCCCCACAAGCCTCTGCCCCCCTGAATCCGCCGCGCTTTCTCCCCGGCCTTCCCGGAGCATCCACTCCGCGACGGGCCCGGGCTCGGAGGCTGCCTGCGCAACAATGACAAGGCTGTATGCGAGAATGAGGCACGTCATGATGATTCTCCGCTTGGACGAAGTTAGTCCCTTGCCGGCGTGGACGTTGGAACACGTGTTCTCGACTCCTCCAACACTGTAGTGCCGACGCCTCGAATCGTGCAAGCACGCCTGCAACCTCGCGCCGTTGCACGTCATGGCAAGCCTTGCCCGCCTTCGGCGGGCCAAGCGGAGAACTCCCCCGGGAACGCATCCATTCACGGGCCGGTCTGTGACCTCGCATGCGCCTCATCATGTACAATGGCGGCATGAAACACAGACTTGTCAAGGGCTTCCTGCTATTCCTCCTGCTTGTGCTGGCCGCAGTTGCCGCCACGGAACCGAAGACGGAGGACATCAGCTTCGTGGCCTCGTGCGACGGGTCCGCGGAGCGCTATGTGCTGCTCTGGCCGGAGGGGTTGGCCGCGGACAAGCCGTTCGATCTACTCATCGCGCTGCACGGGCACGGATCGGACCGCTGGCAGTTCGTGAAGGACCCGCGGGACGAGTGCCGGGCCGCGCGCGACGCCGCCCAACGCCACGGCATGCTCTTCGTCTCGCCGGACTATCGCGCAAAGACTTCGTGGATGGGCCCCAAGGCGGAATCGGACGTGGTGCAGATCATCGGCGCGCTCAGGAAGCAGTACCCGGTGCGGCGGGTCTTTGTCTGCGGCGGCTCCATGGGCGGCACGGCCTGCCTGACTTTCGCCGTGCGGCATCCCGATTGCGTCGACGGCGTGATCTCGATGAACGGCACGGCGAACCTTGTCGAGTACGCGGGCTTCCAGGACGCCATCGCCGCCTCGTTTGGCGGCAGCAAGGCCGAGGCCTCATCCGAGTACCACGACCGCAGCGCGGAGTTCTTCCCCGAACGACTTACAATGCCCGTGGGCATCACCGCAGGCGGCAAGGATGACCTCGTGCCTGCGCAGAGTGTGCTGCGGCTTGCGGAATCGCTGAAGAAGCTGGGGCGGGCGGTGCTGCTGATTTACCGCGACAATGGGGGCCATGCAACCGATTACGCAGACGCCACGGCGGTCTTCGATTTCGTCATCCAGACAGCGCGCCGAGCCTCGGACATGGCAAGAGGCTAACGCCTATTGCAGGGCCGGCCCGGCGATGCGTTCGCCGCGCTGCTGCCGTTCCTGATCCGCGGGATCAAAGGTTCCGTAGAAGAGCCCGTTCGCGTCCATCCACGTCACTAGGCGCTCGAGGTCTGCTCCCTCCAACTTCACATCGTGGTGGCCCGCGATCAGCATCTTCATCAGCGGACTTCCCTTCGCGCCAAAGAAACCCGGTTTCGCCAACGGCTCGCAGTTGCCCCCCGGGAACGTTCCCCGGCCCCAGGCCGAATACGACACCCGCTCCGCCAGTGCATTGTAAGACGCCGTATAGCGGCCCTGCGGTACTCCGGTGAGCAGGATGGCCTTGTTCTTCTCGTCCTTCCCGTCGTGGCAATGCACGCACAGCCTGTCCAGCACCGGCTGCACGAGGAGCGGATAACTCAGGGGTTTGGATCCGTCCGGACCGGGCGTGATGCCCGAAGGCGCCCGCCGCGCGGCCAGCGGCACCGCCGCCGATGCGGGCGGCGCGCTCAGGCGGTGTTCATGACAGCCCACGCACGAGGCCCGTTCTCCCGGCTGCACATACGTCACACTGCGCATCACTTGCACTGCCTGGCCGGAAGCGTCCAGGGCCTGGAAGGCCACCGGCAACCCCGCGGGCACGCGAAAGTACGCCGAGCCGTCGGATTCCACCGGGACTGTGCCAAGCACCTGCTTTCCGGGCGAGGCATTTGCGTTGCCCACGGTTGGGTTGTTCGCGCCCGAAGTGGATTTCGGCAGGACCTGCACAATGCGAAGCCGTGTCACGGACGCGGGCGGAATCTTGGGATCGCTCGCATATACATCCTGCAGGAAGTACGTGCCTTCGGCGGCTGCCTGCGTATCAGAGACTTCCGCCACGGCGGGCGGGACACCGCGTGCGCGCAGCGGCATCGGCCACAGGCTCGCGATATTCAGATCGCGATACAGCAGTTCCTTGTTGCCGAACGCGTCTACGAGATAGAGCCCGAACAGGTTCGCCGCGTTACCCGTCGGTTCCCCAATCAAGGCGTCGTAGCTGTACGCCGCCAGGAAATGCGACTCGGACAGTGGATAAGGGCTGCGGTAGCACTGCCCGGGCCAGCGGTCCATTTCCGGGGTCCGCACAGGCGGCTCCGAGGGCATGGGGGCGCGCCACTGCGCCAGCAACGGCGCTTCGCTCTCCGGGAACGGCGCATCCGGCGTCAGGCGCGTCAGCGCTTCCAGGCCGTCCACGCCTCTTGTGACGTCCACGAGAATGATGGAACCCGCCGTCATCGCGTGATGCGCCGCGGCCGTCGCCATCACCCGGGGAGAACCGGGCACCGCGCGCGCCTCCCAAACGCCCACGGGATTGAGCGTGTTGTTGCCATAGAACGCCACCGGCGCGCTGCCGTCCGGCCGCGCCGTCCACAACTGCTGATACTGCACCGCGTTCCGGTCCACGTAGTCCCAACGCGTGTAGATGATTCGCCCGTCATTCAGCACGGACGGATCCCACTCCTGCGTCTCATGATAGGAGATCGTGTGGATGCCGGACCCATCCGCATTCATCTCCGTAAGCGTATACACCTCGCAGCCCGGCGAGCCGCAGCGGTGCATGCCGCCACGGCGGGTGGAGATGAACGCCACGCTCCCGTTCGGCAACTCTTTCGGCGCGAAATCATCAAAGCAGCCGTCCGTAAGCTGACGCACGTCCGCGCCGTCCGGTGCCATCGCGTACAAGTGGTAGAAACGGCCCTTCTGGCCCGCCCGCGGATCTTCCGGCGCCGCATCCGCCGCGCAGAATGCCACGAGAATACACCTGGCATCGTGCGTCACTTCCGGTTGCATGAAGCTGCCCGGAGGGAATGCCCCTGCGGCCATCTGCCGCACCTGCATGGATTCTCCGGGGTGTTCCAGCACGAAGACCCCGCCGCCGGGCCGGGCATAGCGCCCGTAGTACTGCGTGAGTTGATGGCTGAAAACGCCGGGCGCCTGCTTGACGAAGAGCAACGGCCCCACGTTCGCCAGCGGGTTTGAGAATACGAGTTCCCGGCGCGCCTCATGCACCCGCCGCCAGAGATCTTCCAGGCGGCCATCGGTTTCCGGTGGATTCGCGCCGCGCAGCTTGTTCCATTCATCGTGCAATTCATTCCATGCGCTCAACGCGGGCGCCGGACTGCCTGTCGCATCAAGCTCGGCGAGCAGCGCGTTCCCCCGTGCCAACGTCTTTTCGATGGCGCCGGCAAGAGTGCCTTGCGTTGCCCCGGCCCCGATGCCGTCTTGCAGGCGCCAGTCCCAGTCGATTACTTCGCGTTCGAGCGATGAACGAAGCGCCACTTCGCGCAGCATGGGATAGGGTGGCCCCACAAAACCTTTTGAACATATTTCGACGGGCACGGACTTGCCGTCCATCTCACAGCTGACGTTACTCCAGCGCACCGCTGCGGGGACGCCCGCGCCTTGAACGGAGAGCGTCACACTGTCCGCACCGGCATGCCCGTCTCCCTGAACCGTCAGCACCGCCTTCCCGCTTGTGAGGTGCACGTCCGAACGCATGCCCGACTCCAACTCAAGGATGAGATCCGCCGCGGCGCCTTGCACGAGTACGGCTTCGGCTGTAATCGCGAATGAGCCGGAGAGGGTCAGCGGCACGGAGATGGCCGCTGCTTCCGAGCCCTCGACGGCCACAGCACAACAATGCAGCGGCCGCGCGATAGCTATTTGCGGCGAGCCTTCCCCTGCGATCAGTGCGAAACTTCCTTCCGACGCCTGCGCCCCCTCCAGCGCCTTCCCGTTCAATGCATATGCGGGAGCGCCCTGAGCAAGTTCTGCCTGCGCCAGGCCGTCCATGCCGACGGCCAGCACGCACACTATCCATCTTAGTGCGTCCATGCGTCCCTCCCTCAATTGGGGATTGTACTCTCCATCTTGCGCGATTTCCTGGCGGCGACGAGCGCGTTGAGCACGGCCACACGCATTTTGGCGCCGGCGGATTTCCCCGTGCATCCGTCGAGGGTCTTGATGTCGATGTAGCGGCCGACCCGTCGATAGAAGCAGACCCAGATGGGGAAATGATACAGGCGGATTTCCTCGACGTCCCCGACATCCGGCTTGTTCATCTGGCCGCGTTGGGCCAGGATGTAGCGCAGGAGCCCCGCACGGGCGGCGGCTACGGCTTTGGCCTCGTCGATCTTCGGGACGAAGAATGTTGCGCCGATTTCGCGGGAAACCAACTCATCTGCGCAATCGAGAATGGCGCATTGCGCCGACCACCCGTCGACGGACGTCCAGATGCTCCGCGTGTCTTGCCGTGTGATGGCCTGAATTCGGATGGCATAGGCGGGCATCCACAGGCACTCTACAAAAGGCGGGATTCTGGATTCCGGATTGCCGTCTTGTGCGACACGCACCGCCGGGCAAAGCAGTCCGAATAGATTCCTGAGCCGTGGACGCGCGAAGTAGCGGGCCGCCTGCTCGCCCCCGACGCGGCCAGGCAGACAAAGCAGCGCGGTCACGCCCGTCTCTTGTTCCGCGCCAGCAGCAAGCGCCCGTAGACAATGGAAGCAACGCCAATCAGCAGGAGCACGCCGGCACAGACGACATTGACGATAGCGGCGCGGACGTTCGTTTGCGCCGCCCAATACGTGCCCGCCACGACCGGAATCCCCACGGCCACAATGAAAAGGCCCAGCGCGATATAAGTCTCGCCGTCGCGCTTTTCCATGCGAATGTTGACGTTCTTGTCGGAGTCCGATTCCTTGATTTCGCTCATCGCCGGAGGTCCTATCTGAAGTAAAAATACACTAACACGTGGGGGGTCATGGAGATGATAGTCCACAGCCGCAAATCGGTCCAGATGGACTTGTAGGGCCGGCCGCGGTTCACATAATCCTTGTTCAACAGGAGGCACACCCAGATCATCGTGCTCAGGAAGAGGCCCACGCCGCAGATGCCGGCGAGGCTGTTGGGCAGCCAGTTCAGGAAATCATTGATGGGATGGAAGATGGGCGCAAGGAGCGGATAGAAGAGCCGCTTGAACAGGCTTTCAATCATGGCTTCCATTATTGTGCAATCCTTTCTTGCAGGGCGTCCTGCACGTCTTCATCCCG
>CAILVY010000217.1 GCA_903837785.1 Candidatus Hydrogenedentota bacterium
CGCGGCGGCGAACACAGCCGGCTTCGTCTTCGCAGGAACCTCCGCCTCCTTCGGAAACGGAGACAAGGACATGTACGTGCTGCGCACGAATGTGGACGGCCATGCCCCCGGCGAGCTCGTCCAGTGAACGGACCCCGTAGCCGCTAGAACGCGGCGAAATCCACCGGGCCGAGCGAAACCGATTGGCCGAAGGTTCGACCATCGGGCAGGGCGAAGCCGAACTCCATGTTATAGCGCATGCGTTCGGCTTGAATCCGGGACACGACAATCATGTAATCGCCCGCGCGCCACCGGCTCGTGGAAGGGGTCGGCGCGAAGTCCCACCGCTTATGGGCGAGGGCACGCTGTGCCTCCGGCAGGAACTGCAGGCCGTCCGGGGGCACTTGCCCCTGAAGATAAATGTTCCAGTCCGTGCCGATCTGTTGCTCCACGAAGAAGATCAGCATGACCTGATAGAAGTCGCCGTCCCCGCGTGAAATGCCCGCGTGAATAAACTGCAACGCGGGGCAGATGCGCTGGGGCTTGGGGTGCAGGGCATCGATCATCGCCTGGAAACGCTTCTCGGAGTATGCCTTGAGGTCGGGATGTGTCACTTCCAGTCCCACGGTGTTCCGATAGCGAAACAGGTCGATGAAGGAAAGCTGATCCACCTCCGCCGTGCTCCGGATGTTGAATGGAACAAGCGCCGGTGTGGTGTCCATCGCGCCCGGGCCCGGCGTGACAGGCCCTGCGGAAGGGCTTTGATCTTTGGACCCGCCAGGAACCGCCAGATACGCGAACTGGAGCACGAGCGCCAGGGCCAGCAGGCCGCTGGCCGTCCGGCGCAGATGCACCCACGGCAAAATGAGGATGGGCGCGACGGCAAAGAGCGAAAGCACGGCTCCGGCATCCGCGGAAGCTCCCCGGGCGGCAAGCATGGGCAGCGCGCCGCTCCCGGCGAACCAGGCCAGCAGAACCATCATCTGTCCCACGCGGAACCGGGGCGAAGCGAAAGTCACTAACACGCCCGTGATGGCGAGCACGAGCCAAATCCGCTCGAACCAGGTCTTCGTCATCGGCACATTCTGTGCCGGATCCTGTCCTGCGCCGGCCGACGCCTCCAGGCCCATGTCCGCGCTGGAAACCGACGAGACGTGCCTGGCTGCCGGCGCCTCCCCCTTCATCGCCGCGGGAGCCTCGTAAAACGCGTCCAGATGCCGGAAGTACCAGGGAGAGAACACGGAGCAGGCGACCGCGGCCGCGATGGCGCCCTGCAGCAGCAGCCTCGAAACCCTTCCCTGTTCCCGGACGGCGCGCACCCCGAGAATCAATGCGGCCATGGCCGGAATCGTGAGGTGCTTGATCGACGCCGCGTCCGAAAGCATGGCGCACCCGAGCAGCACCGCGAAAAGAAGCGTCCAGGCGAGATCCCGGAAGTAAGCGCTCTTCAGCAGGGCGTACACACTCCAGACGGAGAGCGCGGCCGTCAGGGTCGAAGGCGTGAATACCCGTGCCTGTTCATACACGCCCGGAACGAGGCTGAGCGCAAACGCCGCAAAGATCGCCTCCCATGGATCCAAGACGCGGCGGCACAGGAGGAAGAAGCCCAGCAGCAACAAGGCGAGGAATGCCGAGTTGAGCAGGCCCAGGAATTTCGTGCTTCCGCCTGCCGCGTACAGGGCGGTGGCGCCGCTCAGATGAAGCAAGGGCGGATAGGAGGGAGCGGCCGGAGAAATCTTGGCCAGGGCAATGATGGACTGCAGCGCGCTGTCCTGGGGCGACTCGAAGAACGTCTTGTAGTACTCGCGGGCCTTCTCGACATGGACCCGTTCCACCGGCTGGATCGCCCCGCGCGCGCGATGCTGATTCCACAGGTTCATCCCTGCATGAAACACGCACAGCAACGCCAGCAGTGCCGCGCAAAGCCGCGCGTCCAAAGGCCGCCTGCGCATACTCTGCACGTTCTCGCCACCCATCAGCTTCCCGCCCTCGCTATTGTTTCGCCCGCAGTATTGCCGCGAAATCCATTTCCCCCAGCGGCACACCGGACCCAAAGTAGCCGACCGTATCCGAGTACAGGCCCACTTTGAGCGTGTATTTGATTTTGGCCGGCTGGATGCGCCGCATGATCACCACGTAGTCGTTCGCCGGCCAATCCCGCGTCGGCGGATCGGGATTGAAGTTCCAGAGCATCAACCCGTCCTTCTGATACTGCGGCGGAAGCTGCTTCCGGTCCGCTTCGGCCACCCGCCCGTGAAAATACATTCGCAAGTCTGTGTCGATGGCCTTGTCCACGTGGAAGATGAAGAGGAAGTTGACCCAGCCGTCCGGTTCGGGCGAAGCCGTTGCCCGGATATACGTGAGATAATCGTTCAGCTTGTACGGCTTCGGATCGTCGCCGAGCGCAAGCGTCTCGAAGCGCTTGTCCGCATACGCCTTCAATGCCGGGTTCTGATCCAGGCCGTGCGTCCGCTTGAATTGATACAACTGAAACAGATTCAGCTTGTCGATGTCGCCGTTGCTCGCGATTTCTATCGGCGCGGCCGCATGGACCCGGGCGAGCACGCCGTACGTCTGGGGATCCACCTCGCCCACGCGCGCCTCCTGAAAGCGTTCGATGGATTCGAAGCCGCGCGCCTTGAAGAACTCCACGTACTGCTCTTCGGTCTGGGGAGCGGCCGAGTCCACGTCGTACACAATGTACTCCGCGTCGTTCAGGTTGGGCAGCAGGTCTTCCGGAACCCGGCCGAGTCCGATGTCGTGCAGCTTGCGCTTGGGCAGGGCATTCGCCGGGAGCCGGCTCAGCCGATAGGGATTCGCCTTTCCCGCCTCATCCGGCCAATAGTGCTTTTCGTCGAATTCCATCCCGCGCATGCCCAGCCGCAAATAATTCGCGTATTCGCCCCGAAGCGATTGGCGGCTGGCTTCCGTCCGAACCATCGCCCCGAAAATCCGGTCCTTGAAGTTTTCCGTGACGGGCGCGCCAAGGCGGGTATACGAAAACCCGAGCGCTAGTTGATCCTTGTAGAGCGTGATGTCATATGGACGCCACAGCTTCGGATCCGAGGGAAGCGGACGTGTGTAGAACCCGCATTGGGCGATGGGGCCGTAGGCGTGGATCGAGAGATTGCCGAATTGAAATATCAGCAGGGCGGCAAAGGCAATCATGCCCGCCTGGCGCACGCGCCGCCAGGGCGGCGCCATCACCGCGAGTGCCGCGAACAACGCGAAGCCCGGCATCGCCTGCAGGGCGTAGCGCGGCGTCGCGTACTTCATGAGCACTGTCATCAGCACCCACGAGCCGATCACCCACAGGAAGATCATGAACGACGCCGAATTTCGAAAGCGCTTCAGGAACAACATTGCGATGATGCCGGCGACGCCCAGCAGATACATGGGATAGAAGACCGCATTCTGCCGGATGTAGAGCGGATAGCGATCCCAGGGGATGCGCGGAGCCGCAACCTGATCGCCCAGGCTGAGTTTCTTGCCGGAGAGCGGCGTCTTCGCCGCAGCGTCGCCCTTTCCCGGCGCGACGCTCGAAGGGGCCGGCTTCGGCGCTGCCGGCAACGGATCCAGCGCCGAGGCGCGGTCCATGCCGCGCGTGTCCGGCTGAAACAGCGCTATCGGCCCGCCGGGGCCGCCCCGGTGCTTGTAGACCCAATAATCATAGAACTCGTCAAGATGCTTGAAATACCATGGGGCGCAAACGCCTATCGAGACGGCCAGGACGATCACGCTGTTGAGCAGATACGCGCGCAGGGGCCGCTGGAACGTGTTACGGTTGTTCGGCAGCGGCAGCGAGGAAAGCAGGCCCAGCGCGGCGGCAAACAGACAAGGCACGAGATAATAAACCGGCGACGTGGTTCTCGCGAGAATGGCAAAGCCGTTGAGCAGGGCAAATGCGAAGGACCACCCCGTACGCAGCAGATAATCGCTGCGCAAGAGGGCGTAAAGCGCCCACACAACGAAGGTCAAAGACAAGACGTCAGTCATGAAGTACCGAGAGGAGCAGCACACGATCGGCGTGAAACTGACAACGAACACCGCATAGAGCGACTCCCACGGATCAAGGAAGCGTCGAAACAGGAGCAGGCAGCCGAACAATGTGAAAAGAAAGGCGATCGTATTCACGCCCGTCATGACATCCGGGCCGTAACCCAGCAACGCCATCGCCAGTGCGCCCAGGATGTGCAGCAGCGGCGGATGCGCAGGCTGGCTCGGCGGAATGTTCGAAACGGCGATCAGCTTCTGAAACATGCTGTCGTGATGCGTCAGAAACAACACATCGTAGTACTGGCGCGCGGCCAGCATGTGGCTCTCTTCATCCGTGCGGATCGGGTGGTTGTCCTGGGCAAGCCACCACAGGTTTACGATCACGTGAAAGGCGAGTAAGGCGAGAAACAACGCCGTGCAGCGCCAGTCGCGGGACGGCGTTGAGGGCGCAGGGGGCGGTGTGTCATGCGGGCCCGGATACACGGATGATCTTGTGTCCACTCGGTTTCAGCCTTCAGCCAGGATGCCCATTGTAGAATCCGGGACGGGCCGAATCAATGCTCCTTGCCCCAAGCCTGGCATGCCTCCAGCGCGCCGCGCAAACGCCCGCGCAGTTCGCCCCACGCCTGGCGCGTCTTCAGGCGGTTGAACGTGAGCGCGTGCCACGCCAGCCGCAGCAGCGTGTGCGCCATCATCACTTTGAACGAGAGGTACGTCGCGGGGTCCGCGGGATAGAAACGGAAAAGGAGATAGGAGAGCCCCCGCGCATAGGACTCCTTCTTCCGCAGAAAGACCGCTTCGGTTTCGGCGTGATCATGCTGCACTTCCGCCTGCGCCACATAGCGTATGGGGACGCCCGCCCTCAGCACGCGGTAATTGAGATCGGCATCCTCGCCCGCGTCATGGGGCGTGCCCGGCCCCACATCCTCGCGGAAGCCGCCCAGGGCGGTGAACAGCGCCCGTTCGATCATCACGTTATTCGAAGAACCCGGACGAAACGGGAAGGCCCTGTACAGGATGCCGGGCTGGAACGTGTGATCCTGCCGGTAGCCCCGCACCGAGGTGTGGACCCCGCACCCGTACGGCGATACGCGGCCGGTGCAGCAACGCCAAACGCGCGCGGCTTCCGCATAGGCCGCCAGCCAGCCCTCCGTCGCCACGCAGTCGGGATCCGTGAACACAAGGAAATCGGCCTGGCTCCAGCGCGCCGCATGATTGCGCTTGGCCGACGCGGAGCTTTGCTCGTGCCGCAACATCTGCACCCGGGGAAGCCGGCCAAGCCGCTCACAGACCTGTGCCGTGTCGTCGCTGGAGCCCCCGTCCACAATGACCACGTTTCGCACGCCAGGACACTGCTCCGCACTTGAGAGAATCGAACGCACGCAACGCTCCAGCACGGCCCCGCAGTTGAAACAGGGAATGACGACGTCAAGCGACGGCGCTTCAGAAGAGTTCGTCATACGTGACTTTCGGGAACACGTCGAGCGCCGAGTTCGGCGTGGCATTGACGATACGCACCCCCCGGGCGTCCGCCCAGCGCAACGCACAAGCGAAATCCGCCTCCGCCTCGCCGGGTTCCGGCAAGCGGAATCGGCGCTGTCCCTGATTCGTATAGCGCGCATCGAAATGCGTGGGCGATGCGGGATCCGTCACGTTCCAGAAGCCGCGTCCGGCCTCCACCGCCCGCGTGCGGCCGGTGCGCCATGCCAGATACGCCGCCTCGATCATGCGGTACGGTGCGCTGTCCTGCGTGCGCCGGGTCATATAGCGGTGCATCCGGCGCGCGGCCTTGCGCGGCAGCGAAGGCGGCTTCACGTCATAGCGGTGATCCGCCCCAATCAGGATGATGGGATCGCAGCCCATGATCGCGGCGACCTGCAGCAGCATGTGGGTGACGGTGTGTCCCGCGTAGAGTCGCTCCGGACGATCCGAAAAGGCATGCGCGGCCGCGCGGCACAGGCCAAGGTTCACCGGACAGGCCTGGTCCACGGGAAGGAGTGCCTCGTATTCAAACGGGAAGAACTTGACCGTGTCGCCCGGAATGCTCGCCACGTACTCCTGCGCGTATTCCTGGATCTGATACGTGTCGCTGATGCCCCAGTACGTGAACGGGAATCCCCATCGTTCATAGCCGAGATAGCAGCGGTTCGAACCCAGGGTGATCTCGTCCCGCAGCCGGCCCATGTCGATCTCATTCAGGCTCGGCCCGTTACCCACCACGAAACAGCGGCGCCCGCGATGCACTCCCGCAAACTCGTCGAGCAGATGGGGCAGCGCCAGGCGGTGCTCGCCGTTCAGATTATGGAATACGAGCTCCCGGAAGCCGGCTTTCCACAACGTGCGCACCAGGTCGTAGTGCGGGGCAACATGCGGGGTCAGCACCGTCGGCCGATAGCGCAGCGGACGCATTTCGAGGGAAAGCGGCAGCACAATCCGTGCCTCAGAGTTCCCGGAAAGCAGCAGGCGCAACTGTTCCGTGCCTTCCCCGGCGCCGTCCAGGATCAAGGCTTCGCGTATGGCCGGGTGGCGCTGCTGCATCGCGCGGGCAGCGCCCGACGCGTTGGGCGCATGCAGCAGGCAGATCGGGACGCCGGCCGGCTGCCCGGCCAACCAGCGCTCCGCCAGGAATTCTCCATTTTCGGCCACCCACAGAAAGGCTGTCATGATGCTGCCATCCGTCGCTGCCCGTATTATGCTGCCCGGGGCGGCAGGCTTCAAGACGCTCCGTGATGCGGGGCGCGGCGCCTTCGGGCTACAGGAGCATTTCGGCGGTGACTTCCTCGCCCAAGGGCTTGTGCAACTGAAATCCGAGCTTCATGCACATGCGAAGCATCGGCCGGTTCTCGGGGAGAATGATGCCGGTGAGCCGCCGCACCTTCTCCGCGCGCGCCGCATGGATCAGGCGCCGCATCATTTCCGAGCCCAGTCCCTGGCCCTGATAGTCGTCACTGATGACGATGGCAAAGTCCGCGTCGCCCGCGCCCGGAAGTTTAACCATGCGGCAGACGCACAGGACACGTTGTTCGCCGCTTTCGCCGTCGCTTTGAATGGCCACGAGCGCCATGGCCCGGTCATAGTCGATGAAGCAGATTTCCGCCAGGCGTTCGTGCCGGATGCGCTCATCGAGCGCGAGTTGGCGGAGATACCGGAAGTAGACGGTGTTCTTCGAGAGGCTCTCGTGGAAACGCACCATCATCGCCTCGTCTTCCGGGCGAATCGGGCGCACCGCCACCTCTTCCCCGTTCTTCAGCGTGAACGTGCCCACGTACTCGCTGGGATAGGGCCGGATGGCAAGTTGCGGAAGCTCCTCTTCCCGCGCGTCTGCGCTGTGCAGGATCATCCTGGCATTTGCCGCGGCGAGGATGCCGGCCCCGGCGCAAAACGGCTTGATCTCGATCTCCTTGATCCAACGCTGCTCCACAACCAGCTGGCTGAAGCGAACCAGGGCGCGCTCGATGGCCGCGGTGTCGACCGCAGCGAAGCCGTGGCCGCCCCGGAGCACGTTGTACACGCGGGTCTGTTCCATCATGCGCCGCGCGAGCGTCGAGTTCAGCGGAGGCAGGCCCAGCGCGCGGTCGCGAAACGCCTCGCCCATCGGTCCTTCCGCCCCGAAGACGAGCACCGGCCCAAAATACGGGTCGATGTAACTGCCCATCCGGAGCCGGCACGCCCCTGCCGGAACCCGGTCCTCATCCATCACCGGAATCCCGTACGCTGCGAGGATATCCTTCGCCGCACGGCCCTCCAGCACTTCCTCGCCCGAACGCCGCGCCGCGTTCACCCAACCCAGAACCGTATTCCGGTCCACGGACTCCCCGCCCACGTCCGGCGCCGGCGTCTCGTAGAGCCCGCGCAGGTTGTACGTGTATGCCCACATCGCGTCGAAGACCCGCGCCGCTGTGTCCGGGTACGGAAAGACCGGGATGTGATGATCGTTCAATATGTCCGCGCCTTCGGCCACCGCATCGCCGCCCATCCAACTCGCAAGAATCGGTTTCCTGCCCGGACTCTTGATTGCGGCGATCTGCCTCGCCGTCTCCGTCGGCTCCGTCATCACCTGCGGCGTCAGCACAATCAACAGGCCGTCCGAATTCTCATCGTGCAGCAGCATCTCCGAGGCGCGCGCATAGCGGGTCGCATCGGCGTCCGCCAGAATGTCCACCGGGTTGCCATGGCTCCAGTATTCGGGCAGCAGCCCGTCCAACTCCTGCAACGTCGCGTCCGAGAGCTGTGCCAGGAGCCCCCCGCCGGCCACCAGCGCGTCCGTCGCCAGGATGCCCGGCCCTGCGGCGTTGCTCAGGATGCTGAGGCGCGGCCCCTGCGGGCGCGGCTGTTTTCCCAGCACCTCGGCCATCGAGAACAGGCTCTCGATGTCGTCCACGCGCAACACCCCGCTCCGGCGAATGGCCGCGGAGAACACCTCATCACTGCACACCGCATCGGCGCTGTAATACGCCGTGGTCTTCGTCGCCTCGGCGGCCTCCTCCGTTCGGCCCGCTTTCAACAGGATGATCGGCTTGTTCAACGCGACCTCGCGCACCGCGGACAGGAACGAGCGCGCATCGCCGATGGACTGCACGTACAGCACAATGCTCCGCGTGTCCGGATCGTTGCCGAGGTAGTAGATGAGGTCGGCGAAACCCACATCGAGCATCGAGCCGAACGAGACGAAGGCGCTGAAGCCCACGTTTACCCGGAAACTCCAGTCGAGAATCGCCGCGCAGAGCGCGCCGCTCTGGCTGATGAATCCGACCGTGCCCTTCTGCGCGATCCGCGACGCAAAGGCCGCGTTGAGCCCGATCACCGGATTCATCACGCCGAGGCTGTTCGGCCCGATGATGCGGACCTGCCCGCCCCGCACCCGTTCCCGGATCTGCTCCTCCAGCGCGCCGCCGGCCGCGCCCGTCTCGCCGAATCCCGCCGAAATGATCGTCGCACAACGCACCCCCGCCGCAATGCACTCGTCCAGCACGCCCGGCACGGTTGCGGCCGGCGTGGCAATAATGGCGAGATCCGGACGCTCCGGGACCGCGGCAATGTCCGGGGCCGTCTTGATGCCCAGCACATTGTGCCGCCGCGGATTGATGGCATAGACCGTGCCGCCGAACGGGCTGCTGATGAGATTCCAAAGCATCGCCCGGCCCACACTGCCCGGCTTCTCCGAGGCGCCGATCACCGCCACGGACCGCGGCCGGAAGAATCCGTCCAAAGGATGGCGATCCTCACTCCCGCTCCCGTGTCCATACTGCACGGCATTTCCCGCTCCGCTCATGGCCTCTTCGCCTCCCTCGCCTCAGTGTAGCACAGCGCCCAAGACGCTTCACCCCGCCGGAACCTCCTCCCCGTTCGCTTTCGCGGCTTCGCGAGATCCATTCCGTAGGGTGGGCGAAGCGTAGCGCAGCCCACCGACTATCCTTCGCGCCTTCGCGGGCCTGTCCACCTATCGCGGCCTTAGCGTGAGACGGCCGTTGCTTCCTTGCCCGGTCGAGGATGACCGCGGCCTGCTCCGCACCTTTCTCACGCAGGTCCGATTTGTAATCGGACATTCCATCTTCTTCACCCCCCCGCGTGCGGGGGGGCAGGGGGGGTAGAACCGCGCGTCTCCCCGCGTCCATCCGGACAGCACTCCTTCGTGCCTTGGTGCCTTGGTGGTTCAATTTCCAGGTACCCTCTGCGCATTGCTGGCACCGCGCGATGGACAACGCGACGAGGACGTCGCGTCCACGGTGGACGCAACTGTGCTGCGCGCCATCACGTCCAATTCGTGCTGGCAATTCCGCAACACATCTTCTACACTAGCTCTGGACACGAGGACGAAAAACCGATGGGGATACATGCAGCGAACACAGGAACAGGGATCGGGTCTCTCCCACCCGCCGAGAGACCCCGGACCCTGCCAATCCACACGCTCGTCCCACGGAACAAAATAAACGGTGACTGTCACCTTTTATCCCAATTATCCAGCATCGCCCGGGCACTGGGCGTTCTCGCCGCTCAGACCTTACGGAAAACGTGAATGTCTCAACTATGTCCATCGGATCTGCATGGAGTTAGAGTAGCTATGCTGCGGTTCATGGCCCTTCTCACGATTCTGCAGTGCCTGTCCATTGCGCCTGCGCGAGCGGCTGATGCCCCTGTTGGCTTTACAGATCGGAGCCTGTATATGGTCCTGACTCTCCCAATAGAGACAAGAGCCCCAGAGAATACAGAGCTTCGTGTGGTTAGGCTGAATGGTCAACCCAGCGACCAAACAACCATGGAGACTGTCACAAGCGTGAGTTGCGCTTACTGCGGCTTTGTCAGGCTCAGTCCAAGGGGCGACTGCGTGGTTTTGCTCGGGGAATTCTTTCGGGAAGAGCAATGGCTTTATGCGTTCGGCTTTCTAAACACATCTCAACCTGAAAACCTTCAGTGGTATGAAACGGAATACCCGATTGATGCACGCTTTCTCGTAAGTACGAAAATACCTACTCTTGCGGTGCTCCGACGTAGTGCCATGGATCCCAAGTCCGAGTTCCACCTTTCACTTATCGACGCCAACTCGAAAGTAGAACGCAAAGCTGATCTCAAGGAGTGGGTTGATGCCGACCGCCAGGAGTTTCTTGACATAAGGGATGGGAGACTCTCATTTGCGGGCACCATGATTCCGGGTGTGCCACTCCCGTGCGCTCCCCCCGCTCCAATGCTCCTGGGAGTATCCTTCGGAGCATTACTGGCCAAAACGGAAAGCGATATGTTTATTGGCTTGGCGTTTCAGCAGAATCGATACGAACGCTACATCGGATTCAATAAAGACAAGTCCGAATGGACACAGTACAGATTTGGACCGGTGAAGGGCGACAAGTACGTAAGCAAAGTGCTTGCGCCTTGGATTTGCTACCAGATCGGCTGGGACTACCCGGAGGCGGACATTTACGGCCCTGCACGTACCGGTGAATGGATACTCCGGAACTTCCACAACGGAGAAGAAACGAGCGTCTACCTGGACCCGGACTCCGATATCTACTGGACGGACGGAATCCATTTCATTGGACGTGCTGGAGAACGTTTGGTATCGTTTCGCGTCGACCCGGCAAAGGGACCTGCGGTAGTTGACGCCAAACCCCCATTCACCGCGGAGAACCTGCCCTATACCCGCTGCATGTTCTTCGGACCGGAGACGAAAAGTGTGGCTGTCAGTGCGAAGGAAGAGGGAGAAGAGTCCGAGGTGTTGCCGAAACAAGCTGTTCTTGAGCGAGGATTCAAATGAGAACCAAGCATCGGTGCTCCCGGTTGGCCCCGGCCCTGCTCATCTTGCTGTCCGGTCTGGTCGTTCCCTTCGCGGAAGAGGCAGATCGACCCGGACTCTTCGCAGTCACAGTGCGCCAGCTTCCCACAACCCTGGCAAAATCCGTGAGCCATGTTGCCATAAGCAAGGTCGAGACTCGATTTGAGATTGGCGACGTGCCGCTGCCAATCGAGCGTCCATTGGACGAACTGGAGGGATGGGATATCACGGGCCTCGATTTTGTCGGACAGACACCTTCGGGCAAGTATATCGTGATAGCCGGGGAATTCGACCTCAACGGAAGTCAGCGCTACGGCGCCATGATGCTCCCCATCAGTCATCCAGAGAAGGCATCTTTCTGGACCCAAAGCGGTGTCACTGCTATCCGAACGCTGAGTACGGAGGACACTTACGAGATCGGTGCCATGCTGCACGCAAATACCGATCACCCGCCGCAGATGCTGTGCATCGATCCCTCTACCTCCCTGAGCCGCAACGTTTCTCTGTCGGAATGGAATTTCGTGGCATCTGATGAGCGGATACACGTGGGAAGTGTTGTGGCTATAGCACGGCCAGGCATGGAACAAACACCGTATCCATTTGTTCCGCCCAAGGATATGCTTGCTGAGACGGTGGCGATGGCGTTGCTGAGAAACGATGCGAAAAGAGTTCTGTTGCAGCGGACGAGCCCGGCTACAACTGACAAGAAGCTCCACTACTTCGAGTATTTCAAGAAGACGGAAGCCTGGAAAGAGTACACAGCCAAAGGCGACGCCTCTCGGAGTGTTGTCGTTATGCCATGGTTGTGCACCAGGGTTGGGTGGACCTACCCGGAGTCGGATCGTTTTGGACCCAAGTTCACCGGCGAGTGGATTTTTAGGAATCTGGAAACGGGTTCATCTGACAGCTTCCCCTTTTTGCTGAACGCGAAAAGTGACCTGCTCGCTTCCGACACAGACATGCTTTACGTGCGTGTGCGATCGGCGCTATACGAAGTCCCGAGACGGGGCGATGAATTCGCAGACCGGCCTGAACGTGACTGGAGAACGGTAGTGATAAACGAGGAAATGGACAACCTTCGCATGCTGTTCTGGACCGCACCAGCAAGTCCCAAACCTGTTCGGTGATTCCCGGTCTTGAAAGTCGAGAATGATACGGAACGCCGTTTGCCTTACCAATACTTTGTATCTTTCCGGATCGGACAACCGAAAATTCCTGCGCCCCCTTGTCCTCCGAAGCTTCAGCGGAGGAGGACTCGAGCTTCGCACGAAATCGCGCGCGCGCGACACTTCCGAAAGGGGGCGTTCATCCGGTATTCTACTGGTCAGGCTCCTGCGGCGGGATGGTTCTGCCGGACAGCCCTCCGACCACGAAAGATAAGAGCACGGCATGGATCTCAAACAAATCCTGTTGAACGATATACTCCCCCGCGTCGAGCGGCCCTCGCGCTACCTGGGCAACGAACTGAACACCGTGCACAAGCAGCCGGAAGACGTCGACCTGCGCATCTGCCTGTTCTTCCCCGACCTCTACGAACTGGGCCTGGGCAATCTCGGGCTGCACATCCTGTACGCGGTGCTGAACGACCTCGACGGCGTCTGGGCGGAACGCGGGTACACGCCCGCGCCCGACATGGAATCCCTGCTGCGGAAACGCGGGCTCCCCCTGTTCCTGTACGAGTCGAAGGACCCGATCGCAGCAGTGGACCTGCTCGGCTTCACGTTCCAGTCCGAACTTACGTACACGAATGTGTTAAACGCCCTGGACCTGGCAGGGATTCCGCTGCGGAGCGCGCAGCGCGGGGAGGAACATCCCCTGGTCTTTGCGGGCGGGCCGGCCGCATACAATCCCGAGCCCATGGCGCCGTTTATCGACTTTTATGTCTTCGGCGACGGCGAAGAGGCCGTCGTGGACCTCGTAAACACCCTGCGCCCGCTCCAGGGGAAATCGCGGCGCGAGCGGCTCGAGGCCGTGTCCGCCCTCGAAGGCGTCTACGTGCCCGCGCTGTACCCTTTCGAAGAACTGCCGGACGGGCGCATCGTGCCGAAAGAGGACGCGCCGAAGATCAGGAAACGGCTCGTGCGCAATCTCGACGCGGCCCGCTACCCCTCGAAATACATCGTGCCGTTCACTCAACTCGTCCACGACGGCATCAGCGTCGAAGTCCTGCGCGGATGCACGCACGGGTGCCGTTTCTGCCACGGCGGCATGGTTGGCCGCCCCGTGCGCGAACGCTCCCTGGAAACCCTCGACGCAATCATGGACAAGGCGATAGCGAACACCGGCCTCGATTCCGTGTCCCTCGTGTCCCTGTCCACCTGCGACTACTCACGCGTCCGTGAACTCGTGGCGCAGGCCGCACGCCACGCCAACGCCGAGGGCGTCTCGGTTTCGCTGCCGTCCCTGCGCCTCGATTCCTTCGCGGTGGACCTTGCCGATCATCTCGCGGGCGTGCGCCGCTCCGGGTTGACCTTTGCGCCCGAGGCCGCGACCCCCCGATTGCGCGCCGTCATCAACAAGTTCATCCCGGACGAGGAACTCATCGAATTGGCGGGGCAGGCCTATCGCCGGGGCTGGGGACACATCAAGACCTACTTCATGATCGGACTGCCCACGGAAACGGACGAGGACGTGGCGGCCATCGCCGATCTTTGCCTGCGCACGCTCCAACGCGGCCGACACATCACGAACCGCGCCATGGTTCACACGGGCATCTCCACGTTTGTGCCGAAACCGTTCACCCCGTTCCAGTGGGCGCGCCAAATCAGCATCGCGGAAACCGTGGCCAAGCAGCAGTTGCTCACGGACGGCTTCCACCGCAATCGCGGCATCAAGTTCGGCCGCCACGCCCCGGAAACCTCCTTCATCGAGGGGCTCATTGCGCGCGCGGACCGGCGCTGCGCGGACCTCATCGAAACCGCCTGGCGCCACGGCGCGCGCCTCGACACCTGGGACGAACGCCTGAACTTCCCGGCTTGGCAGCAGGCCATCGAAGCGACCGGATACGACGTGGAGGGGCAATTCCGCGAGCGGGATCTCGACGAGCGCCTGCCCTGGGATCACATCGACGTGTTCATCCCCAAAACGTGGTTTCAGGACGAATGGCGCCGCGCCATGGACCTGAAGTATGCCCAGGACTGCCGGAGCGGCGCGTGCAACCTCTGCGGCGTGCTGCGGCAGGAGCCCGAGCTGTGCAGCAACATGCTCCAGCGCCGCCGGGAAGCGGAACGGGAAACCCGGGATGCCGAACGCGAGCAGACGGCCCGCCCGGCCCCGGGCGTCGGCGGCGATCCTCTCCAACGGGTGCGCCTGCGCATCGGGCGCGTGGGCGAGGCGCGCTTCCTCAGCCATCTCGAACTGCAGAATGCCTGGATCCGCGCCCTGCGCCGCGCCCAGGCCCCGCTCGCGTACACCCAGGGCTTCCACGCGCATCCACGCATCGAATTCTCCACCGCGCCGCCGCTGGGCGAGGAAAGCGAGGGCGACTACCTGGATGTCTATCTCGGCGCATTCATGTATCCGGAAGAACTCCTGGAACGACTGCAGCGCGTGTTGCCGCCCGATCTCCATGCCCACGAAGCGGCCGATGTCCTCCTGCGCGGCCCCTCGCTGATGAGCAGCGTCGCCGGCTTTGAATACACCCTGTTCACCGACGCCGCACCCAGCACGGTCGAGCAGGCCGTTGCCGCCGTACTGGCGCGGGAAAGTCTTCCCGTGGATCGAATGGCGAAAGCGGCCGCGGCTGGCAAGGGGCCAAAACACAAAGAGAAAGTGAGCACGGATATCCGCCCGCTGATCGAACGGCTGGCTGTCATCGCACAGGACGGCGAAGAGACCGCCCTTGATTTCGCGACCCGCGTCGTAGACGGGCGCTATGCCAAGCCGCGCGAAATCATCAGCGTACTCGGCCTCGATCCCGTCACGACGCGCGTGTTCAAGCGTGCGACGCGGCTCTCGGATGAGCGCTGACGGCGTGCCCGGCCCCAAAGCGCCTTTATTGGTTTTCTCAGCTTCCCGGCGGGCATTTCGAGACGCCCCCACTCTCGCGGCCGCCCGCCGCAGCCCCGGGAAAAGATTGCCGGGAAAAAGGTTGAATTCGGCGGAGGGTGTTTGCTAAGATACGTAACCCGTTACATGTTCGCGCGTGAATTCCTACTCACGTGAAACGCATCCGGAGGAAAGAACTGTGAAGACCTATGTCCCCAAAGAAGGGGAAGTAAAGAAGGACTGGTACGTAATCGACGCGGAAGGCCAGGTGCTGGGTCGCGTTGCCGTGGAAGCGGCGAAGCTGCTCCGGGGCAAGAACAAGCCCCAATACACGCCTTTCCTCGATTGCGGCGACTGTGTGGTCATCATCAATGCGGCCAAGGCGCGGGTGACCGGCGCCAAAGCCGAGGACAAGATGTACTACACCCACTCGCACTATCCGGGCGGACTCCGGGAAATCAATTACCACCGGATGATGGACAAGTTCCCGACCCGGGCCATGGAATTGGCCGTGAAGGGCATGCTGCCGCACAACCGTCTGGGCCGCGAGCTCGCGACCCACTTCCGTGTATACGCCGGGGCGGAACATCCGCATGCGGCGCAGAACCCCAAACCCTATGAGATGAAGTAAACGGGAGACACCGAGCCGTGAAGGATTCCAAGACCAACGAAATCGTAGCCACTGGCCGCCGTAAACGTGCCCGGGCCCGTGTTCGCATCAAACCCGGCACCGGCAAGTATATCGTGAACGGCGTCCCCATTGAGAACTATCTCAACCGGGACACCCTCGTTGAAATGGCACGCCAGCCGTTCGGCGCCACGAACACGGTCGATCAGTACGACATTCGCGCGCTCTGCGACGGCGGCGGCTTGGCCGGTCAGGCCGGCGCACTGCGCATGGGCCTTGCCCGCGCACTCGTCGAAGAGAACGAAGCATATCGCTCCGCCCTCCGCGAAGACGGCCTGCTCACCCGCGACGCCCGCGAGGTCGAACGCAAGAAGTACGGCCAGCCCGGCGCCCGCAAGCGGTTCCAGTTCTCCAAACGCTAGACCAGCTTTTCGATTCCCGTCCAGAGGCACTCCTGTGGGAGTGCCTCTGGTTTTTCATTTCCGCCGCCCGTCACCACGCTTGGACGGAGTGCGGCGACCTTGACGCAGGGCCGAGTGGAAAATGATGTACAATCCGATCATGTTTGCGGTCTACATTCACATCCCCTTCTGCCGGACGCGCTGCGCGTACTGCGACTTCGTGAGCGACGCGATAGCGGGCGGGGTCCCGGACGAATACGTCGCGGCCGTGTGCCGGGAGATGAGCGCGTTTGAAGGGCCGGACACGGCCGGGAGCGTGTATTTCGGGGGTGGAACGCCATCGTTGTTGACGCCGGCCCAGGTGGCTCGTATGCTCGCTACGGCGCGGCGCCGGTTTTGCCTGGACGCCGCGGAAATCACACTGGAGGCCAATCCGGACGATCTTTCCCGGGCGAAACTCGAAGCGTGGCGCGACGCGGGCGTCAACCGCCTGAGCATCGGCGTGCAGAGCTTCGATGACGACGTGCTGCGCTATCTGGGAAGGCGGCATAACGCGGCGGCGGCGCAACGGGCATGCGAATGGGTTGCGGAATCTTTCGAGAACTGGAGCCTGGACCTGATCTTCGGAGCACATCCCGTGGACCGCTGGGCAGCCACGCTGGAGCAGGCGCGGGCCCTCGCGCCCCCGCATGTTTCGGCGTATGGCCTGACCTACGAGGCCGGCACGCCGTTCGAGCAGCGCAGTGCGGACGCGGTCGACGATGAGGCGTGGCTCGCACTCTATCAGCAGACTGAAGAAGCCCTCCCGGGCTATGACCACTACGAGATCTCGAACTACGCCATGCCGGGCCGCGCTTCCCGGCACAACCTTGTGTATTGGCACAACGAGGCCTATGCGGGTTTCGGCACCGCGGCGTATTCCTTCGTGGCGGGGGTGCGCGCACGGAATCTGTTGCGCACGCGGGACTACCTGGAGCGTCCGGGCGTCAAGGCGGAATCCCTGGTGCTGACGGAGGCAGAGGTCCGGGTGGAGACGCTGATCCAGCATTTCCGGCTGCGGGAAGGGCTGAGCACGGAGGCCTATGCGCGCCGTTTCGGCCGCCGCATCGAGGACGACTTCGGCACCGCCCTCGACAGTCTCAAGGCGCGGGGGCTCCTGGCCGAGGCCAACGGGCGGCTCTTCCCGACGCGCGAGGGGTTCTGCCTGAACAACGAAATCGGCCTCGCGCTGGTTGGCTCCTGAGACCCGTCCGTTCCCCGACCTGAATCCAAGGAATCCCCGCTCTCCTCGCGTTGTTATTCAACATATCACAAGCAACAGAAGGAGACCGGAGATGCGAGGGACAAGCCTGATGATACTGATGGCCGCGCTGCTTGCAGCGTGCGGGACCGCGTTTGCGGAAACCTGGCAAATTGACGCGGTTCATTCAACCGTAATGTTCCGCATAAAGCACATGGACGTCGGCTACTTCTACGGGGTGTTCAAGGACATCTCGGGCACCGTCGTCTTCGATCCGTCGATGCCGGAACAATCCTCCGTGAATGCGGTCGTGAAGACGGCGAGCATCGATTCGCGCAACCCGGACCGCGACAAGCATCTCATGGGCCCGGATTTCTTTGACGTCGAGAAGTATCCGGAGATGCAGTTCAAGAGCGTGTCGTGGAAGAAACTCAGCGAGGACGGCTATGAGGTCACGGGCGATTTCACGCTGCTGGGCGTCACGAAGCGCATGACGATTCTGGTGCGGCACACCGGCGCGGGCAAGGGCATCCAAGGCGAGATGCGAACGGGTTTTGAAACCGTGTTCACGATCAAGCGCGGCGACTTCGGCATGACGAAGTTCCTGCCCACGGGCGCCAGCGATGAGGTGACGCTGACCATCAGCATAGAAGCCGCCGC
>CAILVY010000218.1 GCA_903837785.1 Candidatus Hydrogenedentota bacterium
CACCCCTCGCCCTCAGCTTGCTGGGGGAGAGGGGCGGGGGTGAGGGGGGAGAATTGCGAGAGTCGCCGGTCGATCGCGGATGCCAGATGCCAGATGCCCGCAGGAGGTGGGAGGTAGTCAGTAAGCGGTAGGCGGTAAGCGGTCAGGGAGGTAGTGCAGCTCGACGCCGTGGGTTGAAACCCACGTCTACCTTCAAACGTCGCTACCGCGACGAATTGTTCGAGCATCCGTCCTCCGGCATCTCCTACATCCTCCCCGCCAACATCCCGAACACCTTATACGCCACGGCGATAACCACCACGGCCCCGACCGCGTACAAAACCCATTTCCCCGCCGGGCGGATCTTCTTCTTCAGCGTCCGCACGCGAGACTCCTTGTGTCCCGCATCCCCGCAGCGGCGGCAGATGTACTCGCCGTGCCGGTTCTTGTGGCATTTCTGGCGCGGGACCTTGGCGCCGCACCACGAGCAGCGTTTCAAGCCCTGCGGATCCTCTTTCTTCGGACGCTTGGCAAAGCACGCCTCGCAGTAGTATTCATCCTGCAGGTTCTTCCACCTGCCGGCCTCTGTCACATCCGCGCCGCACGTCCGACAGACCTTACTCTTTTCCGCCTTTTCCATCTCGTTCTCGTATTTATCCGTGCCTTTATCCGTGTTTGATCCGTGCCCATCCGTGGCTTCCCCCCTCCGATCGTACTAAAATGACCCGATCTAAAAGGAGCATACCATGCGGATCCTCGTCACGGGCGGCGCTGGTTACATCGGCAGCCATACTTGCGTCGAGCTCATCGAAGCGGGCATGGAACCGGTGGTGGTGGACAACCTGTGCAACTCCAAGGAGGATACGATCGGCCGCATCCGCGAGATCACCGGCCGAACTGTCGAATTCCACAAAGTTGATCTGCTCGACCGAGCCGCCCTGGCCGAAATCTTCTCGCAGAAACCGATCGACGCGGTGATCCACTTCGCAGGCCTGAAGGCCGTCGGCGAGTCGGTGTCGATTCCGCTTCGATATTACCATAACAACATCAGCGGGACGCTGGTGCTGTGCGAAGTCATGCGTGAGTTCGGCGTGCAAACGCTCGTGTTCAGCTCCTCGGCCACCGTCTACGGCGACCCGAAGTCCGTGCCGATCCGCGAGGATTTCCCCTTGTCGGCGACGAACCCGTACGGCCGCACGAAGCTGATGATCGAGGAGATCCTGCGGGACCTGTACGTCTCCGATTCAAAATGGAACATCGCGCTGCTGCGGTACTTCAATCCCGTCGGCGCGCACCGCAGCGGCCTGATCGGCGAGGATCCCAACGGCATCCCCAACAATCTTGTGCCCTACATCGCCCAGGTCGCCACAGGCAAGTTGCCCTTCCTGAGGGTCTTTGGCAACGATTACCCGACCCTCGACGGCACGGGCGTGAGAGATTATATCCACGTGGTGGATCTCGCCCAGGGTCACCTGCGAGCGCTGGAAAGATTGCGCTCACGGCTCGGCATCATCGCCTGCAACCTGGGCACGGGACGCGGCTACAGCGTATTAGAGATGGTGCGCGCGTTCGAGAAGGCATCCGGCAAGCAAATCCCTTACCAGATCACGCCGCGCCGACCGGGCGACGTCGCCGCCTGCTACGCCGACCCGTCATTCGCCGAGCAAGAACTCGGCTGGCGAGCTACCCGCGACATCGACGAGATGTGCGCCGACACCTGGCGTTGGCAGACAGAAGCGGATGCCGGATGCCGGTAAGCGGTAAGGGAGGTAGTGTAGCTCGATGCCGTGGGTTGAAACCCACGTCTACCTTCAAACGTCGCTACCGCGACGAATTGGTTTGGCATCCCCCCGTTCCGCGATCGACCTGCGCCCCGAGCAGTTCTACCCCCTCACCCCCGCCCCTCTCCCCCAGCAAGCTGAGGGCGAGGGGTGAAACATTTTGGTTTGAGGGGGGCACTCACAATATCTTCCTTTCACCCTCACGCATCAGCTAGGTGTCAAGGCGAACGGAGGAATGAAGCTAACTTCCCTGCAATGCGTTCTCCCCCTCGCAACTTGCGCCCCGCAGCATCAAAAACAACTCGTCCAGCCGATCGATCCTCCAAGAATATTCTTCTCCCCTCGCCCCAAACTCGTTTTGGGGAGAGGGGCGGG
This sequence comes from Candidatus Hydrogenedentota bacterium, assembly GCA_903837785.1. GTDB lineage: Bacteria > Hydrogenedentota > Hydrogenedentia > Hydrogenedentales > CAILVY01 > CAILVY01. The sequence continues at coordinate 2,136 of CAILVY010000218.1, forward strand.
GGTGAGGGGCAAAAGTGCAGAAGTCTGCAGTGCAGCAGTCGGTCCGGCATTTGTCTTCCTCCGGACTCCAGACTCCGGACTCCTTCCTCCCGCCCCACTTCGCACCGCGAGCGCGACTAGTCAGCCACTCTCGCAATACAGTGCGATAACTCGGGCTCGTGCGAGGCATCCAACAGAAAGCGAACCTCGCCGCCGGCGGTCACCGACGCCCGGACAAAGCCCAATTGCGGATAGAGTTCCGCCACGACGGAGTTCTTCACGGTGGGAACGTACACCCCCCGGATTCGTCTGGCCCCGCGAAGACGCAGTGCCTCGATCATCTCCTGCGCCATGAATCGCTCCATCCCGCGACCGAGAACGCGGCAACTCATCAGCCAGGTGTCGATTTCCCAGACGTCCGGCTCGCTCGGAACCCTTTCGGCCAGAAGCACGCCGATCAGCCCGTAGTCGCCGAACTTGTCGCGCAGCTTGAACGTGCACGTCCACGCGTCGGCGGAACTCATCATGCGGCGCACTCGTTCCTCCGAGTGCCGCCGCGACGTGAGATTGAACTGGTTCGTC
>CAILVY010000219.1 GCA_903837785.1 Candidatus Hydrogenedentota bacterium
TCAGACTGATCTGGTTGTTGCAGTCCTGGTCCGCAGTGTGGCAACCAGTCTCGCCTTCGCCTTCGCCTTCACCCTCGCCTTCACCCTCGCCTTCGCCCTCGCCTTCGCCTTCACCCTCGCCTTCACCCTCGCCTTCACCTTCACCTTCACCCTCGCCTTCGCCTTCACCGCCACCCTCGAAGACGGCGACCAGGGCGCGGCTGCTGTTCATCACCACGTTGATGGTCGCACTGAACGGATCCGCGGTACCGACATTGCCGTCCCAACGGACGAAGGTAGCGCCGGTATCGGGAATCGCATGGAGAGTGGCCACCGAGCCATCCGGGTACTGATAGGTGCCCGGCACGGGGTTGGTAGTCCCGTTTCCGCTGACGGAGAGGACGAGGTCCCAGACGGGCAGTTCGGCGAACACGGCATCAATCGTCCGGTTCTGGTCCATCACTACCGTGATGCTCGGCAAGCTGGGGATGGCAATGCCGATGTCGCCCGCCCAGTGGTCGAAGCGCCAACCGGGATCCGGCGTGGCGGTGAGCAGTGCAACTTCGCCATCCAGGAAGATGTGGTTCACGCCGGCCGCTGGCACCGTGCTGCCCGAACCGATTACGCTGATCGTCAGCGTCCATTCCGGACGCGGCACGAACACGGCGGTGACGGTGCGGTCGATGTCGATGCTGAGCGTCAACACGGGGTCGAGCGGGTCGGCCGTGTCAATGTCCCCGGTCCAGTTGCTGAATACCCACATCGGGTCGGTTTCAACCGCGTTAATTGTGAACGGGGTGCCCTGAACGTCGGTGTAGACGCCCGGTTCCGGCGTCGTGGTGCCGGTACCTTCCGTGAGAATCGTCAATGTCCGCATATTGATGGCGAACACGGCGGTCAGCGTGTAATCCCGATCCATGACCAAGTCCACCGTCGAGGTCAGGTCAAAGAGGCCTTCCCAGTGGTCGAAATGCCATCCGGGATCGGCGGTGGCGACGATGTGGGCGATTGTGCCATCCACGTATGGGAGGGGCACGCCGGTGTCGAGGTTCAGGGTGCCGTTACCGGTGATATTCAGGATTAGGGTGTGCGTGACCTGGGAGAAGACCGGGGTGATGGTCCGGTCCTGATCCATCGTGAGCGTGATCACGGCATCGTTGGGATTGGCCGCGCCCACGTCCCCTACCCAATTCGAGAATTCCCAGCCGGGCTCCGGAATCGCTTCTATCACCTGGTCGCCGGCGTTCATCACATAGGCCCCGGCCGCGGGGATCGTGCTGCCGCCGCCCGCGACGGGAGGCAGGATGGTCAGCGTGTAACCGCTGGTCGAGAAGTTGGCCGTGAGCGTCTGGTCCGCATCCATGAGCACGTCAATCACGGGACTGGTGCTGGTGATCGAGCCGGTCCAGCCCATGAAGTACGAACCCGGCGGAATGATCACAGATAGCGTGACGGAACGGCCGTTCACAAAGGAATAGACGCCGGCGTCAACGAAAGGCGCAACCGCGCCCGGGCCGTTGACATTGAGCGTCAGGGTGTGATCGCCAGGAACAAACACCGCCTCAACGCTCTTGTCTGCGTCCATAAGCAGGCTTTCCTGCATATTCAGGGAAACCAGGTCGCCCTGCCACTGGCTGAAGGCTTCGCCGGAGCCACTGGTCGGCAGCGCGGTCAGGGGCACGGTGGTATCCTGCGGATAGAACGTGAAACCGACGTCGGGCAGGACACGGCCCGTGCCTGAGACGGTCATCGCAAGCATTGGACCGCAAATGGCGTTCGTGCCCAGGAAACCCGTGGTGAATTTTGCCTGGAGCAGCGGCAGCTGGTCGCATCGCGCGGTCATGGACAGGGGGTTGTTCCGGATGTCGACGATGTCGGCATCGCCAATTCCGGCGTTGTTCACGAGCGCCTGAAGATCCGTAATGAGGTTGTCGTTCAGGGCCAGAATGTCCAGATTGATGGCGGTCTCGAGCGCGCTGATATCGATGATCTGGTTGAACGCCAGGCCCACGCCGGTCAGCGCGGTAAGGCCGTTGAGGCCGCTGATGTCGGTCAGGGCGGCGCGTTCGGCATTGACCGTCTCAAGATTGGCGAGCGTGGCCAATCCATTGAGGTTGCTGACGAGCGTGAAACGGACGTCCGCGTTGACCAAATTGGGCCAAGCGGCGAACACATCCACATTGGTCAACGGACATCCCACAATGCCGACCGTGGTCAGGTTGACCAGCGCACTCAAGGAGCTGAAGTTTGAAAGGTCGGCCTCGAAAAGAATGTACAGCATTTCGAGACTCGTAAGGTCGGCCAGCGTCGCCATGTCCGCATTCTGCAGACCGCAAGAGACAACCCCCAACTGCGTCAGGCTGGTGATGTCGCCGAGCGGGCCGAAATCGGCAATAGGCGAGTTGCCGATCATCAGGAAGTCGAGTGAAGTCAGGTTGGGCAGCGGCGTAATGTCGGAAATCGCCGTGTTGCCTTCCAGGTTGAGGGAGGTCAGCCCCGTGAGTCCGCCAATCAGCACGACATCGGCGTTGTCGAGGAAATTGGTGTCCACGGCCGTGACGTCCGTCGTATCCAGGCTGATATCGCCGCATCCAAGGTCAAGGTAGGTGAGGGATATCAACCCTGAAATGGGTGTTACGTCAGTAATAGCGTTTAAAGAGAGATCCAGATATTGCAGCGAGGTGCACGCCTGGAGGCCCGTAAGATCGGCAATACCGAGGCCCGGCGCCGACAACTGGGTAAACAATGGATTGGCGAGTTCCGTGTCCTCTGGCGGATCGCTGAGCGTACCACCGACTTGAGCGGACCATTGCGTTTGGACGGCGCTCAAGAGCGCGGCATCATTGAAAATCACCGGCGCGGCCACCGCAGAGGACGCCGCGAGGAACAGGCACAACAGAAACACGGGAACGATGGTTTTTCTCATAACACTACCCTTCTGGTTGGACAGAGCCCTTGGCGAGCCGAAACACGGCACACACTTGTCAGCCATCAGTCACCTCATCTTTTAACACAATCTATAGTTGCGCAAGGCGGGTCCAAATGTCAAGCGTTCTGCAACGGATTTTGCCCAATGTTCGGGTTTCGCGTCACTGGCGGAGCGGCGCGGCGAGCGCCCCCGACCCCAGGAAACGCACGTTGAACGCCCAGGCACCACCGAGCTGGGTGCTCTTGACAAGGATCCGATTGGGGCCTGCCTTCACTCGCACGGCAAAATGATCCTGGCCGGGCTGATAGAGGCGACCGCCGTCGAATCGTCCGACCTGGACACCGTTGAGCCAACACGTGTGCCCATCGTTACAGCCTATCGTCAAGACTCGTTCCCCGGCTTCGGCCGATTCGAAATCGGCGCAGGCATAGACGGCCTTGTGTTCAAGGGTTCCGAAGATGGCCGCCAGGTCCACTTTCCCCTCGCGGTCCGCCGTGACGTAGTCACGCCATTCCAGGGTTTCCTTGTCCAGCTTCACCGGCCGGTCAGGCCGGAGATCGGGTTCGCCGGGGAGGGGGCTGTCCGCGGGATGGGCGTCATCGGCCCAAGGCACGGGATCGAGCAAGCGCCAGTGCGCAATCGCGCCATTGGTCAGCACGGCCCCCACGGCATCAATTCCCTGTTTCCCGAGTGCTTCCATCAACATTTGCCGACCTTCCGGATTCTGGACCCGATCGAGGGCGGCGTAAAGGCGCTTCACGAGTTCGTCCTTCTCGGCAGGGTTCCTGCCGGGCAGGGCCGCCAAGCCCCCGAGGCAGGCGCGGAGCGCGGCAGCATCGCCGAAGGCCGTCAAGCCGCCGTTGTTCAGTCCGACAATCAAGCGGCCGTCCCGGTCCATGGCCGTGCCGTTCATGCGCGGCGCACCGGGCAGATCCTGCTCCCAGAGCGGCCTGCCCGTTTCACGGTCGAGCAGGCAGACGCGGTATCGGGGAAAGAGGCTGCGTGCGACCGGCATCTGATACACGGCGACGACCGCGTTTGCGGCCAGTGCCAGGGCGTGTACTTGGGTTCCCTTGAGATGATCGGCGCGCCACAGCGCGCGCGGGGCGGTTGTCCTTCCGCGCTCGAGATTCCCGGCCAGGTCGGCGCACGAATAGGCCGCGGGCGGTGCTTCGCGCGCGGGCACGCAGACGAAGAGGCTGTCATCCCATGCGGGTACGACCGAGCCCTTCGCGATGTCCATGAATTTGTCGTCGCCGGAGGAGAGGCCGAAGCTCCCGGGATTGACCACGTTTTCGTTGGAGGAGTAGCGAAGCCGCCCGCCGTAGACGAGGTACCTGTCCAGCAAGACGCCCAACTCCTCTCCCCTGTTTTCAGTGGGCGTGCCGTCGCCGGGCAGGTGGTTCGAGAGCAGCGCGCCGGAATCGAGGGCGTAGGGCGCGGGAGGCATCACATTGCCCGCGCCGAGCCACAGCGCGTCCCCCAGCAGCGTCACGTTGCCCTGGGCCGAGACGCCTTTGCGCAAGGCCTTGTCGAGATGGCCCGAGCTGTTGTTGGCCCAGCGCAGCGCGCCGGTCTCGGCATCAACGGCATAGACATAGGTTCCGTCGTAGTCAATGATCCCCGCGGCGAAATAGGCCACGCCGTTCTTGATGACGACGCCGCTGTTGACGGGCCACGTCGAGCCGAGGAGTCCGTAGATCATGGTTCGGCGTTCCGCCGGCGCCGCCCGGAAGCGCCACGCCAACTGGCCCGTCCCGGCATCGAGCGCATAAACATAGCCATCGCCGGAACCCACGAACACACGGCCTTTCCACAGGGTGGGCGGCTGTAAAATGGCGCCGGCGGTGGCAAAGGTCCACAGCGGGGTGCCGGTCACCGCGTCGAAGGCCCGCACTTTGCCATCGTCGCCGCCCAGGAACAGTTTGCCCCACGCCGCAACGGGCGCCGTGCTTTGGCATCGGCCTTCCTGCGCGCCGGCCGCGTCCGTGGCCGCATCGGGCCACGTCCACAAGGAGAGCATGGCCCGCGACAGCGGCACTTTGGAGGAGCCGTTGTGTTCGTTGCCGCCGCGATATGCGAACCAGTCGCCCCCGGTCACCCAGACCGCGGGATCGGGCGCAGGACGCCCGACGAATTCGACTCGTTCTCCGCGGGCCGACGCGGGATCGAAGCCATTGGCGGAACACTGGGCGACGGCGCCGATGATGGAGAGGTTGCAGTCGCAGAGCCATGGGCCGGAATAGAGGAGGCCGTTGGCGCCCATCATTCCATCGTTGCAGGCGGGCCGCATCGAGCCGTCAAAGGTAATCTGGCCGGTGACGCGGTCGAAGCGGGTGACGCCTTCCGCGTAGCCCCGGCAGAAGAGGGAATCGGGCGTAGCCGTCAGGCGCGCGCAAGAGCGCTTCCGGAAGCCGAGGTCCTGCAGCAGCGTGCCGGTCATCGGATCGAGTTTCAGCGTGTTGCCGTTTTCGCCGACCCCCGCATACACGGCGCCGTCCACGTAAATGACGTTCGGGTTGCTGGTGGTCTTCCGGTGATGCCACATCAGTGCGCCGGTTTCCTTGTTGACGGCCACCAGATTCATCTTCGTCTGGCCTTCGAAGAAGAGGCCCTTCGGCGTGTACACGCAGAAACACGTGGTACGGAAACCCGGCGTGGAGCTGAGTCCGCGGCCGGGCTCTTCGATGAGGGCGCGCAAGTCCGCGTCGTCGTTCGTCCACAGGGTGCGCCCGGTGCCGGCGTCGAGGCAGCCCAGGTGCGAATCGGGGCCGTAGAAGTAGACCCGGTTTTCGCCGAGCGCCATGGCGCGCGAGTCGATGCGGGCCTGCTCCTGATGAATCCAGCGCTGGCGGTTCGTGCGCAGGTCGAAGGCCGTGATCGTCTCGCCGAATCCCCAGGGAATTCGTTCCTGATAGTAGCCGGAACTCAACTCGTTCCAGCTCCACGCGGGGGTTTGGCTGCGAACGACCGTCGTCTGTGCCGGATCAGGTTCCCGGCCCGCCAGCACGTACAGCACATCATCCTGAATGGCCATCCATTTCCACTGGCCGCTGAGCTGTGGAATGTCGATGCGCCCTTTCTCCTTGCCCGTTTCCGGGTCGAGCATCAGACAGCCCTGGCCCGCGAGGTCGATCATGTAGAACGTGTCGGCCGTCGCCACAAACGCCGAACGATGCACGAGATATCCGTCCGGAAGGCGCATGCGCCAGAGTTCCTGCCCGTTGTAACCATTGCGGGCGAGAATCGTGTTCAGCCATTGTTCTTCGCGCTCGTGATGGGCGATGTGGCCCATGGCGAGGAAGGTCCGCCCCCCGGCTGCCAGCGTAATCGCGGGCATCGCGATGTAATAGGGTTGCGCGAGCCACTGGGTCATATAGGGCGCCTTGATGCAGGCGTCGGTGGACACCGGATTGTTGTCCGGGCGATGCTCCCAATGTGTCCAGTCGTCCACGCCCTCGGTCGCCGGTTTGCGAAACGCAATCCAGGTCCCGAACGAGTCCTTGCGCGCCTTGCCCCGGCCGGCGCCGGCCCACGCTTCGAGCGCCGCCGCCGCATCGGGCTGCCTGTTCCCGGCGATAGCAGCAGCGCCCGGACGCAGCGCCCTCAGGACGTCCTGCACGGCGACAGCGCTGAGATCGGGCAGGTCGATGAACAATGCGGCATCCAGGAAGTTGTCGATGTGGGGCAGGGGTCCGGCGGGGCGCTGCTCGACTACGAGCCGATGCAAGTCGAGGCGGGCCGCATCGCCTGCCTTGCGCAACGCGTCGCAAACTTCCGTCCGCGCGTCCATCGCATGCACCACGAGCCCGCTGTGTTGAACGAGACCCAGGATCAGGTCCTCATCCGCTCCGCCCACCACGGCGCAGACGCCGTGCGTCACCCCCACCTCCTCCAGCAGCCGCTCCGCCAGCGAAGTCCGCGGGGCTTGCCCGTGCGCTGCCAATCCAATCCCCAACAAACACGCCATCCAGAAACAGACTGTCCGCCGCATGATGACCTCCCTGTTCAACGGTTTCTTGATTATACACAAAACAAAAATGCGGATTACACGAATTTTCACAAACCGTGACCGTACGAAGCGGCAGCGCAGGAAGCAGTACCGCTCCCTGCGGCGGACTCGTCTTGAGGCGGCGGCACACGTTCGGCCGGGCCGGGCATGGCCACAGCAGTCCACGAGGGTTTTCCGGGCCGCCGGGTGCCGCCTTCACCCCCTTGGAGTGGCATCGGCGAGAGGCGTAGAATGCTCCCAACTGAGGAGGCAACGCCATGAAGACGAAAAAGGGAAATGTGACGCGGCGGGATTTCTTTGGGTGCACGGCGGCGGCGGGTGTGGCCGCCGCAGGCTTGGAACTGGCGCAGGGCGAGCCGGCACACGCGGCGGCCGCGGAAGAGCAGCGCGGCAAGCAGCGCCTCAGCCTTGCGAAGCTGCAGGCGTGGGAAGCCCTCGGCTATGGCATGTTCATCCATTACGGGATGAGCACGTATGTACAGCATGAACTGCCGGACGGCAAGGCGCCCGCGACAACCTACGCGCCGGACAAGCTGGACGTCGGCCAGTGGGTTTCCGTCATTCGGGACGCGGGCATGAAATACGCCGTGCTGACCTCGAAGCACGTGGCGGGACACTGCCTGTGGCCGAGCAAGTTCACGGATTACACAGTTGCGAACAGTGCAGACAAGACAGACGTGGTCGGGAAGTTCGTGGAGGAATGCCGGAAGAAGGGCGTGCTGCCGGGCTTCTACTACTGCTCGTGGGACAACCACAATCGTTTCGGCAGCAAGACGCCGTCCGATCCGGCGGGAGACCTGCCGGCGTACACGACCTCGCTGTATCAAACGTTCCAGACCAACCAGATCACCGAACTGATCACGACGTACGGCCCGTGGGCGGAGGTTTGGATAGACATCCCCGGCGTGCTCGGGCGCGGCTACCGCACGTTCCTGTATCAACACGTGGCCTCGCTCCAGCCGGACGCCATCATCATGATGAACAGCGGCATCTCGACGCAGGAGAAGTACGATGTGGAATATGCGTGGCCGTCGGACATCATCGCAATCGAGCGCAGCCTGCCGCCCGATCAGGGCCACGTGAGATGGCGGACGATCGAGGGCGCCGAATATTACATGCCGGGCGAAGTCTGCAATCCCATCGGCAAGGAGTGGTTCTGGGTGGAGGGCGACCTGCCCCGCCCCGATACGGATCTCGCGGACGAAGTTCTGGGGTGCAAGAAGCGCGGCGTCAATTTGCTGCTCGACGTGCCGCCCGACCGCCACGGGATTATCCCCGACGTGACTGTCCAGGCGCTGATGCGCCTGAGGAAGCGCGCGGGACTGTGACCCAATTGGTCATTGCGCTTGACATTAGTTCGCAAATATACGAACATCGGGAGCAGGTCGAGATGCCGAAAACCACCGTGGTCTTTTTCAAGGAGGAAGACGGCCGAGTGCCCCTCTTGGAGTGGTTGGAATCACTCCCGGACATAGTACAGGACAAATGCCTGTTCCGGATTGAGCGGCTCTTTGAGTCCAATCCGGACCGTTACGAGTACAAAGAAGCAGACGCATGAACAGGAAAGACCGGGTTACCTCAGATGCCGTGGAAATACTCTACCGCCGCTTCATCAAGGGCGATCCCAAACGGCTTGCATCACTCGAGGAAGAGCGGGCGAATTGCGAGGTGGCGCGGAAGATCTACGACCTGCGCACGAAGGCCGGACTGACGCAGCGGGAACTGGCCAGGCGCGTTGGGACCACGGCCTCCGTAATCTGCCGCCTGGAAGATGCGGACTATGAGGGGAATTCGCTGGCCATGCTCAACCGCATCGCCCAAGCCCTGGACAAGCGTGTTGAAATCCGCTTCGTGAGCCAGAAGCACGCGCCCGCGGGTGTGCCGGGCCGATGACGATCCCTGATTGCGCCGGGACATACGCATGAGCAGACGGCCGCTCGCCTACACCGCCCTGTTTATCACCGCGTTCGGGTGGTCGCTCTCCCCTATCTTCATTCGCTTCCTTAGCAGTCCCTACGACCCGTATTCACAGGCGTTCATCCGGTACTTGAGCGCGGCGGTTACGTTGCTGATCGTGAGCGGCATCGCGTACCGCCCGGGGCTTTGGAAAGCGTTCTGGAATCCGGCCACGCTGGGCCTGGCCATCGTCAACACGGTCATGCAGACCGCCTGGACCGTCGGGATCTACTCGACGACGGCGACCGTGGCGCAATTCGTAGTGAAGCTTCAGGTACCGCTGATCATCCTCTTCAGCTTCTTTCTCTTCCGCGAAGAACGGGGCGTTATTCGCCGGCCGTTCTTTCTCTTCGGCACGCTGCTGGGCTTTGCCGGCGTGGGCGGCGTGCTGGTCAAGGAGCCGGGCGCGTCGCTTCTGCCCAGCCTGAGCGTGGGCACGCTGCTCATCATGTTCGTGGCGCTGACCTGGGCGATTTATGCAGTCTGGGGCAAACACGCGGTCGCGGACCTGCATCCCGTGCCCATGTTCACGTTGATCGCGGTCTATACGACAATCGGCTTCGGCGCCATGTCCTTCTTCGTCGGAGACCCGCACACGCTGGCCGCCGCAGGAACTCGGACCACGATCATCGCGCTGCTCTCGGGAACGCTGCCCATCGCGATCGCGCACTGCGCCTTCCACTTCGCGCAGAAGCAGTTGGGCGCGGCCTTCTGCAACAGCGTCATCATGCTTAACCCGCTCTTGACCCACGCGATCGCGCTTCTGCTCTGGCACAACGAGAAGATGAACTGGATTCAATGGCTGGGCGCCGCGCTGCTGCTCACCGGGACCTACATGGTTATCCGGGCCGAACGCGCCGAAACCCGCAATGGCATGGCGCTCGTCCACGATCAGAGTTGACATAGTGCCCTGCCCTGAAAGGATTCTCTGGTTTTGGCCCAAGAGACAGCAATTCACTCGTCATTGCGAGGCGCGATTCCGAGAGCGCCGAAGCAATCCCCGAGAAAGAGCCATTCACCGGGGGATTGCCTCGGCGGCCAGAGGCCGCCTCGCAATGACGGGTGAATTTGGATTGCCGGGAATTCGAACCGCTGCAGCCAATACGCCCCAATCTTCTTCGGTGCGCGGTGCGCGCCCTACGCGATTCGGACACGCTCTTCTTCGCGTTCTGTTACTGATCCGGGCCGGGGGCGAGGGGATCGTAGGGGCCTGCGGAGAAGCTGAGGAGGTCGCGGAAGTTGGGAAGGGCGGGGTCGGTGCCGAGGATTCTCCAGACGCCGCCCTGATTGACGAAATTGACCCAGACCTCCGAGGTGCTGTTTCGGGGGATGGCCATGGGCGGGTCGGCGAGATGTCCGCTTGGGTCGCTGAGGGCCGCCCCGGTCAACGAAACGTAGAGCAGCACTTTGGCGCGGCCCATGCTGACGAGTTCGGTAAAGTCCCAGGCGTGGACCTGCCGGGCCATGCGCGGGAAGGGGCAGCGTTCGAAGAACCACTGATACGCGCGGCGCACATATTCCGTGCGCCAACCCTGCGGGTCCTGATACTCGGGGGCGTAGATATCGAGTGTCCCGGTGAGATCACGGGCCTCGATGGCTTTCTCCCACGCCTCGATCCGGTCGGCGATGGCCTTTCCCGCGGCGGCCTGCGCCTCGTCGAGGCCGCTCAGGCGCGGCCACCACTCCTGCGGCGCGGCCGGCGCGGCCGGCGCCGCCAGCGGGACGCTTTCCGCGGTGCTCAACAAGGGGCTGAGAATGACTTCCTCTGCGATGCGGCTTTCAACGGTGCTCAGCACGAGGTATTGTCCGTAATTGACGATGCCCTCGTACGGCTCCGTTTCGTTCGTGAGCGCGGTGACGGCGTAGGCGATGTTCTGATCGCCCGTGACAGCGGTATCGACGAAGCGCCGTTCAAGCAGGCCCTCGGCAGCCGGTGAAAAGCGCGTTTCAGGCGCCACCCGCTTGTAGATGTTGTAGGAGACGTCGCCTTCGCGGAAGGGCCAGGTCAGTTCGATGGCGCCGCTTTCCCGCCGGGCGACCGTCTTGCGCACGGGCGCCGGGACCGCGGAAAGGGTGAAGGGCTGCGCCTCGTCGATGTTTTCGCGGGTGTTCATAACGAAGATGGCGCGGCCCACGGCGGCAATGCAGGCGGCCCCGCCGCCATCGGCGTGCTCAAAGGGCTTCAGTTGGGCGGCCCACTCGTCGGCCGAAGCCTTGGCGCCCGCGGGGATCACCGCGGCAAACGAATTGAGGAATTCCTGCGGCGCATGAACGGACAACAGGGGAATCCAGTAGTGCGACGAGCGGTTGGGTATCAGTTCGGGCACCTGGCCCGGCTTCTCCAGGCCGTACACCGCGTTCATCAGGAAGCCCTTATCGAGCACGCCATCGATATCGCGCAGGTTGGCATGAAACTCCGCGGGGTTGCCGGCGGGAATGAGGCGGCAGGCGGTCTGGGCCTTCTTCATGACGAAGTCCTTGCGCGCAATGAATCCCTTGCCGACCACTTCCAGCAGGGTGGGCAGAATGGCCTCGTCCCAGTGCCGCTTGTTCGCGCCGAACCAGAGATCGTCTTCGGGTGCGAACGAATACACGGCCGCGCCGGTCATGGCGCCATTCAGGATCATCGCGCGATAGAGCGAACCCGGCGTCTTTGCGGGGTCGGCGGGCGCGCCGAAGAGGCCCGGCTCGATGAAATGCGCGTCGGCCTGCCAGCGGGAATCCGCCGCAACACCCCAATTGGACACCGCGCCCTCGAGCCAAAGACCCATCAGCGCCGACGCGTTGGGAATCGTGTGCGGGCCGCGCTGGACACACCCGGGAATGACGTAGTCCCGGCACAGGAACATCTTCTGATAGAGCGGGGCGCAGGCGGGATTCGCCATGAAGCGGGGCCATTGCAGCTTGCCGAGGGGGATGTGGACGAATCGCCCGTAGCGCGCGGACAGGTCGATGACCTCCATGAGCCAGCGCGCCGCGAGCGGGACGCCCTGTTCATCGAGCTTGCCCGGGTCGTATTCGTCGAAGGGCATGTGCGCGACTTCGACGCCGCGGATGGCGGTGAAGGCCCGCAGCAGTTCTTCGAGATGCGAGACGGGATAGCGGCGCAGCGGATCGCTGTCCGCGATGCGCACCACGAGGGGCACGCCCGCACCCTGCAACTGTTTCATCAATTCGGCGAAGTACTCCGGGCGCCGTGCGTCCGGAGGCGCATCCAGTTGCATGGCGGCGTAGGGCTTCAGGGGATTGGGGAGTTGTCCCCAGACTTCTGAGACGCGCTGCGCATACTGCCCCGGCAAGGCTCCGGGCGCGCCTTGGATCTGAAACAGGAAGAGCGGGTGCTCCGCGCTGATTTCGACGGAGAGCGGCGGCAAGTCCTGGGCTTGAACCGCCGCAGAGTAGCACCCGGCGGCCGCCAGCAGGCAGAGAAGAAACCTCCGTGAAAAGCGGTTCGGGCAACCGTGCTCCGGCATAACCGGAGGCGACATCGCCGAATGATTCACGTTCGCCCTTCCCCCGTCCAGTGGCACCTATGGCAACTCCCCTTCGCCCTCGCCTTCGCCCTCGCCTTCACCGGATGGCTCGCCGGAAAAGAAGGTCCGCGCCATCCCGTTGGCGTCCGTGACCACGAGACACATGTCCAGACTGCCCGCGCCGACGGATTCCGTGGAACCAGCGAGGGCCAGGCCTTCTTCCAGGGTCTCGATTACGCTGTAGGCGCGGTCCGACTTGGCCCCGCCAAAGGTGCGCGACCAGAGCAGGGTTCCGTTGGCATCGGTCTTGAGCAGGTACATGTCGTAGAGGCCCGCGCCGCTGGAGGCGGTTTCACCGGCAAGGACGATGCCGCCGTCTGAAGTCTCGATAACCGCATTGGCCGCGTCCTCGGCCGTGCCGCCGAAGGTCTTTGCCCAAACGATGTTCCCGGTTGCGGTGGTGCGCACGAGATAGATGTCCGGCTTCTTGTTGGCGGGGTTGAGAATGCTGCCCGCGACAATCAGCCCGCCATTGGCGGAGGCGGTGACCGCCGTGCCGACGGCCCCCTGGCCTTCGCCGAAAGTCTTCCCCCAGAGCGGCTGTCCGCTGAGGGTTGTCTTGGCCAGATAGAGCGAAGAAGCTTGGCCGAGCGATTGCAGCATGCCGGTGATCACCACGTTGCCGTCGGGCGTGCCCGCAAGGCCGTTGGCGGTGACGGTATCCAGACCGCCGGCGAGGATGGGCCAGGAGAATATTTCGTTGCCTTCGTTGTCCACGGTGGTCAGCAGCGCCAGGGTGGTGTCCATGCCCCAGGCCGCCGTGCCCGCCATGATGGCTCCGCCACTGGTGGTTTCGAGCACCCCGGAGGCGGATTGCCGTTCGGCGGAGCTGAAGTCGTTACTCCAGATGCGTACGCCGAGGTCATCGGTTTTCACGAGGAATATATTCGGCTGGAAACCGGCGCCCATGCTGACAGAGGTGCCCCCGGCCAGCAGCAGCCCGCCATCGGTACTGGCCGCCATGGCGTTGGCGAAATCGTCCTGCGGGCCGCCGAAGGTCTTGAGCCAATCCTGGGTGCCGTCGTCGGCCACTTTGACGAGGCAGGCGTCACGCATTCCCGCGCCGGAAGACTGGGTGTCCCCCGCCAGCGCGAATTCACCGGGCGCCATTTCGACAAGGGCCTTCGCGCGGTCCGCAGCCGTCCCGCCGAAGGTGAGCATTTCCGTCGCGACGGAAATGAGGTCCGTCTTGGCCTCGGTGTCCGTGCCGTCGGCGGTGGTGACTTTCAGGGAAACCGTGTGGTGGCCCGGCAATCGATAGATATGCGTGGGATTGCTGAGCGTGCTGGTGCCTCCGTCGCCGAAGCTCCATTCCCGTTTCGTTATTGCGGCGCTGCCCGGCTTGGACAGATCCTTGAAAGTAACCGAAAGCGGGACATGGCCGCTGAGCGGGGTGGCGCTGAAGGCCGCCGTGGGGGGCACTTCGCCTGTCACCTCGATGAACTCCTCTTCCTCGAGTTCATCCGTTCCATGCTTGGTGAATACTTCGAGTTTGACCGTGTACTTGCCGGGCTGCTCGTATGTGTGTTCGGGATGCTGTTCTTCGGTGATTGAAGCGTCGCCGAAATCCCACACCCACCGCACGATCGGCGAGGAACCGGGCTTGGACTTATCCGTAAATTGGACCGTCAGGGGCGCATCGCCCGTGACCGGCTTGGCCGTGAACGCCGCTTCGGGCGGAACCGTGTCAAATACCTCGATGTAGCTGGGCTTGTTGAGCGTATCCGAGCCGTCCGCGGCGATGGCCGTGAAACTGACGGCGTACGTGCCCGATTTCGTATACGTGTGCCGGGGGTTCTGGTCGGTGGAGGAGACGCCGTCTCCAAAACGCCAGGACCACGCCTCCAGGGGAGACGTGCCCTCTTTGGAGAGGTCCACAAACTGAACGCGGAGGGGGACATAGCCGCTCGTGGGATAGGCCTGGAATATGGCCTGGATCTGCCGCATCTCCTGGCGCGGGCACCCCATCAAGGTGGCGACCAGCCCCAGCAGAACAAGTAGGCTGCCTAAACGGCCAACAGATCGCATGACAAGTCTCCTTATCCTTTCCCGGATCAAGACAGTATAGTCGAGCACAGGGTGTCCGGGCAATTCCGGACACACGTTTCCACCTAGTATATCCCCGCGAAGCGTTCCGGGTTGCCTCCGCGGGCCCCATTTCGGGGATTCGCTGTTCGGCCGGGGACTCGGGTATAATGCGTATCCCGTTTTGCGGGAGATGGTTATGCCGCGCGCAGGGCGCATGGATTTACCTGCGGGAGCACGCAATGAAATACCCGATTACCCGGCCCGTAGCCCAATTGTACCGGCCCGCCGCCCTCTTGCGGGTCCGCCCGAAGACGGCGGGGAAGTACGTCCAGATCTGCAACCATGTCTATGCGGAGGCACACGGCCTGGGATTGCTCATGGACATCTTCACCCCGGAGCAGGGGGCGAACGGGCTGGGGATCATAGACGTGATCAGCGGCGGCTGGTTCGCGGACCGGGTCCAGCTCAACGAGCATATCGGCCTGGGGGTGGTGGACGGGTTGTGCGCGCACGGCTATACCGTGTTCGCCCTCTCCCCCGGCTCCATCACCAAGTTCACCGGGCAAGACATGGTTCGTCACATTCACGAGGGGATCCGGCACATTAAAGCGCGCGCGGACCGCTTCGGGGTGGACCGGAACCGGCTGGGGCTCACGGGCGCGTCCGCCGGCGGGCATCTGGCGGCGCTCGCGGCGCTGGAGCCGCGCCCGGCCCGGCCGCAAAGCCGGGATCCGTTTCGCCATTACGACACGGCCGTTCAGGCACTGGGCTTGTTCTTTCCCCCGACGGACCTGCTGGATTTTGGGGGGCACCGCTTCGACCTGATCGAAATCGAGGGAATTCCCCTGGGGCGGCTGCTTTTCGAGGATGGCCTGGCGCATCACACGGACCATGAGGTGGAAGAGCGCCTGCTCCAGCTTTCCCCGGCCCGGCGGGTCGCGTCCACGCCGCCGCCCGTGCTCCTGATTCACGGAGATGCCGATGCGATTGTGCCGGTGAGCCAGTCGCACAAGCTCGCAGAGGCGGTGCGCGCCGCGGGCGGTTCGGCGGAGGTGATTGAGAAGCCCGGGGGCGGGCATCCCTGGCCTGAGATACGCACGGAAATCGAGCAACTGGCGGGGTGGTTTGATTCGAGCCTGATGGCGTAAGGGCTTGGCTTCGGGGACGGCAAAGAACGGAGTTGGACCGGGGCAAGTCTCGTAGCGCACTGCGGAGCCCTTCAGCTTTGCGCCATGGCGCACCTGCGTGAGATACTTCCAGGCAGACTTGGAGAAGCACCTTGGAAATCTGGGCTGAAAGCGAAATCCTGTATGAGGGGAAGATCATCCGCCTGCGGGTGGGCGAGGTTACGTTAGACAACGGGCAGCGCGCGTTTCGCGAGGTGGTCGAGCATCCCGGCGGGGTGTGCATCATCCCCTACACCGGGCATTCGGTGGTGCTGGTACGTCAATTCCGGATTGCGTTGGGCCGGTATCTGCTGGAAGCGCCGGCGGGCAAGCTGGAAGGGGATGAAGACCCCGGTCATCGCGCGGCCTGTGAACTCGAGGAGGAAACCGGTTACCGCGCGGGGCAAATCGTGCCCATTGGCACGGCCCATTCCTCGGTTGGGTTCTGCTCGGAGAATATTCATCTCTTCCTTGCGCTCGACCTGGAGAAGACACAGGCGTGCCCGGAAGAAGAGGAACGGATCGAGTTGGTGGAGATGCCGATCGGCGAGATTCGCAAGGCGCTTCGGGAAAACCGCTTCGACGATGGAAAGACCATCATTGGGCTGTATGCGCTGCTGAACCATCTGGGGGTGGGGATTCAGGGGTAAGGCGAGGGGGAGCACGCAATCCATGGACCGCATGGACTGCGTTCGGGAACGGGAGTGGAGTGGCGATTGGACGGAGGGAGGACGCCGTGAAGTCTATTTGCTTGATGTGCTTTGTTTTCCTGGGTGCGGTTGCGTTCGGAGCGCACGCGGAAGCTTCACTGGAATGGAGCGTGAAGGTGCTCGGCGACGGGCAGCACAACGCGTTCACGGATCTCATCCGGTGGCACGACAATTACTACATCTGTTTCCGGCATGGCGGCGCGCATTTGTCGATGGACGGGGAGATCAGGGTCATGCGCAGCGCGGACATGAAAACGTGGACGCCTTGCGGCACGCTGGATACGCTGGGCGACGATCGCGACCCGCACTTCACTGCGACGGACGAGGCGCTGTACGTGTTCTTCGGCACGTGGGATCTCACCCATGCCACGGATCACGGGTTGCCGGGCCGCGGGCGGCTTCGCTCGCACTTTGCCAGCAGCCCGGACGGAGAGCGATGGAGCGCCGTGCAGGGCATCCACGAGGCGAACTGGTGGTTATGGCGCGTCCGCTGGCTCAAGGGTGCGTTCTACAGTGTCGCGTATTCGATCACGTGGCCTGCGGGAGCGGCGGGCGAAGCGCGCCTGCTGCGGTCGGCGGACGGGCTCGATTGGACGAACGTCAGCGTGGTCACGAAGGAGCGCCAGCCGGACGAGGCGGATTTTCGGTTCCTGCCCGACGGCTCGATGGAAGTGGTCATGCGCACGTGTGACAAGCAAGGCGATGCGATGTGGCTGAAGAGCGATGCCACGTTGGGCCAATGGCAGAAGCGCGACCTGGGCGTGCTCGTCCACTCGCCCGTCATGCTGACCTGGAAGGATCGCCTGTTCGTGGCGGGAAGAGCCCACGAAGCTTCGAAGTCCGTCGCGCGCATTTGGGAACGCACCGGAGAGCAGCTCACGGAACTGATCACGCTGCCCTCTTCGGGCGACACGGCCTATCCCGGCCTAATCCTCGATCCCGCCACGGAAACGTCGGCGCAGCCCGCGTTCTTTGTGAGCTGGTATTCGCAGCACGAACGCGCGGCAGAGCGCCGGGACGAGGCCAGCGTGTACGTTGGCCGGATCATCCTGAAGTGACTTGCCGCCCCCAAGCGGGGCTCCGGACGTTCATACGCGCAGGTAGATTCTGCGCCTGTGAAGATAGAAGACGATCGCCATCGAGAAGAAGAGGGAGAGAGTGGTCTTCATCAGATAGGCGATGTCCGGGCCTGCCGCGAGGGCGATGCTGCCTCCGGTAAAGCGCTCGGCGAGGGCGTTCATGTCGACGACGTTCCGCAGCAGATAGATCGTCAACGGATTAACGCCGATCCAAAGGAGGGGAATGGCCCATCGACGCCATCCCCACACGTCCAGCACGAGGTAGAAAGCGCCCAGCAGGGCGATGCTGTATCCGCCGGTCAACAGCACGTAGGAGGAAGTCCAGAGCTTCTTCACGACCGGGAACTGAAATCCCCAGAGCCAGCCCAGCGCCAGGATGAACAGCCCCGTCCCGATAAGCAGGGCCGCTTTCTTGTTCGGCGGCAGCGCCGCATGGCGGAGGAAGAGCGCGGACAAGACCCCCATCAGGCACGTGCTGATGGCCGGAAGCGTGCTCAGAATTCCGTTGGGATCCCAGGAACCCTCGTACTTCTTGCCGGGCAGGAGCATCTCATCGGCGTAGCGGGCCCAGTTCGATGCTTCCGAACAGCCCAGCGCATGGGAGCCAGGGACGGGCACCAGCGTGAAGAGCATCCAGTACGCGAGGAGAATTCCGAGGCAGACGAGCAGGAGGCCGCGGAGACCCGCGTGGTAAAAGAGGAGTGCCGAGGCCAGGTAGCAGAACGCGAGCCGCTGCAACACGCCGAGCAGCCGAATGTCCGGCCATCGGTTCGTGAGCCCGCCGTAATAAAGCACGCCCAGGACATAGAGCAGCACGAAGCGCCGGAGAATGCGCCAATAGACCGGCAGAGGGCTGGCCGAACCCTTCAGTTTGTCGAGCGAAAACGGGATCGAGAGCCCCACGATGAAGACGAACAGGGGGAAGATCGTGTCGTAGAAGGTGCAGCCTTCCCACGCGCGGTGGTCCAGTTGCGGCAACAGCACGTCGCGGAGCGGTGGAGGACACAGCCTCGCAATGGCAAGCGCGAGGCCGGTGCCGCCGACAAGCCAGAACATATCGAAGCCGCGCAACGCGTCGATGGACAACATTCGATCGGAGACTGCAGCTCCCTTCGCCTTTTCTGCCATGATGTTCCTCGTGAACAGGATTGCCTGGAATATGGCCTGGAAATCGCGCCGGCGGGCCGGCGCATAACGTCTTGCGGGGCGCATCTTATGATGCGAAGGGACTCACTTCAAGTTGTTTCCCCCTGCGCAGCACAGACGGCCTCGGCGCCCGCAGCCCCGCCCACTGCAAGGGTCGCCCATGTCCATGCCGGGCAGATCAAAGGGCCAGTTCGAAAATGAGCACGTCGAGCGGCGCAAATTCGGCGTGCAGGCGATGGCCGGAGAGTGGAACCGGACCGCGGCCGCGCAGCGCAGCCGCCTTCGGAACGCGTGGCAACCGGAAATCGGCCTGACGCGCCTCGCGCGTGTTGTTCACGGCAATAAGATAGGCCGTTTTCCCCAGGCGCCTGACGGTCCAATTGAGCCAGTCCGCCTGTGCGGCCTCCACACGCGGGGATTTCTCCGTGGAAAGGAGCGCCGCACTCATCTCCTTGATTTCCTGCGCCATCCGCTTCACCTGCGGCCACTGTTGTTCGAAGGGCGTGCCCGGGTCGCGGTGCAAATCGAACCAACTGTACAGTACGAGGCCGTTCGCCCCCTGGGCGATGCACTGCCACGCCATGGAGCGCATCTCCTCAAACGTCGGAGGAC
This sequence comes from Candidatus Hydrogenedentota bacterium, assembly GCA_903837785.1. Taxonomy (GTDB): domain Bacteria; phylum Hydrogenedentota; class Hydrogenedentia; order Hydrogenedentales; family CAILVY01; genus CAILVY01. The sequence goes on from CAILVY010000219.1 coordinate 19,151, forward strand.
GGCATTTCTGCTTCTCTTCGGGTTGTTCGCGGTAACAGGCCCAGTTGAAGACCTGGGGCACCTGCCACACCGGCCGGCTCCCCCCCACCCCCTCGACGGTCGCCCGCGTCCAGCGGGCAGGAAGCGACACAGGCTGCCCGGGAATCGGGTAGGGGTCGGTGCCAATGATGTCAAAGGTCGGCACGTATTGCCGGACTTGATTGAATTGATACAAGACCACCCACGACGGATGCCTGGGGTCCATCACTTCGATGTCGCGCCGGCGCTGGGTCAGGCGGTCCAGGAGATCCAGGCCCAGTTCGTCGTTGATGTACCACGCGAGCAGCGCGGGATGGGCGGCAAACGCGTCCACTTTCTCCTTCACCACGCGCAGTTCGTCTTCCGTCGACTTCATGGACGCGGGCGCGCCGGCGGTCCCCGCATAGAAGTCCTTGACGGAGTAAATGACTTTCAGGTTGTGCGCCTGGCACATGTCCATCTGTTCCCGATTTGGCGGGCCGTACGGCATAAGACAATTGAACGGACTGTCGGCGTAGATGTCTAGTTTGGCCTGCTCCACGGCGCCCCAGTACATTCCCAGCGGGAAGAAGGGCTTGCCGTCCACGATGATTCGGTTGTGTTCATCCACGAATACCGCATCCGGGGCGCGCGCCGGAATTCGCCGCAGCGCGTGCCGCCGGCAGGCGAGCACCTCTCCGCCCCGCCTCTTTGCCAGTTCGATCTCAATCCCATACTCGCCCGGTTTCAGGGCATGCACAGGGATGAGTATGTCGTAGTCGCTGGTCTTCGGCGCTTTGCTGCCCTTGCGGACGAGCCGGCCTTCCGGCTGCGTCAGCACGCGCCAGCGCAGGATGAGGTCGCGCAGCCGAAGTTCATCGCAGTCCGTAAGGGTGAGCCGGACGTGCACGCGGGCTTTCTTCGGGCCGGCGTCCGTCACTTCGCCTCGGTAGTTGGGCGCGGCCAGCAGGGTATCGAGCGGTTCTTCGTGCACGCGCCGCACGGCCACGTCGTCCCACCACGCTTCGCCGGTCATGCCCTGCCGCACATAACAGGACAGGGAGAAGCTTGCGGCATCGCCGGGGATTCGCACGGACTCGCCATGGACGTACGTCCAATCGTTGTCCCCCTTCACCCCGGAGGGATAGACGCCGCCCGCCCATTTCCCCTGGGCGTCGTACCACTCGATGCAGACGGTCGCGCCGGATTCGCTTCCCTGAATGCCGCGCGTCCGGACCCAGGCGCTCACTTCGTAGATCTTCCCCGGACTCAGGGCAATGGGCTGGCTGCAAAGCACGTACTGCGAGGCATCCTGGCTGCGGAAATGGAGCGAGACGTTCCCTGTATGCGCGACCGAATCGTCTCGGCTGTAGATTTCGCTTGGCCCCTGCCAGAGCACGGGCAACACGTGATCCCCTGCCGTCTCAAAGCCCGGGTTCCCGATTGGGACCGGGTCCGGAACCGCCGCCAGGAGAAATGCCGCGGCAACCAGCACGCTCGTCAAGCCCAAGGCAGGTCAACCCTTTCGGCAAACATAGATCACTTGGCCAATTTCGGGGATGCGAAAGCGATGCAGTTCCTCCGCCGAGACAAACGAGGAGGGCAACACCTCTTCATAAGTGAACGGCGACAGGCGATCTTTGAAATCCAAAAGCGAATAGCCACGAACATGACCGAACATGAAGGGGTCCGGCGCGCCATATTCATAGGTCTCATCTCTGTCAAACATGAATGGCACGACGATGACCGCCTGCCCCTCCGGGGCGAGCACCCGATTCAACTCGCGAATTGCCTGGCGGTCGTCCGGGATGTGCTCAAGCACGTGCAGATTGTAGATTCCTGCCATGCTGTTATCGGCAAAGGGGAGGTGCTGGATATCCGCATGGACACCTGGACGCGGCGCGCCCTGAACCATGTACCACTCGAAGTCCGTTGCGATGGTGTTCAGATTCGGGTTTGCATCCAGGAATGCGCGCACTTGCGGCTCCGCCGCAAAGTGGAGGACCTTTCCGCGCTGCTGCTGCCGCATAAATTCGGGCGGGCGCCGGGTGAGGAAGAGATGCATCAAGCGGTGCCGTTCCTGGCCCCGGCAATTTGGGCATACAGCCTCGGGCACGGCGAACTTCCCACAATCCACATTCAGGAATCCGTAGCCTTGCCAGCCGCAGCAGGGGCATGCCGCCGCGGGCGGGAGGAACTTGTTCTGGACACGCCGCCAAGCATTGAGAAGATTCGATTGGAGGCATGTCCACCCGGACTGCCAGCCGACGGACCGCACACGCGCCACGGCCTCGCAAGAAACCGTCCAGGAGCCTCGCACCACATTCCGGATCACGGTCAACAACTTCATATTTGTCACTGTCTCAACTTTGAGCGCACTCGCGCAGGGCTTCGTACAGCGCGACGAGATTCTCATGGGGCGTTCCGGACTGCACATTGTGGACGGTATTGAAGACGAACCCGCCGCCCGCGCCGAAGATCTCGACCCGCTCCCGTACTTCCCGGCGCACCTCGTCGGGTGTGCCGAAGGGCAGCGTCTTCTGGGTGTCCACCCCGCCGCCCCAGAAGGTCAGCTTCGCGCCGAATTCCGCTTTCAGCTCGCGGGCGTCCATGCACGCGGCGGAACACTGGACGGGATTGAGGATGTCGAAGCCTGCGTCAATGAAGTCCGGGAGCAGCGCGCGGACGGAGCCGCAGGAATGGATGAAGGTCTTCCAGGAGGTGTTCTCGTGCACCCACTGGTTCACCGCCGTGTGAAACGGCTTGTAGAGGTCGCAATAGGCCTTGTTCGAAATGAACGGGGCCTGCTGTGTGCCAAAATCCGTTCCGGTGATGAAGACGGCGTCAACCTTGTCGCCCACCACGCCATGGATCTTCTCGAGGTTTTCGAGGGCAATTTCGCACTGGAGTTCAAAGACCTTGTAGACGTAGTCGCGCCGGGCCAGGGTGCTCATGTACCACTCGGCGACGTCGCGGATGCCGCGGGGGAACTTCAGCCAGGGGGCGGGCACCAGCGCGATGTCGCCAAAGGCTGTGCCGCCGAAATTGGCGAGCACCGCCTTGTCCGTCTCGCGGTGAATGCGGCCGGCCTCGTCTCCGAAGCGTTTCAGGTCAGCCTCGGGAATGGGTCCGAACTCCTGGAGATTGTCCAGGGGGTCGAGGTTGTCCTCGTGGATGGGGCGCTGCCGCACGATGCTGTCGTGGTACCACCCCCCCTTGGGCATGCGGCCGCTGGGCGGCACCCCGCGGTCGCCTTCGGGATATTGCAGGAGATCCCCGTTTTCATCGGGTTCCGTGTTGAAGGCCTCGGGAACCAGAACAGGCACACCCTGAAACGTGGTCCACGGCTTCCACGAACCGTTCTCAAAGCCGAAGAAGTTGAGGCGCCCGCCGAGGCCGACCACGTCGACGCCGAGCGCGTCCTGGAGGTCCGGGGCAATTTCCCCGAGCATCTGATACGGTTCGAGCACCTTGACCGGCGTGCCCGGGGCATCCAGGCCAAGCGCCTGACGCAGCGCGTAGACGGCATTGACATGCATGCCGGTCACCGCACTGGCGCCCAGATCGAGGGGAACCCGGTCCGGCTGTGTGTGCTGCAGCGTTCGTTGCACCCGCTCCCGCGATGTCATACGCAATACTCCCTCCAATGACAACGCCCGAAGAGCACTCCGGGCGCTGATGCCTGTCGCCTATTCTATCGATGAAACAGGAGAAATTCGAGGATTAGTCCTTGGCCTTGGCCTTGCTCTTGGATTTCGGTTTCTCGGCCTTCTTCGCCGCCTTCTTCTCGGCTTCCTGGGGCAGGCAGAAATAGAAGAACTTCGCCGCCTCGAGAATGTTCCCCAGATTGCGCTTATTCTCGTCGCAGAGGTCGAGTCCCAGCGCGCCCATCTTCGGCAGCAGCGCCTCCCACGCGTCGTGGTCCCATTGCCCCTTCTGGGTGGTCACGAATTTCCCCACCAGTTCCAATACCTCGTGCAACGTGTGCTTACTGGCCATGCGCGGTGCCCTCCCTTTTGTGTCGCCCCTCCGCTTGGGCGCTGAGTGCTACTATACACCAACAGTCGGTTCTCCGCAATGGCCGGAAGGCGATGAACGCCCATGCCCGCGAGGGCATCCCGAGCCGTGGGACGCGGGAGGACGTACAGGGCGCACGCCGCGCCGCTGTCTCCTCCGGCACCCCGATTCGTGGCGGCTGCTTTGATACGCCCGGCGGGCTCTGCTACACTGCGTGCGGGAGCGGTTGGGGAGTGCAACAATGCCCGTAGCAACGCACAAAACGTATGTTTCGATGCTGAATCAGGCGCTTCGGGACGGCTATGCCTTTCCGGCGATAAACGTGCTGCAGATCGACACGTTGAACGCGGCCATCGAAGGCTTCTCGGATGCCCGGAGCGACGGCATCGTGCAGATCTCCGTGGCTGCGGGCGCGCACACGTCCGGGGCGCTCAACCAGCCGGTCCTGGGCGCGATCACGCTGGCGGAACATGCCCACCGGCTCGCGGAGGCGCACGGCGTCCTCGTGGCGATCCATACGGACCACTGCAGCACGGGCAAAGTGGACTCGTTCCTGAAGCCGCTGATCCGCGAAACGGAGAAGCGCCGCGCGGCGGGACTGCCCAACCTGTTCCACAGCCACATGTACGACGGGAGCGACCGGCCGTTGCGTGAGAACCTCGCCGTGGCGGTTGACTTGCTGAAGCGGTGCCGTGACAACGAGATTATTCTCGAGGTGGAGGCGGGGGTGGTCGGCGGCGAGGAGGACGGGATCCAGGGCGCGCCCAGCGCGAAGTTATACACGACGCCGGACGACATGCTCCGGGTGTATGAGTCGCTGAGCGCGGTCGAGGGCGGGCGATTCATGCTGGCGGCCACGTTTGGCAACGTGCATGGCGTGTACAAGCCCGGGCACGTGCTGCTGAAACCCGGAATTCTGAAGGAAGGCCAGGATGCCGTGGTGGCCCGCTACGGCGAATCGGCGCGGTTCTGGCTCGTCTTTCACGGCGGCTCGGGCACGAGCGTCGAAGAGATCCACGAAGCCATCGGTTACGGCGTCGTCAAAATGAACATCCACACGGACACGCAATACGAATTCACGCGCGGCGTGGCGGATCATATGTTCCGGCACTACGACGGCGTGCTGCGCATCGACGGCGAAGTGGGCGTGAAGGCGGACTATCTTTCGAGCGCCTGGCTCGAGAAGGGCCGCGTGCGCATGGCCGCCCATGTGGCCGGGGCCTGCGGAGTGCTACAATCGTCGGGAAGAACGCTCGCGGAGAAGCTATGAAGCAATACACAATTGAGAACCTGCTGGTGACTCCCGCCCCGAATCCGGGCGATCCGGGACTGTTGCTGGACATCCATCCGGCCATGGCCGGATGGGAATACATTTCGTTTCAGGCGCGGCGCCTGAAGCAGGGCGGGCAGTGGCACTTCGCGACGGGCGAGTGCGAATTCGCGCTGCTCAACATCACCGGCCGCTATACCGTGGAGTCGAACCGGGGCACGTGGCGGGGCGTCGGCGGACGCCGCGACCCGTTTGCGGGCGCCGCGCACGCGCTTTACCTGCCGCGCCACACAGAATTCACCGTGACGGCCGAAGAGCCCGGCGACTTTGCCGCCACGTGGGTTCCGACGGACGAGGACCGGGAACCCTGGCTCATCGAGCCGAAGAGCGTGCCGACGTCCGTCCGAGGCGGAGACAACGTGAGCCGGCAGATCAACGACCTGCTGCCGCCCGGTTCCCCGGTGCACCGGCTCGTGCTCGTCGAGGTCTACACGCCGAGCGGCAACTGGAGCAGCTATCCGCCGCACAAGCATGATGTGCACCTCACGGATGAGCACGGCAACCTCGTCGAGTCGGATCTCGAAGAGGTCTATTACTACAAGTTCGACCGTCCCGAGGGCTACGCCTGCCAGCGCGTGTACACGGATGAGAACTCGCCCTTGCACCAGGCGGGCTATCCCATCGACGCCGTGCTCCTGCCCACGGACGGCTGCGCGGTGCTCGTGCCCGAGGGCTATCATCCGGTCGTGAGCCCGCCGGGTTATACGACCTACTATCTGAACGTGCTGGCGGGCAGCGCGCAGAGCCTGGCCAATCAGGACGATCCGCGGTTCTCGTGGGTCAAGCACACGTATACCCGGGAAGATGATCGGTTGCCCCTGTATTAATCCCCGCGTCTCGCGTGCGCCGGGTTCGGGAAGGATTTCAGCATGACGTATGACTCGATTCACATGGGGCGATCTTCGCTCGATCTGTACAGCAACGACGTGGGAACGCCCTTCGTGGATATCAAGAGCTTCGCCGCGTACGTGGGCGGTTCGCCGACGAACATCAGTGTGGGCGGACGGCGCCTCGGGATCAACACGGTTGCCCTGACGGCGCTGGGCGCGGATCCGGTCGGGGATTTCATCCTGAAGTTCCTCGAAGACGAGGGCGTCGAGACGCGCTTCATCCCGCGAAAGCCCGGCCATCGCACGAGCGCGGTGGTGCTCGGCATCGAGCCGCCGAACAAGTTCCCGCTCGTCTATTACCGCGACAACTGCGCGGACATTGAACTGACGATTGACGACGTGCTCGCGGCGCCCATCGACCAGTGCCGGGTGCTCCAGTTCGCCGGGACTAATCTCTGCAAGGAGCCGAGCCGCAGCGCCACGTTCTTCGCGGCGGAACTGGCGCGGAAGGCCGGGGCCGAGGTGGCCTTCGACATCGACTTCCGCCCGGATCAATGGCACGATCCCCGGGCGTTCGGCGTGATGGCGCGGGCGATCATGCCCCTCGTGGACATCGTCATGGGCACGGAAGACGAGATCAACGCGGCCATGCTGATGGATCCGGCCCAGATTAACCTCACGCACTCGCAGGTCTCCGACACGAAAGTTTCGGGGAATGTCGAGGCGGGGATTGAGCATCTGCTCGCGCTCGGGCCCAAAGTGCTGCTGCAGAAGCGCGGCGAACACGGCCTGCGCATTCACTTGAAGGACGAGAAGATCGACGTGCCCGGCTTTCCCGTCGAGGTCTACA
>CAILVY010000220.1 GCA_903837785.1 Candidatus Hydrogenedentota bacterium
GCCGCCACGGCTGCCGGGGCCGCCACGGCAGGCGCCGCCGCCGCGGCCGGCGCGGCTTCCACGGGCGCGGCTGCGGGGGCACCGCCCGCCACGCCGTACGTGCTCAAGTCCGGCAGGGCTTCATCCGCCGCGCCGACGAGCGCCACTACGGTCATCACGGGCACGTCAATTCCCGCGTCCAACAGGATCTTGCGCAGCACGCCGGAGGCGGTGGATTCACATTCAATCTCCGCCTTGTCCGTCTGAACCGTGAAGAGAGGCTCGCCCTCGGCGACCGCATCCCCTTCCTTCTTCAGCCACTGAACGATCTGCGCTTCTTCCACCGACTGGCCCAGCTTGGGTAGCAAAATCTCGTGCATGACTGTCCTTACGTTGCCCAACCTTCTCTCAGGAGGCGTTCATCACCCTTGACAACCAAGTCCACTAGCGGACGTTCCCCCGTCACATGGCACACTTCCCGCAGAACGCCTTCGATTCCCTGATCGTGACGCAACCGCTGGAGGGTTTGTGCGGCGGGATCGTCCCGAGAATCATAGCGGATTGCGGCGGCTACGGCAAATGCGATGCCCTCGGGGCACAGGCCCTGTTCGAGGCACATCCGCGCCGAGCCGATGAGGCGGTCCTTCGGCCCCAGCTTCCGAATCGGGTCGCGGCCCACCCGGGCAATCTGGTCCCCCAGCGCACGATTGTGATACCGCCGCACGAGATCATCCCGGTGCGCCTCCAGGCCGGCCAGGTCCAGCCCATGCTTTTGGGCCAGGCCCCGGCAGCTCTCCGTGGCCGACGCCTCGACCGCCGTACGCACCGCCCCGTCCCGGATCGCCTGCCAGATGTATTCATGCCCGCGCAAATGCCCGAGATAGGCCGTGGCGGCATGGCTGAGGTTGTGAACAAAAAGTTTCCGCTCCACGTAGGCCCCAAAATTGGCCATCGGCTTCATGTGGCTGATTTCGGGAATGGCCCCTTTGAAACCCAAGGCGTCCACCGGCAGTTCGCAGTACGGCTCGACGCAGACGAGCAGGAGATCCTCGGCCTTCTGCGCCTCCGTCATCACGGGAACCATCCGCCCAATCGACGCCTCCACAAAACCGACCTGCTCGTCCAACGCCGTGTGAAACGCGGGCTCCAACTGGGCCCGCACCTTCTCCCGCATGTACGGCCCGGCGTCTATCAGGTTTTCGCACAGGATGAAGTTCAGCGGGGCCGCGTCCGCGTTGGCGAAGCGCGCTTCGATGCCCCGGGCAATGGCCGGGGCAATATACGGAAGCGCATTCACCCCAACGGCCGTCGAAGCCAGATCCGCCTCCGCCAGGACGTGCGCCACAGCCCCGAGATCCTTCCCGTTCACCGCATCCACCCCCTCGACCTCAATCGTCTCGCAGGCCTCCTCGACGATGCGGATGGGATAACCCCGCCGCGCCTGAATCGCCGCAACAACGTCCTCAACGACATCCACAAACGTCGTCGTGTAGCCCGACTCGAAGTAGAGCTGCCCCAAGAAGCCCCGCCCGATATTCCCCGCGCCAAAATGCACTGCTCGTTTCACGTTGCTGGCTCCCTTCCGGTGATGGAAAAGCGATTATAGCAGGCACTCGGGCGTGGCTTGAAACCGATCACAAGCAACAATCCTGCCACGAGAACTGGAGTGCTGTCCGGGCGCAACGACGCAGAATAGCGGACGCCGAGACTCAGGCTTCTTCATTCCGGCTCCAAATTGGGCACGTCTCCCAATCCGCAGGAAAACCCATGGGAGCGCGTGGAATATCGGGATACTCCGCGAGGAGCATGTGAACACGCGCAGGCCAGCCGCTTTGAGGAGCGACAAACCACAGCATATATCGCAGAATCGTGAGTATGGCGAAGACCCGGTTACTGGCAACGGGCACCGGCGTATGCCATTCCGGGTGCTTTCGCGGATGCGGAATGAGTGGCTTGAATCCAAGTTCCCGGTTCCACAGGCGGCCATGATGCGCGCAGATATTTCGCACGACGTTTATCGAACCCATCCAGGAATGCAGGACCGTGTCCGCTATCCGGTACTGACTCGCGATGCGTCGCTTGATTTGGGGTTTCACTCCGGTGAATAACGTGAGCAAGACGCCGAAGGGCATGATCTCCGCCGCCATCCAGAGGGGAAGATGTTCGTGTTGATCGCCATACTTCTGATGAAAATGTTTGACGAACTGTTCATGAGACCGCTGCGTTTCGTCTTCGACACGTTTCAGGAAATGGGCAAACCGATCACCTGTAAGTTTCGGCAGATTCGCTGCATCCGTATAACCAAAGGCGCCTGTTTCGTGCGAGAGTTCGTAGATGAGCTGGGTTCGGACCGCGACCTCCACGCGCTCAATCGCATCGAGAACCAGTAACCGCAAACGGCGGTCGAATACGTAGCGTCGCCAGACTGTCTGCAGCGTCGTACCTGATCTGAACGTATCATCAGGATTGCGGAATGGATGTAAGTAGCCGCTCAGCCGGTAGTAGTTCACGGTTCGCAGACGGGCGACAAGCGACTCCACATCTGTCTCAAGGCCGCGTGCAACAAGAAGTTCCGCCTGTTGTTCGAATGTGAGAGGCTTCTTGCTGTACCACATCTCTCCCCATCCCCCCAAAAAAAAGGCCCACCGGAATTGAGCGTGCCAGGCAGAGGCTCGGCGGGCTTGCTGTCCCTATGTTAGCACTGAGGATCTCATTTCTGCAAGATCAATCGGCACTCACGCCGACGTGCGCCACGGTCATTCCTCCCGACAGGTGAACTTACCCGAGCGCAATGACCGCTTCGCGGTCGCGGGTGCTGCCTTGGGTCCATTCATGGCCCGGAATAAGGGAACGCCGGGCGAACTGGGGATCGCTGAGCGGGCAGGTGTGTATGACGAGGTGATCGTCATGCACGTCGATGAGGCGGTACTCGACGGGGAATTCGGGCAGGGCGCTCGTGACGACCTGCACCACGCTTCGGGTGCGCTCGATGTAGTTCATGTGCATGTGTCCGGAGAACACGGCCTTGACCTGCGGGTAGTTCGCGAGCATTTCGAGGAGCAGGCGGCCGTTATCGAGTGCGCCACTGTCCCGATAGCCGGGCCGCCGCATCCGATGCGGAATGGGCAGCGCGGGATAGTGCATGCCGAGGATCGTCGGCTCGCCATAGTGCTCTTCTAGGTCCTGCTCCAGCCAGACGAACTGATGCGGCGGCAGCACCCAGCGCGCCCTGTCGAGGGAGAACTCGATTTCCGCCGCCACGGAGGCCTCGCTCGCCGGGTCGAGGGTGCCGTCGGCCCATTTCCACCACGGGTCCAGCACGCAGAAATGGATGCCCTTATGCGTGAACGAGTAAAACGTCTCCCGGGCGGGAAGGCAATGGGCGAAGGCGTCCAGGAACCACTGCCGGGATTCATCCAGCACAAAGTCGTGGTTCCCGCCCATGGGATAGTATCGGATGCCCAGGGACTCCACGAATTCCCGCGCCTGAAACACGGCGGCACGGGTCTGCTTGCTGCAAATGTCGCCCGTCAGGAAGATGAAGTCCGGCTCGAATTGTCTGAGGTCGTGACGAAGGCAGGCCATGACCTCCGGCATCATCGAGCAGAGAAAGCGGTTGTTCCATTCCCCATCGCGTTGGCTGGCGAGGTGCGGGTCGGACAACTGCACGAAGCGCCACATATCGATTCCCCATACAACGCCCTCACGATAACACAGCGTATGCGGACTTGCCAAGCGCGGCCCGGCGTCACTTCCCGGGCGAGAGGACAATAACCAGTTCGCCCTGCTCCAATTTGAATCCGCCGACCTTGGCCTGTTTGCCGGGCGCGAGGGCGAGGCGGGTGGAAAGCGCGGTCACGGGCTTGTCCTGCGGCGCCTTGGGCGCGAGTTCGACGCGGACCTCAAGACGGATACGGCCTTCCGGATCCGTGTCCAAAGGCTTCAGGAACAGCGTGTAACGCGCATCGATCGCCACGCGCGTCTCCTGCCCCGCCGGCAGCGTCTGCGTCAGCGCCTGGACCTTCCGGTACGTATCGAACGGCAGATCCGCCACCGCCCCGCGAATGGACTCCAGGCCCGCCTCGAACTGCTTCGGCGAGTGGCCCTCCTGCGTTGCCTGAACCGCCCACACGGACATCGAGACGGGCTCCTCCCCCGCCGGCGCCCCCAGCGCGATGGCCGCTATGAGTCCCGCAAGAATCACTCCACGTCATCCTTGCTCATCGTGATCCAGACTGTCGTGACCCCTTCTTCCGAGCGGTACGTATCGACTTTCGCGCCCTGCAAATCCGTGGACATGGACTCGACTTCCGTGGCGCGAACGGGGGCGGTGCCCCCGGAGAAGACGGCAAAGGTGGCCACGGCCACGATTAACGCGGCCGCCGTCAACGACAACACGGCCCAAAAACCCGTGTGATGGCGTTCAGGCCGCTCGATGCCCTCGCGAATGCCGCGCATGAACGCCGGGAACTGGGCATCCGTGACGCTTTCGCGCACGGCCACCGCGGCCACGCCCGCGCGCATCCGCCGCAACGCTTCGAGATGCGCCGCGCACACGGGACACGCAGCCGTGTGCCGTTCCACGGCGGGATCGGCGGGCGCGCCGTCGAAGCAGGCTTCGACGCGTTTCATCCAACGGCAACTGTTCATAATTGCTGATCCTCCAGCACGCCCATTCCGATGAGCGTATTCTGTAATTTCCGGCGCGCGTGGTGCAAGCGGCTCATCACCGTGCCCAGGTTGCAGCGCATCACCCGGGCCATGTCCTGATAGGACATGCCCTCGTACTCGCGCAACACGAACGCCGTGCGATGCTTGGCCGGCAGCAGCGCTATCGCCTGCTCGATGGCCGCGCCCAACTCGGCCGCCTCCAGCGTCTCCTCCGGACCCCGCAGCCCGCCGGGAGCATGCGTCTCAATCGTCTCGTCAAACGGAAGCGTATCCACGCGCCGCTTCTTCAACTGATCCTTGCAGTGGTTGGCCGTTATCCGCATCAGCCACGTTTTGAAACACGCATCGCCCCGGAAGCGCCACAGCGCCCGATACGCCTTGATGAACACCTCCTGCGACACGTCCCACGCCTCCTCCCGGTTCCGGAGGAAGTGATAGCTCAGCGCAAACACGTCATTCCGGTACCGACGCACGAGGACCTCGAACGCCGCCTGATCCCCGGCACGGCTCCGCTCCACGAGCACCGCATCCGGCGCGGACTCGCACACACTCGACTCTGTCTCTGGCTCTTCCACGGCAACGTCATCATACCGCATGCACGTTTCGAGCGATATACTCATGGTCGGCCACTCCATGTTTCAATGAATAAGACGAGGCCCCCCAGCACTTTATTCACTCCCCCGCTTCCTCCCCCTCCCGTAGGGTGGGCGCAGCGAAGCGAAGCCCACCGAAAGACTGGAGACTGGATTCGATGGTGGGTTCCGCTGCGCTGTACCCACCCAACGGATCTGCAAGTCGCGACGACTCAAGCTTGGGAGGGCGGATCAGGGCGCTTCAAAGCGGTAGATGGCGGTGGATTTCGGGGGGAGGAAGTCCGTGATTTGGCCGTCTTTGCCCGGCATGAACTGGCGGACCTCGCCCGGAGCCACGCGGATGGCCCCGATCGAGCTCTTCGGCCAGAAGAGATGCGTTTCCTGCTCCGTCGGCCCGTCCCCGCTATGCACCACGAGGTACTGCCCAACAACGCCCGTCATGCCCGGGGTATCCCGGTACAGGAAGACCCCGGCGCGGCGGCAAATCTCGCGGAGGGTGGCTGCGGACAGGCGGGGCGCCGCCGTATAGATGGCCACGCCCTTCCCCAGGGGATGCGCGGCACCGGCAATCTCGTCCGTTTGAGCGTATCGCGCAATAACGTCGGACTCCTGCCCGGTCAGCACGAAGCGCGGCTGCCAGGACGCGGAGTCGATCTCCCGAAGTTCCCCGGAGAACTCTTCCTTGATCTGCATGGGCACTTCATCGAAGCGGGCTTCCACCTGGAATCCGGTCACCTCCCGGATGCGCATCGGATTGGGTCCGCCGGCATCGCTGACCCCCGGCGCATAGCACCAGATCACCGTCCCGCCCTTCGAGGCGAAACGCCGGATATGCCTGAGTTCCTTCTTGGAGAGCCGGTAGGCGTTGCCGAGAATGATCACTTTCACGGAGTCCGGGAGCCGCCCGAGATCGCGTTGGAGATAGTAGCCAACGGGCGCGCCGATGCGGTCCAGTTCCGAACGCCACCACGACAACGCGTGAATCAGCACCGGCCAGGTCGTGGCACGCATGGTGTGCACGGAGTCCTCGTCCGCGAGAAACGCGACCTCCGGACGGAATGGGCCGGCGCCCCGCAGCTCGGCGGCCATCCGCCGCAGGAGGACCGTCGAATCCCAGAAGGCGGGGTCGCTCCAACGTCCGTCGGACAAGAGATCGAAGTACCACATGCCGCAACGATGCGTGAGGAAGTTGCCGTAGTTTCGCCGCGCCAAGTCAAGTGTCTCGTCCGTGTTCGTGGTCCGGTCCGGCCAGCCCGGTGCGATGAGCCCCGAATCGGGCTGCGGCTGGCTCAAGTGCGTGTAGGAGTCTTCCTCCATGATGGCCAGCTTCCCGTGCAGCGCAACGGAATCGATGGGAAGATGGAAATGCCCGGGCTGGCCCAGGCCGCGCTCGAAATAGGAGTACGGCGCGGAGATGAAATCGATGTCGGGATTCTGCAGCAGCGTGCCCAGGCCCAGATGGCCGGATTGGGCCAGCGCGCGCGGGCCGTTGTTGTTCAACTCGAACGTGTAGCCATAGAACGCCCCCGCCAGCGAACGGCCCCGCGTGGCCTCCTTCACGATCCGGGCAAAGTAGCCGATTGTCTCGGCGATCAGGTCGCTCTGAAACCGCTGGATCGCCATGGCGGACGCCTGTTTCTCCGTATCGCGGAACGGCCCCCAGACCGCCGCTTCCCGAAGCTCGGGACCGGGCAGTGCTGCCGTGGCCGGCGCCTTCCGTTCACCGGCCCACGGCTTCCGCAGCCGTTGCGGCCAGCCGCTTTCGCGTTTCAGCCACGCACGATACGCCTCCGCGTTCACGGGCGAGTAGTCCATGAAGTCGTTCGTGTCGAAGTAGAACCATTCCCCCGTCTGCAGGTACGTCAGGCACACGCCCAGGAAGCGCCCGCCGTGCGGCCCGTTGATCACCTGCTGCAGCCGCGCGCGCAAAAGCTCCCCCGCCGCTTTCCGCCAGGCCGGGCTCGAAGGCGAGGCGTATCCCGTCACCTCCCCGTCGGCCTTCGTCACGCAGTCCGCGGGATGTTCCTTCAGCCATGCGGGGGGCGCACCGAGCCAGACGCGCAGCAGGAAGTAGCCGTCGGGATGCGCGGCGCAGAACGTGTCCAGGGCCGCGGCAGCCTCCTCGTCCGGCGTAATCCAGCCGAGATTCATGTTGATCGAAAAGAAGGGGAACTGGGCCTGCGCCGCCTGACGCAGCTCGCCGAGCAGCACCTCGTCGCGGTGGAATTGATTGTTCAAGGCCAGGATCAGCGGCGCGTGCGTGCGCCCGTCCACCACGATGGCCGGCGCGCCCTTGCCGCCCGAAACCACGGCGCACTTCGGCCAGGCTTCCGCATGCAGGGCGGGCCCGCTCCCCGTCAGGCACGCCAGGCAGCAAAGCCACCACAGGAACTTCGGGCAACGCCCCATGTGTATCCCCTGTCGCAATACGCCGCTCATGCGCTCCGGCTCACGACAAACTCGGCTATCCCTTCCATGGAGTCCCGATACACGCCCTTGGGCAGGCGTCCCGCCCAAGTCAGTGCCTCGCCCGCATATCGCCGCGCTTCCGCCTCGGCACGCTGCCCCGCCCCGGTGCGCTCCACCTGCCCGGTGATCCACTCCCGATCCTCGCTGGACAATTCAGTGCCCCGCAATCCTTCGAAATGCACGAGGTCTTCTCCTTCGAGCGCTTCCCGGAGGAGGATGATCGGCACAGTGATTTTTCCCTCGGCAATGTCGCCGCAGGCGGGTTTGCCCAGGTTGGCCGTCGATTGCGTCACGTCGAGGAGGTCGTCCGTGAGTTGAAAAGCGATGCCCAGCGCGGTGCCGAAGCGATACAGCGCCTCCCGGTAGGACGCGTCCACGATGTACGTGGGCGCGCTGCACGCCTCGGCGAAAAGGCTGGCGGTCTTCTGTTCCGCGAGCTGAACGCACTCCTCGCACGTGATCGAGTCGAAGCCGCGGCCGAAGAAGAGGAGTTCGCCCTCGGCCATACGCCGCACCGACGTGATCGCGTTGTCAATCACGGGGCAGGAGTCATAGGCCGCGAGCATGTTCACGGCCCGGGCGACGAGATAGTCGCCGCCGAGCACCGCGGCGTGGTTGTCCCACAACGCGTTCAGCGAGGAGTTTCCACGGCGGAGCAGCGCGCGGTCAATGACATCGTCATGGGCCAGCGACGCGATGTGCAGCGCTTCGAAAGCGGCCCCGAGCCGGGCGTATTGCCGGAGGTTCTGTCCGCCGATCGCACCTGCCGAGAGCAGGCAAAGCGCCGGCCGCAGCAGTTTGCCCCCGGCCTTGGGCAGCGGTCCCATGTCGATCCGGACGAGGCGCAAGGCGTCTTCCCACACCTGGTTGATCAGGCCGCGCACATCGTCCAGGACATCCAGGACAGGGTGATACAACTCGTCGAGCGTTTGAAGTGTGTTCATGAGCGGGATCTTAGCACAGCCCCGCGCTTCCGCTCTATTCAGCAGCCCCATCCACGATTGGCCGGGTTCCGGCTATCTGAGCGGGGCAGCCTCTGCAGGCGCAGTAGCCGGCGCCGCAGGGACCACCGGAGGCGCTGGGCTGGGCGTGACGACCGGCGCATTGCCGGCCGGCGGCGAGGCTACGCTTGACATGATGCCCAGTTCCGGCGCGCTTGTCGCCGTGAGGGCGGGCTGGCTGGGTTGTGCCGGGTGCATGCCCGGATTCGCCGGCATGCCCGGAGCGCCCTGCGCCATACCTGGATTTTGTTCCCAGGCAGCCGGGTAAGGCTCTTCGGAATACGGCATGTACATCGGGCCGAAGAGGAACTCCTCATACGCCCGTTGTTGCCGCGCCAACTCCTCCTCCACCGCCGCCTGCTCCGCCAAGGCCTGTTCCAGCAGCATCTGATCCCGGTTTGGATCCTTCTTGGTGCTGCCGCGAAGCACCAGCTTGGGCACCCCGGATTCCGTCACGTTCCTGCGCTCGCGAATCCCCTTCAGCATGTCTTCCGCCCGCGATCCAGACGCAGGCGCAAACGGCGTAGGGGCCAGACTGGCCATGCCCATGCCTCGCGGTCCCGGCGGAAGGCCGGGCCGCGTTGCCGCCGCGGGGATTCCCGGCTGCCGAGGCGCTTGCCCCGGCTCGGCCTTGGCCGTCGGCTTGGGATGCCGCTTGACGTAGTTGTCCTTCCACTGTTTCAGGAGGGCTTCGCGTTCCGTATCGTCAGCCGTAAGGACTATGGAATCAGGCTTCACCTCGGCCCTGGCGACACTGATCGTGCGTCCTTCGCGGGGAAGCTGAACATAATACCGGCTGTCACTTTCGCGGACGTAAACATCTTTGTAGACCACGCCCTTCACCGTGATCGTGTCTGCCGAGACTGCCCCCGCCAGGGTCAGGAAAGCAACCATTCCGCTCACTTGCCATCGCCGCATTCGCTGAACTCCCAACATTGTGCGCTTGCCGCTTTCGCCCAGCCGCGCTCCATTATACCACTATGGCCGGGCAACGCTTACACCCTGATTGAACACCCGCTCCCGTCCGTCCATTTCTGCGCGGGGCGTTTCTGTTCCTGTCAAAAATGCGATATACTTTAGGCAGGGTTCCTATTCCGGAGGAAGGGCAAATGGACGTGTCGTTGTGGCGTGCAAAGGGATCTTTGTTGCTTGTCCTGGCGCTGAGCGCCTGCATGCAAGGCGCGTACCCGGCCGAAGCCCCTGCCCCCGGCGACATGCTGCAAACCCTCCCCCTCTGCTTTGACCCAAACGAGGGTCAGTGGGATCCCCGCGTGGACTTCGTGGCGCAGGGACCGGGTTACACCCTTTTCCTCACGCCGGGCGAGGCAGTCTTATCCTTGCGCAAGAACGATGGCGCCCGGGCGGTCCTCCGTCTCGCGCTGCGCGGCGCCAACCTCCAAAGCGCCGCCATGGGCCTGCAGGAACTGCCTGGAAAGAGCGGTTACTTTCTCGGGAATGACCGTACGCGCTGGCGGGCCAACCTGCCGCGTTACGAGCAGGTGCGCTATCCGGATTCGTACCCCGGCATCGATACCGTGTTCTACGGAAACCAAGGCCGCCTGGAATACGACTTCGAAGTGCGTCCGGGCGCCAGCCCGGAGTCGATCGCGTTGGCGTTCGAGGGGGCGGAGTCCGTCCGCGTCACCGAGGACGGCGCGCTGGCCATGGCGGTGGCCGGGGGAACCGTGCTCCAACACGCCCCCGTCGCCTATCAAGAGCTGCATGACGGCCGCGTTCCGGTGCAGGTCAGGTACGCGTTGCGGCCGGATGGTTCCGTGGGCTTCACTGTGGGGTCCTACGACCGCGCGCAGACGCTCGTGATCGATCCGGTGCTCGTGTATTCCACGTATCTCGGGGGCAGCGGTAACGAGGAAGTGCGCGCCATCATGAACGACACGGGGCACCTCTCCCGCTCGATTGTGTACCTGGCCGGCGTCTCGGACTCCATCAATTTCCCGGGCATCAACACTCCTGTCGTGAGCACCGACAAGAACTGTTTTTTGATGGCGTTGGACACCTCCGTTTCCGGCCCTGCCTCCCTTGTATACTCCCTCTATCTCGGGGGCAGCGGTGACGATTTCGTGAACGCAATGGCGGTACCGGTCTGGGGTGTGGATCTCACCTCGTTCTTTTTCTGCGGCGAAACGCACTCGGCGGACTTCCCCGCGACCATCGACGCCTTCAGCTCCGACTTGAACCAGGGCGACAATGTGGTCCACAGCGATGCGTTCCTGGCACGCTTCCAATTCAACATGACGGCAAGAACGATGTCGTTGATGTATTGCACGTATCTTGGCGGCACTGACGATGACGCGGCCACGGGAATGACCGGCACGGGTGCCCCCAACCCGGACACGCTGGTTTTGACCGGCTTCACGCGCTCGAACAATTATCCAATGGCGGGCATCGCTCGTACGCCCGCCCCGGGTTTTGTCCAGGACGCCTTCGTCACCCGCTTCCTGCTTTCGCCGGCCTTTATACTTGCCAACTCGACGTATCTGGGCGCACTCAATGCGGCCGCGCTCGACGTGGCAATGCTCTCGGCCAGTGTCGCGGTGATCACCGGCTGGACCCAGGACGGGTGGCCGGTCACGGCGGGGGCGTTTGCCCCGGTCTTTCAGGGGGTGCAGGATGCATTTGAGGCGGAGGTGGATCTGAACACGACTTATCTCGGGGGGCTGCTTGCACACTCTTCGTATGTTGGCGGACCGGAGTTCGACGCGGGGACCGCGATCGTTTCTCTCGATGGTCAGAGCGTTTACATTGCAGGAGAGACCGCGTCACCCGGCTTCGCGGGCATCACAGCCACGCCCGTCGGCGCCCTGAATCGCGGTCTCGCCGGGCCGCCAGTCAAAGATGCCTTCCTATTCAACTTCAGTTCCATCTCACACGCGCCGGGATTTCTGGCCTACCTGGGCGGCCAGGGGGAAGACCAAGCCACCGATCTCGCCGTGAATTATTCCAGTCTGTTTATCACAGGGCAAACCTCCTCGCCGGATGGATGGGTGAATGCCCTCTCCCCCGTGTATCCGCCGGTCCAGACCTCCCTGAATGGCGGCCAGAACCCATCGGCCTCAGATGCATTCGTGCTTCAGCTTCAGGACGGTTCGGGCACGCCGGAATTCATTTTTGCCACGTATCTTGGCGGAGAGAACAGCGATACAGGCCTTGCCATCTCGGTCGACTCGCTCACAACCGTGTCGCCGCCCACGATCTCCGTGGGTGGCCTGACCTGGTCGTCCGGTTTCCCCGTTGCGGACGGCCTGCAACGCAGATCGGCCGGGTTGTCCGATGCCTTCGTCTCACGGCTGACAGATGTGGTTTTTGTGAACAACCTCAATACCGGGATCGAGGATGGAAAGACCTGGGACACCGGGTTCGTAACGCTTGGTGCGGGCCTGGCGGCCACGGACGGCTCCAATACCCCGAAAGAAGTCTGGGTCCGGGCCGCCTCGTATCTCGAGCATGTCTCGATGACGCCGGATACGGCGATCTACGGCGGCTTCGAGGTGGGCACCACGATGCGAAGCCAGCGCGCCCCGAAGAACAACGAAACCGCCATTCTCTACGACGGAGTGAGTGCTCCCCTCGTCCACGGCTCAAACGGCGGGCGTCTGGACGGGTTTGTGATCCAAAACGGAATTGCGGAAAGTGGCGGGGGCATGTTCAACGACGCGGTGTCCGTGGTCGTGGCCAACTGCCAGTTTCGAAACAACCGGGCGGTGCTTAATCCGTTGGTCCCAAACAGTGGAAAAGGCGGGGCAGTCTACAACCAGACCGGCGAGCCGAAGTTCCTCAACTGCGTATTCGTCCAGAACCAGGCGGATATGGGCGGTGCGATGTACAACGACTACGCCGTTCCCGTCATCGTCAACTGCACCTTTTCCTTCAACGGGCATCCGGCCCCGTCCATCAGCAGCGGCAAGAGCATCCGCAGCAACATCCTGACCTTGACGCCACCGCGACTGCGCAACTGCATCTTCTGGGACGGCGGAGCGGTGCTGGGCGTTCATCTGCTCTCGGTGCCCAGCGTTCCGTCGATCGACTTTCTGTATTCGCTCGTCGAAGGCCTGGGCACTTCTGGAACGATCCTGGACCAGGACCCGCTCTTCGCGGCCATGCCGAACTGGACCTCGCTGGGGGATCTGACGCTGCAACCCGCTTCGCCCGCCGTGAATGCAGGCAACTCCCAGGTTGCGGATGCACAGTTCGGCGCCGTTACCAGCGACCTGCAGGACGCGCCCCGGCTGACTCTGGACCCCTGCGGCACGTACGACCTGGGCGCCTTTGAGTCGCCGCTCGGCCTGCCCACGATCACGCTCAACGGCAGCGCGACGGATACGATTGAATGCGGCTCGATCCCCTATGCGGATCCCGGCGCCACGGCCGTGGACATCTGCGGCACGCACCTGGACGACGCAATCACCGTCGAGGGAGCCATCAACACTGCTTTGCCCGGTCTATACGGTCTGACTTACCGGGTCAAAGACTCGGCGGGACAAGCTGCGCAGCCGCTTGTCCGCGAGGTGACTGTCGTCGACTCCCTTGCGCCGGTGCTCTCACTGATTGGCGCGCCCTTCGTGTCGATGGAATGCGGCACCCCATATACGGACTACGGCGTTTCGGTGGTGGACGTCTGTGATCCCGCCGTTTCCCCGGTCAGTGATGCCGGCACCTCCGTGGACATGAGCCAGCCCGGCGATTACGTGGTAACGTATACGGCCGCCGACGCCACCGGGAATATCGCAGATCCCGTCACGCGCGTTGTCCACGTGGCCGACTCCATCAGCCCGGTCCTCACCCTGCTCGGCGCGCCCCTTGAAACGGTGGAATGCGGCACCGC
>CAILVY010000221.1 GCA_903837785.1 Candidatus Hydrogenedentota bacterium
CCACGCCCAGGATGGCGGCGACGGACACGCCGAGCAAGAGGTAATTGATCATCTGCCGGTTCACAGCGTCGCCCCCAGTTCACGCCATGAAACCCGGGACAGGGACATGATGGGATAGTTGCCAATCATGCCCAGCGGCAGGTTGTCCGCCAGGGCGGGCACCTGGAAGATTGAGGGGACATTCGTCCCCATGTCGAAGTATTGCGAGACAAAGGTTCCCATCACGTTCGTCTGCTTGGAGCAGGCGATCTTGTTCTGGGCATAGAAGGCGCCCATCAGGGAGACTTGTGCCACCGAGCCCACCACCATGCTGCCCGAGGCCATCAGTCCCATGCAGTTCGCCGCGGGAAAGCTGTTGGCCGTGTTGGCCGGATTGGCGTTGTTGCAGGTAAGCAGATTGCAGTCCAGCTGCACGTCGCCGTGAACCAGGATGGCGCCCCTGCCGCTGTAGTTCACCGTCGGCGCATTGGACTTGCCCCGGATGGTCAGTTTCCCGTTGACCGTGACCTGGCCGTTGATCTGCAGGGTCTTGTTCGTGACATTGAACAGGATGTAGTCGTCGGTCGAATCGGGCGCGGTCGCGGGAAGCGAGCCCACGAGCTTGATGTTCTTCGTCGCGTTCCAGTAGAAGTGGCTGCCCTGGGTGTAGATGTCGATGTCACCGGTGTACACGCCGTCGGTCTTGTTGTTGGGGTCCGCCAGGAGCACCTGGTCGAAGTAGTCCTGATGCGAGTACCATTTCCCCATGCTGGCGTCCCAGACCCGCGCCCCCGTTACCGGCGCCCGCCAGTCATCAGTCAGGACGGGGAACGGGACCCGGTCGCCCAGGTCATACAACTCGTCCCAGCCGTTGTCGCTCCACACGCTCTTCGGGTCGCCGCGGTCGCCGTCATCCACGACCGCGTTCCCGGTCCAGCCTTCACTTACATAAGTGCCGTCCATCGTCTCTTTGAACGTGTTGCCCGCCAGATTCACCTCGCCCACTTCCGAATTGCCGGACAGCGAAACCAAACCATGTTTCACCCGCAGTTTGGCATCGATCGTTCCGATGGTTTCGCCGCCGAAATCCGTGGTGGGCAAGGCGGGCACCCGCGCCGCCAGGTCTGCCGGACAATCCGCGTAGTTGTTGTGAATCAGGCTTGTGCCGCTCATGTCGAGGGCGGCAATGGCTTCCCCGCCGGCGGGGAGATTGTTGCCCAGGATATGCACCGAGCCATGGATGCTGACATTGCCCTTGATCACGCCGCCGACCTGCCCGCTGCCCGCGAAGATGGCATTGCGCCAGACGTTCACGTCTTTTCCCATGACCACGGTCTCGACGCGGCGGGTGCTGCCGCCGTCCCGCGCCGCCACGTACACCGTGTAGGCGCCGGCTTCCTTCACATTGTCCACCTGGCCGTCGCCATTGTTGTCAATATTGTCATTCGACCAGTTCTGGGCAAATCCGTAGTACTCGATCTGCGGCTGGGCCACCAGCTTGAGGGGGGTAATCCCGCCGTCCTGAAAGTTGGGGAAGGTGCCCGGGGTGTAGGTCCAGCCGTTCATGCCCACCTTCGCCTCTTCGCCGTTCTCCACCCGGAACTTCACCTGATTGTAGGCGGCCTCGAGGCCGTTGACGCACTCCTCGTGATCGATGTAGTGGGCAATCTGCTTGTCCTGGGTGATGAGCCGCATGCCCACGGCGCTCAGCAGAATGATGGCAACACCCACGAAGAACAATGCCACCAACAGCGCCATGCCTTGTTCGTGTCTATGGCGAGTGTTCATAGTTAGTTCCTCGGAAATACGGTTTCCTGGAAGGTGGACCGTATGACTTGGTTGCGGCGATTGACGCCTTGGGTTTGGATCGTGATGCGCAGGCCCCGGCCTTGAGGCTCAAACCAGATGCCCCGGTCGAGGCGCCCATTCTTGTTCGTGTCTTGTGCGGGGCCGAAGACCCCGGCGGCATCGGGTTGCTCCGAATCCGGAGAGACATTGTTTGCCAGCACCCGGATCGTGTCGCCCGCGGTTGCGGTCAATTGCTTCCCGCCCACCGAATCGTGGTTGGCGTCGGCCAGGTCCCGGGCGACCGTGCGTGGTTGGCTCAACTCGATGCGCCCGTTCACGTCCACGGCCGTTCCGTTCCCGTCCAGGTCGGTCGCAACGCGGTACACAAGTTGCGCCCCGGGAAGCTGTGCCCAGTTGATGGAGGAGCGCGCCGCTTGCCGCAGTTCAGTCACCAGCGTATCCAGCGCTTTCCGCGCATCGTCGTTTGAGTTCGCCTGAATGCTCTGAATGTCCGCCGTGTCGCCGAAACCCAGCGCCAGCGTAAAGAGCGCGCCCATGACCACGGTGAATATCGCCACCGCGAACATGACTTCCAACAGGGTCATTCCATTGTTTTGCATGGTTAGCGCCCTTTCACAGTGGACGTCACCATCTTGAAGACCTGGCCGTTTTCTTCTTTCCAGGTCAGGGTCAGACGGACTTCCACAGGGTTCGGGAGGTTCTTGTCTTCGCCCGTGTAGGGAATGGCGGGGTACTCCACCGTGCCGTTCTCCTTCGGGACGACAAAGGCCAGGGCCACTTCCCGCGAGACGCCCGGCCCATTCAAGGAAGTGGGCGGAATATACGCCTTGACGGATTCATAGGGGAGGGTGTTGATTTCCTCCATCAGGGTCGTCATGCAGGCCGAGGCCGCCATCTGTCCTTCGTTCACCTGCCCGACCACCGTCAAGCTGAGCAAGGAACCGAAGAGCATTGCGAGCGCCATGGCCACGATCCCCGCCGCAAACATGATTTCCAGCAGGGTCATTCCCGCATTTCTTGCCGCTTTCTTTCGCATACAGCCCTCCTTTTCCTTCGGATTCACCATCCGTTCGTGTCTTGCTCGAAGGGCTCGTGAGCAATCGCTATGCCCATCCCTTTCACGGAAATGAGAAAACGAGCAATCCATTTGTTTGAAGGTACTTAGGAAGAATTGCGTGTCGAAGGAACGCTAAGAGCGGAATCGGGGGCAGCCAGATGCTGCGTAATTTCGCGCAGTGAACGCGCAATATTACGCAATTACGGGTATCAATCCCTCTCGCTGCAAGCCGCCCATTTGTCCCGGATTTGGGTGCTTATTAACGATACTTGGCGGGAAGTGCCCGTCCCTTCTCGGCGCTCTGGCAAGCAAGGTCGATGATGTGAATCGGACGGCGCGCCCACTCGGCCGTGATGGTGAGTTCGGCGCCCTTGGTGAGGTGCTGCACGATGTGCCGGTAGTAGGCCTGCCAATCCCCGGGCATATTCCTGCCCGTGCGGGTAATGCGCTCGCCGTCCCGGGTGGTTGTCAGGGCGTAGGTGTCATGCTCCATGGCATAGGACCCCTCGGTGCCCGTGATCTCGAGCCAGGGCCGCTTGTGGTCGCGGTCGAGCTCGCTCATGCACAGAATCGCCCAAGCCCCGTTGTCGAAGCGGACGACCGCCATGGCCTCATCTTCGTTCGCATCATGCTTCCAGGCCACTTTCGGCGCCCAGTAGCCCTGGTGGGCATATCCGGACACCTCGACGATGCCCGCGTTGGCGATTTGGAGGGTGTACTCCAGGAGGTGCACGCCCCAATCGAAAAGAATGCCGCCGGACACCGACTTCAGCGAACGCCACCAGTCACGGGGAGGCGCGTAGCCGCCCATATGCACCACCACGCGGTACACTTCGCCAAGCGCGCCCGCCCGGATAAACTTCATGGCCTGCAGGATGCAGCCGTCCCAATGGCGGTTATGATAGACGGAGAGCATCCGCTTGTTCTTCTTCGCCGCCGCGATCATGGCGTCCACTTGCGCCGTCGACAAGGCCATCGGCTTCTCGACGATGACGTGCCGTCCCGCGTTCAGGCAGCGAATCGCCTGTTCCGCGTGAATGTTGTGCGGCGTAATGACCGTGACAAGGTCGACGCCGGACTGCTTGAGCATTTCCTTGTCCGAGCGGTACGTTTCGATGCCCGGCCAGTCCTTCTTCGCCGCTTCGAGGCGCGCCGGGTCGATATCGCAGACCGCCGTCGGGATCATCCCGACGGACTTCATCTCGCGCAGATGATGCAATCCCATATTGAAGGAGGCGCCGTAGCCAATCACTCCCACCTTGACCGGTTTCACAGCCGTCTTCTTCATGTGGCCTCCTCCAACGATGCGGTGCGCGTGAACACGACGTCCACGCCGGTGTTGCGGAAATTCTCGATGAAACGGTCGCCGCGCCGCGCGGGCAGGGCGGCCGTCGCACGATACAACTCCTCAAGCAGTTCCGGTATCAGCGGCTTGGCCAGGGGCCGCGTCGTCTTCACGGAAATCCAGGGCACCCTGGGTGAATCGGTCCTGACCACGGCCGTGACCGTGCGCTTGGGTTCGAGCAGTTCCTCGCGCCCGTAGTCGGCGCCGCGATCACACGTGTTGCCCGTCACGTCGACCGCGCCGCCCGGCTTGCTCGTGCAGAGGAGATGGCATCCGTTCGGACAACCCAGGCAGATGATTTCGTGTTCCATGGCGTTCTACTCCACCGAAATCTCGATGGGCGCGGGGTCCGGACCGGCCGGACCCAGTTCTGTGCCCTTCATCTTGAAATAAATCATCTCCGCGGGCTTGATGTGCTGGAGGGTCTTTCGCTTGATGACCACGCCCGCGCGCTTCACCTGCAACGTGCCGCGCTTCTTCACAATCATGGCGCGCAGCGAGAATTGCGTGTCCTGGCCCGGCACATAGGCGTGGGGCACCACATACTTGACGTTGGGCCCGGCCTGCACCCTGCCCTGGCCGCCGGCGCTCAACCCTGCGCCCAGGTACGCCGCCACGTTGCCGCCGCAGCGGCTGGATTCGTCCGCCACGAAATCGACCAGGTCGTGCACGTGCAGAACGTTCCCGCAGGCAAATACGCCATCGACACTCGTCATGAGGTGCGCATCCACGCGCGGCCCCCCGGTGTCATGCCCGAGTTGCACCCCAGCCTTCTTGGACAGTTCGTTTTCGGGGATCAGGCCGACCGACAGCAGCACTGTGTCGCACTCGAGCCGGAAGGTCTTGGCGGGATTCGGCGTCCCATTCTCGAGCGGAGTGACCTCGACCGCCTCGACCCGGTCCTGCCCCGCAATGCGCGAAACGATGTGGCTCAGGTAAAGCGGTATGTCGAAGTCGTGCAGGCATTGCACGATGTTGCGGGTCAGGCCCGATGGATGCGGCAGGATTTCGATGACCGCAAGCACCTTGGCCCCCACCCACGAAAGCCGCCGCGCCATGATGAGCCCGATGTCGCCGGAACCGATGATAACCACCCGCTTGCCCGGCGCATAGCCGTCGATATTGATGAGCCGTTGCGCCAGTCCTGCCGTGAAGACGCCCGCGGGCCGGCTGCCCGGAATGCCGATATTGCCCCGGTTCCGTTCGCGGCAGCCCATGGCAAGCACGATCGCGCGCGCCGCAAATGACAGGACGCCGTGTTCCGCGCTGCACGCGATCAACGACTTCATCCCGTTGTCCGCCACAAGGTCCATCACCGTCGTGTTCAGATAGACGTCGATGCCCGCTTCGCGCACTTGCGCCGCAAGACGCTCGGCAAATTCCGGCCCGGTGAGCTCTTCCTTGAACCAGTGCAGGCCAAAGCCGTTGTGGATGCATTGCAGCAGGATGCCGCCGAGGTGGTCCTCGCGATCCACGATGGCCACGCGGAATCCGGCCGCGTGTACGCGCAAGGCCGCCGCCATGCCCGCGGCGCCCGCGCCTATCACCACCGCATCGTATTCCAGGTCTCTCATGTGCGAAATCACCTTGGCTGGAGTGTTTGTTCCGCCGGGCGGTGCGCCGAACCCGGCATTCTCCGGCACATTCCCAACAAACGCCTCCACAATCACTTCATCTGTTGTTCGCTTGACTCGCCTTGCGCCACCGGGATCTTCCCGAGCAGCAGCCTGCTGCCGCCGCCGCGCTTGGTTATTTCTTCAATGGGGATGCCCGTTTCGCGCGCGATGATCTTGATCACGCGGTATGAGCAGAAGCCGCCCTGGCAGCGTCCCATGCCCGCGCGCGTGTAGAACTTGATCCCGTCCAGCGTCGTGTGGCCTTTGCGGATGGCCTCGACGATCTCCGCCTCGGAGACGGACTCGCACCGGCACGCAATATGGCCATAGTGCGGGTCTTCGCTCATCAGCGCATCGAGTTCCGCCGGGTTCTTTTCGCGCACGCGCGCCGACGGCGGCAGGAACGGGTCATACGCGGCCTTCTCCGTGAGGCCCTGCCCATCCTGCTTCAACAAGTCCTTCACGTATTCCGCGATCGCGGGAGAAGCGGTCAGCCCGGGCGATTGAATCCCGGCCACCTGAATGAAATGCGGAGCGGACCGGGATATCCCGATATAGAAGTCGTTCCCGGGCAGGACGGGCCGCGAGCCGGCAAAGGAGGTGATGATCTCACGCTTTGAAATCACCGGAACCATGTACATGGCCTGGGCGAAGACGCGGTCGAGATTGTCCGACGTGGTTTCCACGTCTTCCTTGTCCTCCGTCTCGACGGCCGTCGGCCCAACCATCATCGTTCCCTCCACGGTCGGGATCACGAGAATACCCTTCGTGTGGCGCCCGGGGACGGGGAATATCACCTGGTTCGGGAAACCTGCCGCGTTGCGTTCGAGCAGGAATTCCTCCCCTTTGCGCGGCACGATCGTAAACGCTTCCGCGCCAAACGCCGCCGAGACCTGGTCGGCATGAAGGCCGGCCGCGTTGATCACGCGCCGCGCCCGCACGCGGTGTCCCGCCTCGGATTCGATCGAATAGGCCTCGCCGTCATGCTGCGCCCGCACCACTCGGAACTCGGTCTTCAACGCCACGCCGTTGCGCACGGCCGACTCGACCAGGGCGAAGACATAGCGGTACGGCTCGACGATGCCCCCGGTCGGAGCGTAGAGTCCGCCCACCGTGTCGGGATTGAGCTTGGGTTCGAGCATGAGAAGCCGCTCTCGCCCGCAGATCTCGAGCCGGGGAACCCCGTTGGCCACCCCCTGCTCGTACAAGTGCTCGACGGTTTTCATTTCCTCGTAGGAGAAGGCCGCAACGATAATTCCGACCCGCTTGAAGGGGAAACCCAGTTCGTGCTGAAGCTGCTCGAACATGAGGTTGCCCCGAATCTCGAGCCGCGCCTTCAGCGAACTCACGGGATGATGGAATCCCGCATGGATGATGCCCGAATTGGCCTTCGAGACACCGAAGCAGACGTCCGCGCACCGCTCGAGCAGCGCCACGGAAAGGTCATAGGCCGAGAGCCGCCGGGCAAGCGCGGCGCCGATTGCTCCCGCTCCGATAATTGCTACATCAAACACGTCGTTCATGCTCACGCGCCAGGACCGGACACGCCCGCGCCATTGCAGGAGACACCGCCCCTTCCCTATGCGGGCGGATTCTAGGCATCGATCAGGGCGAATGTCAATTCTGCCGCACATGGCGCACGAGCGCAAGAACCCTCTTGCGCCTGCGCGAGAGGCGCCGCGTCTCGGCGCCGGGACACGGGGTCCGGAAGGCTGCTGCTTGAAAGCGCTCCGGCGACGAGAGTACAAAGGGTGCCGTTGGCTGAGGCATTTCGGCCGGGGCCGCCAGGGGCCACGGCTGAAGTTCGCGCTGAAGGAATCGCTATGACAGCAGGTCTTGGTCGGAGCAGCAGCATCCGGGGATGGCGCCCGGCGTGCGGCGGGGAATAACGGCATGAAGCGCATCCTCAAAGGACTGCTCATCGCCGCCATGACCCTGTTGTGGCTGGCGGCGGCCGGCCTGGGCCTGGAAGTGTACGGGCGGCGCATGGACCGCCAAATCGAAAGCCAGTATCAGGCGATCAACACCGCCCTGGAGCATGCGGCCGAAACGGATACGGCCCGAATGCGGATCCGGTCGGAGTATGGCGAGGCCGTCACGGAGAGTCCCAAACGCCACCTGCCCCCGCGCGAATCCTTCGGCGCACTGGACGAGGCCGGACGGGCAGCGCTGGCCCGCCAACGCCAGGAACTGGTGCTGGCCTGCGGCCCAGGGGGAACCGTTCAGTCTGTCTACCCCGTGGACACCCCCCCGGAGATCGGAGAACTCGCCGCCCGAATAAGACCGGGGGCAACCCTTTCCTCGCTACTGCCCGAAGAGGCTTCGCACGACGCGCAAAGCGCGCTGGAGCGTGCCTTCGGCACCGGCGCGACCTGGGCGCCGGATTATCCCATTCCCCTCGCCAACGGAAAGGACTATGTCTTCCAGTTTCATTTCGTGCCCGTGCAAGACGCGCAGCGACTTTGGTCCCGGGTCTTTGTCTTCATCCAGCCGTCCATCTGGGACGTGCTCTGGTTCAGTTTCAAGAAGAATTTCGACTCCTCCGACGGCTTCTACTTCGCCAAAGTGGAACAGTTCCGGACAAACAGCGCGGGTTTCCGCGATGACGACGTGACCCTGCCCAAGCCACCGGGCGTCTACCGCATCGTTTGCGTGGGCGCCTCGACGACGGCCGAAGGCCCCACAAACGCCTTGACGTATCCGAACATGCTCGAGAAGAAGCTGCGAAAGCACTTCGGCAGCGAAGCCATCGAGGTGGTGAATTGCGGGATCTACGGAATCCAATCGTACAAGGAACGACAGCGCCTTCCGGATTACCTCGCCCTGCAGCCCGACATGATCCTCTTCTATGACCTGATCAATGACGTCCGAACGGACAGCAGCCTCTGGATACAACCGGACGCGGGCAAACCGCAATACCGCCTGAAGCAGTTCAAGATGGCGCTGCGGCGGTCTCGATTCATCTTCAACGTGTTCAATCGCTTCCTCCTGCCTTCCGACGAGGAGATCGCCGCCGGGCTCGAAAGCGATACGCTGACGCTCATTCGCGACATCGCCGCCGCGGCAAAGCGCGCGGGGGCCGATTTTGCCACGGGCAGCTTTGCCTTTCCCGATCTCACGCAATGCAGCCGGGACGAGGCCGCCTACTTCGAGCGCGCCGCCCGCGGGTTCGGCTTCAGCGACCTCACGATGGGGGGCTATGCCCACATCGCCCGGATCTTCAACGCCCGCCTGAAGACGCTCTGCCAGGACGAGGGCATGATCTATGCCCCCGTGGCCGAGGGCATCCAGGAGGGAACCGCCTGCTTCACAGATTGCTGCCACATGAATCTTGTGGGCATGGAGCGCAAGGCGGACATCTTCTTCAACGCCATCAAGGATGCGGTTGCGGCCAGGCGGAGCATGCGCTAGTGCCGCCGGGATCAGCCTTCGGGAAAGGGTTCGGCCGCGGCCCCCGGCGAGACTTCCATCGGCGGAAGAGAATCCAGCCGGCGCATCTCGCGCATCATCCATAGCGCGGTCACGATCGTGGACAGGGAATCGGCCACCGGAAAAGAAACCCAGAGGCCGGTGAGTCCCATGATCGGGGGGAACAGCAGCAGGAACGGCACCAGGAAGACCAGTTGCCGGGTGAGCGAGAGGAACAGCGCGGGCCAGGCCCGGCCCAAGGCCTGGAATACGCTCGCGCCGACGATTTGGAAGCCCACGAACGGCAGCACGAGAATGACGATTCGGGTGATGAACGCTCCTTCACTAATGAGCTCGGGGTTCTTGTCGAAGATCATCAGCATCTGCCGCGGAAACAACATCATCATGAGAAACGCGAAGGCGGACATGAGGGTGGCAAATTTCGCGGCCGCCCAAATAGCCTCTTTCACCCGGGGGATGTTCCGCGCGCCGTAATTGAAGCCGGCGATAGGCTGGAGGCCCATGATCAATCCAAACATGGGCATCAGGAAGAAGAGCATGACGCGGTTGATGACGCCGAGGGCGGCCAGGTGGATATCGCTGCCATAGTGGCTGATCGAGTTGTTCAGCACGATAGCCAGCACGCTGCCTGCGGCCACCCGGGTGAAGGAAGACACGCCGATCCCGAACATCTCCGGATACAGCGAGAAATCCGGAATCAGGTCGGCGCGCCGGATGCGCAGCATGCTCTTCCCGCGCAGGAAGTACCGGGTGAGATTCGAGAATACGGCGATGTTGGCAATCACTGTGGCCGTGGCAGCCCCCCGCACGCCCCAGTGGAAATAGAAGATGAAGATGGGCGCCAACACGAGGTTCGTTCCCGCTCCAACCATCATGGAGGTCATGGCAAGCCGGGCATTGCCCTCAGCCCGTACCACATTCGACGTGGACACCGCGAAGGAAAAGAAGGCGCTTCCCAAGAGGATGATGCCCATGTACTGAGAGGCATAGGGCATCACGTTCTCGGAGGCGCCGAAGACCGCCAGAATCGGCTCGAGAAAGGCCAGGCCCAACGAGGAGAGCAGGAATCCCAGGACCACGGCCGTGGCGAAGGAGGTGCCGGCCATGCGCTCCGCTTTGCGCTGATCACCCGCCCCCAGGCTGCGGGATATGATGGAGGCGGAACCGATGCCGACCACTTGGGCAAGGCCCAGCACCAGCATCTGAATGGGAAAGGCCACCGCCAGGCCCGCCAGAGCCAGGGTGCCTGCGCCATGGCCGACAAAGAACGCGTCCACCAGATTGTAGGTCGAGTTGACCAGCATGCCCACCATCGCGGGGGCGCTGTACTTGGCCAGCAACACGCCGATGCGCTCGTGGCCTAATTCGTACTTTCGATCCACCATAATTCGGATATTCCCAAGCCAAAGGGTGTTACCCTACTCAAAGCCACCCCTTCAGTCAAACAATCGCCCACGCTCGCCGAGTCCGACCCGTCATCCTCTCCGGGGAGGGATCCCCCGGGTTCTATTGCACTTTTGGGTGGGGCGGGGTAGAATGTCCCATGGAGTGACAAGCGTAAGGAGTCTGGAAGATGCGAAATATGATCATCCTGGCATGCGTCATGGGGCTGCTCCTCGGATTGGCACTGGCGGCCACGCCGGGCAAGGCCTTCGCGCAGAAGAAGCCGTCCGCGGGCAAGGACAATGTCTCCGCGGAGAAGGATATTGCCAGCAAACAGGGGGTGAGCGAGTCGCTGGGCAAGAAAGAGTGGGACAAGGACAAGCTGCCCGGCAAATGGAAGATCGGTTTCGGCTTTGGCTCGCTTGCGTTGGCGGTCTTCGTGATGAAGTGGTTCTAAGAGCGTCTGAACGGGAGAGACGAGCGCCGGGGAGGAAGCGGACGGGGAGGACGCGTGTGAAGGAATCTATCTTGGTGCTGGATGATGAACCCAGCATCCTGGAAATCCTCGGGCAATACCTTGGCGAGGAAGGCTATGTGTGTTCCCTGAGCACGTCGGCCCAGGAAGCGTTGCGGCTCCTGGGCGAACGGCGCTTCGACTTGCTCGTCACGGACATCCGGATGCCGGAAATGGATGGCATCGAGGTGGTGAAGCGGGCAAAAGCCCTCGATGCCGACCTGGCGGTCATTGTGGTGACGGCGCATCTCGAGGTGACCAGCGCCATCGATGCATTGCGGGTGGGCGCGGATGACTACCTGCTGAAGCCCTTCAATCTGACCGAAATCTCCCTCTCGGTCGGGAAAGCGCTCGAACGCCGGAATCTGCTAATCCAAACCCGCCGGCAACAGGAACTGCTCGAGAGCCGGGTCCGCGAGGCCACCGCCGATCTCGAACACGCCAACCGTGAACTGCGCACCACGAAAGAGTACCTCGAGAACCTCCTGAACAGCACCGAGGACGCGATTATCACCGTGAATCGGGAGGCCTGCATCTCCTACGCCAATCATGGCGCAACCCAAATGCTCGGCTACAGCAACGAGGAGTTCGCGAGCGTCGCGGTCGATCGCTACTTCGTTGGAGGCTCGGAGGAGGTCCGCTATCTGCGGCGGATACTGCGCCGCGAAGGCAGCCTCCAGAATTACGAAACCGAATTGATTCACAAAGACGGCACGCAAATACCCATCAACATGTCGCTGTCGTATGTTCGGGACCCGGACAACGAGATCGTCTCCACGCTGGCGATCTGCAAGGACATCACGAAGCAGAAGCAACTCGAACGCGAACTCAAGGAAATGTCCATCAAGGACAGCCTCACGGGACTTTACAACCAGGGGTATTTCTACGACCGGCTCGAGGCGGAAATCGAGCGTGCCAACCGTCAGGGACACGCCCTCACACTGCTCCTCTTCGACGTCGACCAATTCAAGACCTACAACGACTGCCACGGCCATCTCGAAGGCGACGCCGTCCTGAAAGCCGCCGGGCAGGTGGTCGTGGAATGCACCCGTGAACACGTCGATATCGGGTTCCGGTATGGCGGCGACGAGTTCACGGTCATCCTCCCGGAAGCCAACGAGGGACAGGCCCTCAGCATCGCCGAACGTATCCGGGCGACCTTTGAAAGCCGCCGTTTCGACCGGCTCACGGTCAGCATCGGCCTGATGACGTACAAGCCCGGCAGCTCCGTGCGCTCGTTCATCCGTTTCGCCGACGCCATGATGTACGACGCCAAGCGGTCGGGGGGCAACCGCGTCTATGTGTATCACCCCGAGGAGCACGCCTCGGTGGAATCCGAGGAACAGGAAAGGAGCGAAGTCGTCCCGTGAAGTTCGGCATCTGCAACGAGATTTTCAAGGAATGGAATGACATTGGACGCTGCATCGATTACGTGAAGCAGGCCGGTTATGACGGCCTCGAAATCGCCCCCTTCACGCTGGCCCCCTATGTGACGGAAATTCCGGACGCGACACGCCGGGAGATTGTGCGCCGGGCAGAAGCCGCCGCGCTCGACATCCTCGGAATTCACTGGGTCTTCGTGGGACCGCAGGGCGTGCATCTCACGCATCCCGATCCGGAGCTCCGTGCCTTCACCGCCCAGTACCTGATCGACCTTGTCGAGTTCTGCGGCGATGTCGGCGGGAAAGTGCTCATCTTCGGTTCCCCGAAACAACGCAACGTGGGCCGGGATGTCACGTACAACCAGGCATTCGACTATGCCCGCTCCATTTTCGAACAGGCGATGCCCGCCTGCGAGCGCCGCGGCGTGACGATCTGCATGGAGCAGTTGACCCATTTCGAGACCAACTTCTGCCAGACGGTTGAAGAGACGGTTGAACTGATTGATGCAGTCGCCCATCCGAACTTCCAGTTGCTGCTGGACACGAAAGCGATGGCCTTCCAGGGGAAGAGCCGCGCGGAACTCATCCGGCAGTATGCCAAGTATCTCCGGCACTACCACGCCAACGATGAAAACCTGAACGGGCCGGGGTGGGGCGCGGTGGATTTCGCCCCCATCTTCAACGCGCTGAATGACATTGGCTATGCCGGCTATGTCTCGGTCGAAGTGTTCAATTTTGAACCCGGCCCCGAAGCCATCGCCGTGAAGAGCCTCAATTACATGAAGCGATTCGCATAGCTCGCCTGAGAAGGCACGCGCTTGAATTCCCGGCGCCCCCTCCGCATGATGAGGGCCGGCCGCGGCAGTCCATGCGGCCGGCGTGCGGTGCAAAGACTCACAACAACAAGAAATGGCGGTGCATGTCAATCCCCAACGAAACCGACCCTCTGGCGCTATTCAAGCAGTGGTATGAAGAGGCGTCCGCCTGTGAGGGCATCGAAGACCATACGGCCATGACCCTGGCGACTGCGAACGAAGCAGGGCTCCCTGACGCGCGGATGGTCTTGCTCAAGAGCTATGATGAGCGGGGCTTTGTCTTCTTCACGAATCTCACCAGCCCCAAGGCCGGCCAGCTTCGCGCCACACCTTACGCCGCACTCTGTTTCTATTGGATGCCACTCGGGAAACAAGTGCGCATCCGCGGCCCCGTGGAACCCACCACGAGCGAGGAAGCCGACGCGTACCACGCCACCCGGCCGCGCGACAGTCAGGTCGGGGCATGGGCCTCCAAACAATCCCAGCCCATGCAGGGACGCTTCGAACTCGAAAAACGCATCGCCAAGTACTTGGCCAAGTTCGGTTTGGGCCACGTGCCCAGACCGGAGTTCTGGTCGGGATTCCGCGTGAAGCCCGAACAAATCGAATTCTGGCTGAAACAGCCTTACCGCCTCCATGATCGCGTCCTGTACCACCGGACAAGCACCGGTTGGGAACGTCAGCGTCTCTTCCCCTAGGTCGCCTTGTCCTATGAATCCGTGAATTCCCTAACGATCTCCCCCGCCATTTTTGGGGCGACCCCGGAATTGACTTGCATGAAAACTCGAAAAACGGTACACTGTTCCGGAAAGTAACGAACGGTAGGTAAGGTTGGAGGCGCGATGAACACGGACAGTGGTGCGGTGAAAGAGATCAACCCGGCGGAAGCAAAACTCCTGGCAAGCGCGTTGCGCCTTTTCTCGGAGAAGGGCTACGAAGGCACGAGCATTCGGGAGATCATTGAGGGGGCCGGTGTGACCCGGCCGGTTTTGTATTATTACTTCGAGAACAAGGAGGCGCTTTTCTGCCGCCTGGTCGAGGCGAAATTCAGTGATTTCACCGCCGAGTACCGGGAGATCCGCGAGAAGACCCCGGGATGCCGGGAGCGGTTGAAAGCGATCATATCCCGCAGTTTCGAATTGACGGAAAAGAATCCGGAGGCCATCCGCCTGATCCTGCAGGTCATCTTCTCCCCCCCCCATCAAGGGCCGAAGCTGGATCAGTCGCACCTGCAGAAACGGCGCTTCCGCTTGATCGAGGAGGTCATGCGGGAGGGCTTGGAAAAGCAGGAGATTGCGGGCGGAGACGCCCAAAGCCTTGCGCTGGCTTTTCTGGGGCTTATGGATATGTATATAATGGCGAAGAACAACCGGCCGTCCGCCCGACTGAGCAGAGAGCTTGGAGAGGGTTTGGTGGACCTGTTCTTTTTCGGGGCCCAGTATCG
Organism: Candidatus Hydrogenedentota bacterium; assembly: GCA_903837785.1. Taxonomy (GTDB): domain Bacteria; phylum Hydrogenedentota; class Hydrogenedentia; order Hydrogenedentales; family CAILVY01; genus CAILVY01. Next base: position 14,774 of record CAILVY010000221.1, read on the forward strand.
TGAGCAAGCGCCCACGGCCTTGGTGAGCCCGTACGCCGCATAGGGGGCAGGTTTGCGAGCAGGCCGGAGCGTGGGAATGAGGAGCCTGTCGTGAAACACTTTATCAGTCTGGTTTGCTGCGCTGCCATAGTGGCGGCAGGTGCCGTGATTATCTATGGCGCCATGCTGTGGAGTCCTGCAAAATCCGCCGCCTCGGCCGCCCCCGAAGAATCCCAGGTCACCAACGTGCACGTGCAGGTGTTGACGCCAATGACTGTAGCGGACGTGGTGCCGCTTACGGGCCGCATCGAACCGTGGGAGCAGGTGGCGATCAGCGCGGAAGC
>CAILVY010000222.1 GCA_903837785.1 Candidatus Hydrogenedentota bacterium
AAAGCCAGGCCAAGCTGCTGCGCGTGCTGCAGGACGGCATCGTCGAGCGCGTGGGCGGCGGGAAGCCGCGGCAAGTGGACGTCCGCACGATCGTCGCCACGAACCGGAACCTGAAGAAGGCGGTGGAGGAAGGCCATTTCCGCGAGGACTTGTATTTCCGCCTCGAAGTGCTCACGATCGCGCTGCCGCCCTTGCGCGAGCGGATGCAGGATCTTCCGCTCCTGATCAATCATTTCCGGGACAAGCTCTCGAAGAAGCTGGGAATCCCCGCGCCCTCCTTTCAACCGGACGTAATCGAGGCGTTCCGGCGCTATCGCTGGCCGGGCAATGTGCGCGAACTCGAAAACACGATCGAGCAGTTGTACATCCTGGCCGATGAAGACGTCGTGACGCTGGAGATGCTGCCGGAGAAGTTCCGCGCGCCCACCCCCGTCACGGGCGAGTATGCGCTGCCGGCGGACGGGGTCGTCCTGGAGGACTTGGAGGAAAGCCTGATCCGTCAGGCGCTGGACCGCTCGGGGGGCCGGATCAAGGAGGCGGCCGACCTGCTCGGGTTGACATACAAAACGCTGCAATATCGGCTGAAGAAGCACGATATCGACCGGAAGAACCCTGGGGAGTAGGACATGGCCCATTACGACAGCGACCCGCCCCGCGACGCGCGTCTGCCCGAAGGCCGGCCGCGCAAGCGCCGCCGTGCGTTTTTTGTCTTTCGTTTGATCCGCTTCGGCTATAGGAGCGCGCGCAAAGTGCTCCTGTTCTTCGCCGCGTTCTTCATTCTCTCCTGGCTCTTGCTCGCGCCCAAACAAGAGGACCCGCACTTTGATACGGCCGCGGCCCAAGGCATCGCGTATGCGCCGCCCGTGTCGCTCGTGCCCGGCCCGGAGATTCCGCCCAACCTCAATCTGATGAGTTCGAACAATGTGCTCGACCTCACGCAGTACCGGGGCGAATATTTCCTTGCCTTCCGCACCGCGCCCACGCATTTCGCCTCGCGCCAGACGCGCGTGATCGTCCTGATCTCCAAAGACCTGCGTCAATGGGAGAAGGAAACCGAGTTTCAGATGGACCACAGCGACATGCGGGAAACGCGCTTCCTGGTTTTCAAGGACAAGCTCCTGCTGTATTTCTTCCAGGCCGGGAAGAATCCGCTGGCCTTCCAGCCGCAATCGACTTACGCCGTCGAGCGCCTCTCGCCCGGTTCGTGGAGCGCGCCGCGCGCGATCTATCAGCCCGGTTATATCGACTGGCGGGCCAAAGTCCGCGGCGACGTGGCCTATCTTTCCGTGTACAACGGCGCGGGCCTCTATGACTTCTGGGATGACAAGCCCGGCGAAGTACGCCTGCTGAAATCGGCCGACGGGTACACGTGGGAGCCGATCTCCGTGAAACCGCAGGTTACGGAACCCGGCGCGGAAGAGGCCGAGTTCGAGTTCGATGAACAGGGCAATCTTGTGGCGGTCGTCCGCCTGGAAATGTCCGGATCGCTGATCTGCACCGCCCCGGCCAACGACATCGCCACCTGGACCGCCACGTACTCGCCGTACAAGTACGACGGATCGCTCCTGATTCGCCGGGGCCCGAAGTTCTATCTCGTGGCGCGGCGCAACGTGGCGGGCGCGTTCAACGTCGGCATGGACGGCCTCCCGAGCTGGCTGAAACGCGGGTGGTACCTGCTGCGTTACTCGCAGACACGCAAGCGCACCGCGCTGTTCCAGGTGGACCCGCTGAAACGGTCGATTGCGCCCATATTCGATTTCCCCTCCTGCGGCGACACGTCGTATGCCGCGGTGACCCCGCTGGACAAGAACTCGTATTGTCTCTTGTACTACAGCACGCCCTTCGGCGCCCGGGACTGGCCCTGGACGATCGGGCAGGTCATCGGCGGCAACATCTACCAGACGACGATCGTCTTTCCCGAATAGGGTTCAGGCGGGCTCGTTGCGCGTGTGGCCGGCCGCTTCGCGTTGGTCGGCCGTGAGCCGGGACAGCGCCACCTCGGGGGTCTGCAGGGCCTCCGGGCCGAGCGTCCCGAAATCGACGTTGCGCAGGCGGCTGCACCAGTATAGTGGCCGACCCTGGCCCTGCTCGAAGATCTTTCCGACGTAGGCGCCAATCACGGACAGGCAAAAGAGGTTGAGCCCCGTGAAAAACGTCAGCAAGACCACGAGCGAAGTCCAGCCGGGAACTGTGCGGTGCAGGATGAAGTGGCCGATGCACGCGCGCACGATGAAGAGGAGCGAGACTGCCCACAGGGCGCACCCCAGCCACAGCACGCTCTTCAGCGGCGCGGACGAGAAGGACAGGATGCCGTCGACGGCCAGTGCGATCATGCGGGCGAGCGGGAACTTCGTGTGCCCGGCGGCGCGCGGCGTGCGGTCGTAGGGAAGCACCGCCTGCCGAAAGCCCAGCGCGGCGAAGAGGCCGCGAAGATAGCGATGCCGCTCGCGAAACCCGCGCATCGCCAGCAAGACCGGCCGCGTGAACGCGCGGAAGTCTCCGCATTCCTCGCGCGGCGACTCCTTCGAGATCAGGCGCAAGAGGCGGTAGAAGAGCCGCGCCGTGCAGCGCTTGAACCAGGTCTCCCCTTCCCGGGAGCGGCGCTGCGCGTGCACGATGTCAAAGCCCTCATCAATCTTCGCCAGCAGCATCGGGACCACCTCGGGCGGGTCCTGGAGATCCGCGTCCAGCGTCACTACGACGTCGCCCGAGGCGAAATCCATGCCCGCCGTGAGCGCAATCTGATGACCACAGTTCCGCGCGAGGTGGAGCACCCTCACCCGGGGATCGCGGTCCGCCAGCCGATCGAGTATCAGCCCGGTACCGTCCGTGCTCCCGTCATCCACGAGAATGAATTCGAAGTCCCGGCCCGATTCGCACGCCGCGAGGGAACACAGCCGTGCATAGAACGGCTCGATGACCTCCGCTTCGTTGAGGCAGGGCGAGATCAGGCTAACATGCGTCATGGGCTTCCTCCTCGCGGCATCCATCGCCTCTCTACAATGCGGGCATTATATCAGGACGGCCGCGGCGTGACAGTATCCTGCGCGCGGAAGGCCCGCCGTCACCCAGTATCGCCGCACACACTCGCGGACGGCAGGGCAATGCGCGAATGCAGCGTAATTTGACCGCACCGGGCGTTTTCCGTATCCTTGTGCCGCGCGACAGTGCCCGTCACAGGCGGCTGTCAATCATGGCGCCTTCACGTCAGGAGAGTATCCGCCGGGCTTCGGCCGCCTCCGTTCGCGTCGGGCGGCCATGCAGATACCGCGCCCCGATAGTTCAGTGGATAGAACGGGTCCCTCCTAAGGATCAAACCCGCGTTCGATTCGCGGTCGGGGCGCCACTTTACCCTCCCGTTTCGACCCCCGAATTGCTCCCCGTCAACAGGCGAGACGCATATCGTTACCTTCTCCGAGCGGCAGACGCGGAGGCCACCGCCTTGCGCGAAGATCCCCCCCCGGATCGCACCGCCTGTGACAATCGCGAGGCAGGCCGTAGTAGTTCTCGAACCGGCCATGAGGACAACGGCACGTGGGCGCATCGCGCCCACTTTAAACGCGACGCCCTCGTCGCGAGGTCCATGACGCTCTGCTGGACGCGGCGAAGACGCCACGTCTGCCCCCCTGCGCCCCCGCACGCGGGGGG
>CAILVY010000223.1 GCA_903837785.1 Candidatus Hydrogenedentota bacterium
GAATTGAACAGCCGCATGAAGGACTTCTTCGACGTCTGGTCGCTTGCCAAAAACCAATCGTTTAATGGCGCTATCCTGTCGAAAGCGATCGCACATACCTTCGAGTGCCGTAACACGCCAAGAGATGGGGATGCGGCGTGCTTTTCGGAGACATTCGGAAATTCACCGGATAAGCAGAGGCAATGGCAGGCTTTCGCCAAACGCAGTCTACTCACGGGACAGATTCCAGATGCGTTTGTGGATGTGTGGCGCGTGGTAACGCCATTCCTGAAACCGATGCTCACCGATTCGGGTGTCACCATCTGTTGGCCACCCGGCGGACCTTGGGTCTGACAGACAGCATCGCGAGAACATGCGCCGCATTTGAATCCGACGACTAGAACTACCGTTGGGCAAGTGAACGGCGAGACTGGGAACATATTCGTGAGCCATTATCCGACGAAGAACAATTTTCTCTTGGCAATGTCGCTCACGGCATACTCGAAGCTCTTGTGTGCGTCAAGACTCTCCACATCCGTCGCTGCTCGGTCCAGTTCGGTTCTACGGTAAGGGAACAGAGGTCGGCGTATTTGAGTGCATCGCGGGGGGCGTCGGTGCGGGGCAGGAAGAGGAGGGCTTCCTGGATGTCGGGGGCGAGTATGCGGAGATTCATGAACTGGGTGGTCCGGGCGCGGCTGACGTGGCCGAGGCGGGCGAGGTCGGCCATGTCGGTGACTTCGCCATTGGCGAGCAACCCCTCGAAATGGATAGCGAGCGCCATGAGCCGGGACAACCGCGGTACACGGCCAGGTTCGAGTCCTTCGGACTATTCGGGTGCCTTACTCCTTACAAGGCGCTTTCTTCCATGCCGTGAATGTTCAAAGTGGACGTTGAACTCAGCGAAGCGGCTTCATGCCGAGGAGGCGTCGGGGCAGGGAGAAGGGGCGGACGAGGAGGTGGTAGGTGGCGAGGCAGAGGGCGGGGGCGACGGCCAGCAGGAGGGAGAAGCGCAGGGGGAGGCCAAGGCTGAGGTGCATGATGGCCCAGCCGGGGATGACGATCGCCGCCTGGTGGATGATGTATACGGGGAGGGCTGACTCGGCCAGATAGCCCTGGGCGCGGTTTCGGAAGTTGAGGTGGCTGCGGGCAAAGCCCAGCAGGCCGATGACGAGGGTGTATCCGGCCGTGGTGCCGAAGGCGTGGTAGCAGAGGTGTCGCGGAACGTCCGCCCAGTCGTTCCGATGCGAAATGGTCCACAGGCAGAGCGCGCCGGCGATCACGCCGATGACGGCGGCGCGGCGCCATTCGCGGGCGATGGCCTCCCCGATCGCCGGCTGAGACGCGAGCAGGAAGCCGAGGATCATGGCGGTGCTGTAATAGGCGAAATTGCCCCAGTCGTTGTACAGGTTCTGAAAGCCCGGCCACCAGATGCGCAAAATGCCCTGCATCAGAAACAGCGCGGGGATCGGGAGATAGAGTTGCCACGGGCGGCGAAACGTCATCGTGCCGGCGCGCCTCGCGAGCCAGCGGAACAAGGGAAACCACAGCAGCGTGAACGTGAAGAGGTAAATGAGAAACCAGAGGTGGCTCCAACTGAAGTAGTCGAGACTCGTGAAGAACTTCGGGACGTACTGAAGGAAGGTCAGGTCCTTCCCCGCTGCGAGGGCCTGCGGATGGAAGCTCGCCGCCGCCGGACTTGCCTCCAGGTGATTCGCGACGATCCAGCGCACCATCAGCACCCGCTCGAAGTAGCCGATCACGAGGCAGAACGTCGCGGACCCCACCAGGAACGGCAGGAAGATCCGGTTGACGCGCTCCCGCAATACCGCGCGCGCGCCGCGCCGGGACAAGGAACCGTAGAGCGACCAGCCCGCCAGGACGAAGAACAGGGGCATATGCCATAGATGCACGAATGACGTGAAGTACGTCAGCGGCATGGACAGATCCAGACTGCGGATGGGATAGTCGGGAAAGGCGTCATAGACCTTGCTGACGTGAAAAGGAAACAACAGGTAGGTTGCGAAAATCCGCAGCCAATCGATGTCGTAGCGCCGCTCTTCCATGCCGCATAATATCGTGAATCCGTGCAACCGGGCAATTTCGTCGCCAATGCCGCGGCACACGACACGCAGCAGCGGCGCCCCGCCCGCGTGCGCCGCGTCTGCCTTCCGGGGAAAAGTCCCGCTTTCGCCTGCAGCCAGGCCGGGACGGCATCACCGCGTTCAGCCGGGCAACTTGGGAAAGACCCGGCTCGTACCCCCAATCGTCAGCGCCCGCTCCGTCCCATTTGCTCCGCGATCTGCCGGGTCAACTCCGCTGCCTTCGCGGTGGCTTCGTCAAGCGCCAGCCCCGGTGCGACGCCGGGACCGCCCGCAACCCCGGGACGCGTATGGCCGATCTTCGTCATCCACGCGCCGAACAGAACGTCCATCCGCTGGCGAACGAGCGTGCGGATGGCTTGGCCGTCTTTCGGAAACAATTGTTCGGCGGAAGAGACGCCGTCCAGCTTGGCTCCGAAGCATTGTTCAAGGATGGCGCATGCCATCAGCCAATGGCCCTCGCGGCCGGGATGTACGCCATCCCCCGCCAGCGCGAAGGCGGGATCCTTGGCCCGGCCTTCGTCGAGCGCCGTGCGCATGGGGCCGTGGATATCGACTACGTCCCAACCCTGGGCCTTCTTCGAGAGCAGCCACGCACTGTAGCGAGCAAGGTTCGCGTCATGCTGATTCAGCGCCTCGTTTCCCTTCGCGTCGTGCACCGGCGGCGTGCACAGCACCACGCGCCGGACCCCGGCCTTCAATGCGGCGTCGCGCAGGCGGGTGGTTGCTTCGCTGAAGCGGGCCATCCCGCCGTCATCGGCGGGCAACGAGCCGCCGTCGTTCATCCCGTAACACACGAAGAGCAAGTCCGGCTTCGCCGCCGCCAACACGCGCCCGAGCCGTTCGCTGATTGATGGACGCACAAAGCCAAAGGCGTTCTTGTGTCCGGCGTTCTCGGCGTCCGTCAGATCCGAGGCGGTTTCGCTTCCAAGGCCAAGATTCAGCACCTCAACGTTGAGACCCTGCGACACGAGCCAGGAATCGACGTCCGTCACGTAATCGCCCGCCTGCGTAATGCTGTCGCCGAGGAAGACAATCCGGTGAACGTCCTGCAAAAGCTCGGCCGCCTTATCGGCAGGCGCTTTTGCCAAATCGTACACGCGCACATAGTCGACCGTGAAGTAGTCGGGCAGGGCCGCCTCGGTGATTTTGCCGGCCCACGGGCCGATCTCCTCCGTGAGCTTCGCGTACGACAGGGCCTGGCTCGGGCCGCCGGCCTTCGTACGCCACGTCTCTTTGCCATCGACGTAAAAGACATACTCCTCGGGGGTCCACCACAGGCCAAACGTGTGGAAGCCCTCGTTGAGGCCGAGTCCTTCCAGTTCCCGAGCCTCGGACTTGTGATGCGCCCCGTAGCCGTCCCAATGAAGCGCATGATTCATCTTGTCGATCTGATACGCCTTCTCCATGATGTCGATTTCGGTCCCGGCCGCCCCGCCGGCTTCCGCGTCCGGAAGCCCCGTCACCGGCATCATCCAGAAGGCCGGCCAATGTCCTTGCTGTTTGGGAAACTGGCAGCGGCACTCCCAATACCCGTAGCGGTGTTCGAACTTGCCCTTGGTGCGCACGGCACCGGACGTGTATCTCTCGCCGTCCTTCTGCGTCCGCAACACGAGGCAGCCCTTGCCGTCGAGATAGGCATCCTCCTTTGCCCAGAACGCCTCACGCCGCGGACAGTTCATGCGCTCCCACTTGGCCTCGTCGAGCGCGGGGCCGTTGAATTCATCGTGCCAAACCATACGCCATTCCTGAGTGGGACCAAGGGGCGGCAGTTGGGACGGCACATCGGCAGGATCGGCACTCGCCGCGAAAGCCAGTAGGATCAGAAATGTCTGCATAACGTCCCCTTCTTTAAGTAGCTGTTGGTCCCGCCTCTGAGTTCATCACCGCGGCATCAGCGCGAACACACCCCAGCCCAGGTA
>CAILVY010000224.1 GCA_903837785.1 Candidatus Hydrogenedentota bacterium
ATACTTGAGGAACTGGACGTGTCCATCCAGGTACAGCACGTTCGCCCCGCCCGGAACATGATTGAATTCCGAGGCCAGCGTCGAGATTCGATCGAGCATGATCCAAACCGTGCTCTGCGCCATGGCATTCGCCGCGGGGTTGTTGATGTCCGTGATGAGGAAGCGCTCGATGCCTTCCCGCAGGCGGTAGATTGTGGTGCCGCCGCCGTTGCCGCAATCCAGGCAGCGGTCGCTGAGATCAATGTCGTCGTCCACCGCCCGTTCAATGCCATTCGGATTGATGGCGTAGGGCGCTATCTGCTTCAGCACCGCCTGAACCAATTGGGTGGGCACATCATTCATCGCGGGAATGGGCCCAATCGCCGGAAGATCCATCGTGGGGTCTCCCGTGTCCGCCTGGTCGATCACCCACCCGAGATAAGTGTAGGTTCGACCCACGGAACAGGCGCACGTGTTGGCATCGGGGTCCAGCAGGTGGATGCAGGTTTCACCCGTCGACGGAAAGGTCGCATCCTTCACGTTGCCGGTCGAGGCGGAGGGGCAGAACGCAATCTTGTAGTCCGTGAGGTATTCCGGATAAAGCTTCATCGGATCGGGCCCGACCCCCGCGTAGAGGGTGCCGCCGCAAGGACCGGGCGGCGCCCCGGGATTATCCCGGTCAATGCACAGCGTGGTCGAACCATCGCGCGCGAACATAGGGGGGAAACGTTCGCCCTTGGCCTCGCCGCTGTACATCTTGCACACCAGCCCCCACTGTTTAAGATTGTTCTGGCAACTCGATCGGCGCGCAGCCTCGCGCGCACGCGCCAGCGCCGGCAGCAGAATCGCCGCCAGGATGCCGATGATGGCGATCACCACCAGCAGTTCGATGAGCGTAAACCCCTTCTTCTGCATGATTCCATGACCTCCCTTTTCTCCTCACGCCTGAACCCATTTCGGGCGCCAAGGCATAGTACCCCGTTTCTGATGCACGGTCAACCGTCCAATAAAGAGGCTCAGGCCGCAGCATAAATCCGCCGCGGCCTGAAAAAAAGGGAGATTCTATCGAAGATCGGCTAGAACGAGTCGGACTTCTCCAGTTTTGGCGCGCCGCCTTCCTTCTTCGCAGGGGCGGCCGGACTGGCCATCGAGTAGAAGCTGTCGGAGGCGTTCAATTCCATCTCCGCCGGCTCCCGTTCCGCCTCGCGGCCCTCGATATACGGCCCTGTGAGCATTTCGCTGTACCCCAGGCCCGGGCCAACCATCGGATAAACAAACGCGTACTTGTCCGTCAGCACTTCCAGAAACGACGGACCGTCGCACGCCAGCCATTCCTTGACGGCCTTCTCGAGGTCCTCGCGCTTCTCCACGCGCTTGGCATACTTGAACCCGTCGGCCTCGGCCGACTTCGCGAAATCCTTCTTGTGGAGCGACTTGTCCGAACCGCTGAAACGTCCCTGGAAATACAGCGATTGCCATTGCACGACCATGCCGTCGCCCAGGTTGTTCAGCAGCAGGATTTTCACCGGAAGATTGTACGTCGTGCAGGTCTCCATCTCGCCCAGGTTCATGCGGAGACTGCCATCGCCGTCCACGTCAATAACCAGCTTGCCCGGATGCGCAATCTGCGCGCCGATCGCCGCGGGCAGCCCAAAACCCATCGTGCCCATGCTTCCCGAAGTGAGCCACGTCCGCGGATGTTTGAAATCCAGGTACTGCGCGGCAAACATCTGATGCTGCCCGACGCCCGTCGAGACAATCGCCTCGCCCTTCGTCAGCTTGTTGACCAGCGCCAGCACCTCCTGCGGCTGGATGGACTTCGCCTCGCGGTTGTAATTGAACTTGTGGCGCTTCTTCATGCCCCGCACGCGGCTGATCCACGGCGCATGGCTCGTCTTCACCTGTTTCCCGGCTTCGAGCAAGTCCAGGAGCGCGGCGCGCGCCTCGCCCACATGGCTCCAGTCCACCGCCTTCACCTTGCCAATTTCCGCCGCGTCAATGTCGATATGCGCGATCTTCGCCGACGGCGCGAACAGCTTCGGAACCCCCGCAACCCGATCGTCGAACCGGGCGCCGACCGTGATCAGGAAGTCGCAGTCCTCCACCGCATAGTTGGCATACGCCGCGCCGTGCATGCCCAGCATGTGCAGCGCGAACTCATCCGTCGTGTCCACCGCGCCGATGCCCATCAACGTCGTCACCACGGGGATCTGGAAATGCTCCACGAACTTGCGCAGCGCGTCGCTCGCGTTCCCGTTGATGACGCCGCCGCCCGCATAAATCAGCGGGCGTTTGGACGCCTTGAGCAGCGCGAAAAACTCCTTCGCGCTCTCCTTGCTCACGTGCGAGGCCGCCAGGCGGCCAACCCGCGCAAAGTAGCCGTGATAGGGCAGAAGCCCCTCGCCCTTGAACTCGCCCTGCCAATTCTGGACATCCTTCGGCACATCGATAACGACGGGTCCGGGACGGCCGCTGCGCGCAATGTGGAACGCTGTCCGGATAGTGGCCTCCAGTTCCGAGGGATCCTGAACCATGAACACGTGCTTGGCGCAGGGGCTCATCAGGCTGAAGACCGGCGCCTCCTGGAACGCGTCCGTGCCCACCGCGGGCCGCGCCACCTGGCCGCAAATCACCACGATGGGAATCGAGTCCGCCATGCAGTCGCGCACCGGCGTGACACTGTTCGTGGCGGCGGGGCCGGAGGTGACCAGCGACACGCCCACCCGGCCCGTGGACCGCGAATAACCGGCGGCCATGAAACCCGCACCCTGCTCGTTCGACGGCACCACCAGGTTGATCGGCTGCTTGGGATGGCCGTTGTTGTAGCGGAAGACCGCGTCATACGTCGGCAGGATCGCGCCGCCGCTGTACCCGAAAATCGTGTCACAGCCCTCGTCCACCACCACCTGGATGATCATATCCGCGCCGTTCATGGCCGAACCCGCCAGCGGATGCTTGGTTTTCTTTCCCGTAGGCATTGCTTGTCTCCTTCTAAGGCCGTTCCGAGTGCCGGAAAAGCGTGAGCGCCGCTGCATCCAACGGCGCTCACGAAATCATCGAAAGACAGTGTCTGTTACTGTTCCGCGGGCGCTTCCGGCGCCTCTTCCGCGGGCGTCTCGGCAGGCGCCTCTTCAGCCGCCGCTTCCACGGGGGTCTCAACGGGCGCTGCTTCGGCCGCCGGCTCGTCCGCCGCCGCGGCGGCCGCGGCTTCGGCCGCTTCCGCGCGCTTCGCGGCACTGACCACTGCCATCATCTCATGGGCGACATCCGCAAGGCTGCGGCCGGCCTGGATCATGCTGGTCGGCACCGCGCCGTGCATCGCGGCAGATACGTCGACCTGGCTCTCGCCGCCGCCGTGTTCCGCCATGAGTTCCTTGTCGAGGTCGCGCTGATATTCGCGGATACTCAGGCCGATCTTGCGCTCGATCGGATTCACGCTGATGACTTTCGCCATCACTTTGTCGCCGATCGCCAGCACTTCTTCCGGCTTTTGCACGCGCTCATTGGAGAGCTCGCTCACGTGGATCAGGCCTTCAATGCCGTTCTCGAGCCGCGCGAACGCGCCGAAGCTGACGAGCTTCGCAATCTCGACTTCGACATGGGCGCCCATCGGCAGGCGCTCGATCACGGCCAGCCACGGATCGTCTTCAAGCTGCTTCAGGCCCACGCTGATCTTCTCGGACTCGGGATCGATGCTCAGCACCTTCACCTCGAGTTCTTGGCCCTTCACGAGCACTTCCGCGGGGTTCGTCACCTTCTTGGTCCACGAAATGTCGCTCACGTGCAGCAGGCCGTCGATGCCTTCCTCGATCTGGACAAACGCGCCGTATTCCGTCAGATTCCGGACCACGCCCTTCACGTTCGAACCGATCGGGTACTTCTCGGAGAGCTGACGCCACGGATTCGGCTGGGTCTGCTTGATGCCCAGCGCGATCTTCTCTTCATGAGAGTCGACACTCAAGACCATCACGTCCACTTCGTCTTCAAGCTGCAGCAGCTCGTTCGGGTGGCGCACACGGCGCGTCCAGCTCATCTCGCTGACATGCACCATGCCTTCGATGCCCGGCTCCAGCTGCACAAAGGCGCCGTAGTCCGTCATGCTGACCACCCGGCCACGCACCACGCTCCCCACCGGGTAACGCGTCGCGGCCGTGCGCCAGGGATTCTCGCTCTTCTGCTTCAGGCCGAGGCTGATGCGCTCGGACTGCGGATCAAACGAAAGCACCATCACATCGATACGCTGGCCGACCGATACGATCTGAGACGGGTGCTTCACCCGGCCCCAGCTCATGTCCGTCACGTGCAGCAGACCGTCGATGCCGCCCACGTCCACAAACGCGCCGAAATCCGTGATGTTCTTGACTTCGCCCGTAAGGATCGCGCCCACTTTGATCGTGTCCAGCAAGCGCTGCTTCTCGTCCGCGCGCTGCTCTTCGAGCAGTTTGCGGCGGCTCACCACCACATTCCGCCGGCGGCGCGTCAGCTTGATGATCTTCAGATCCATCCGTTGGCCGATATAACGCTCGAGGTCGCCCGTCGGACGGAACGTGAGCTGGCTCGCCGGCATGAACGCGTCGATGCCGATGTCCACCTTCAGGCCGCCCTTGACCCGGCGCGTGATCACGCCCGAGATGACGCCGTCGTCCTCGTAGACCTTCTGGATGTGTTCCCAGTTCTTGATGCGGTCGGCCTTCATCTTCGACAGGACGGGCATGCCGTTTTCGTTTTCCGGCTCTTCAATGTAGAAATCGAACTCGTCGCCAGGCTTCAGGCTCGCCGGATCGGCAAATTCCGACCGCTCCACCACGCCTTCGCTCTTGTACCCAATGTCCACCAACACGCGATCGTCGCCCACCTCCACCACCGATCCGCGCACCACTTCGCCTTCTTTGAAGTTCTGCACGGTTTGATCCAGCAACGTGCCCATGTCTTCCTTGGCAAGCTGCTCTTCGAGTTCGCGCTCCAGATCGTCCTGGAGTCGATCTTCCGCCGCGATTGCCGCCGCGGCGCCCTGTTGTTTGTTAACCAGTTCTTCGCTCATAACCAGCCACTATCTCCTTTGTGAAAATGGATTTACCACGAAATGTGGAGAAGCCGTAGTGTAGCAAGCAGCCGCCGACAAGTCAAATGCCCGCCTCCTTTCAGGACCGCCCCCGTGCTGCCCTGCGTCCGGGCTTTCGCGTTGTCGGCGGCGTTTCTTTATAATCGCCGCATGGCTTTAGAACTTGCCCGGGGCGGACTCGCCGAGGAACCCCCGGCCATAACCATGAAAGCGGCACATCACATGAAGAACCACGTAGCCTTGTATGCTTCTTTCTTGCTCCTCCTCGCGGCGGCGTCCCTCGCGGCCGCCCAAGGCCTGGAATCCCCGTATCTGGACGCCTCCGTGCCCTGGCTGAGAGGCAATCTGCATACGCACACGACGAACAGCGACGGAGACAAGGCGCCCCAGGCCGTCGTGGACGCCTACGCCGCGCTGGGCTATGACTTCCTCATGTTGAGCGATCACGACCGGCTCACGGAGACCGCCCCCCTGGACGCCAAGGGCATGGTTCTCATCCCCGGCGCCGAAATCACGGGAAAAGGCCCGCACATGCTTCAGGTTGGGGCGAAAACGCTGGCCGTGCCCGACAAGGACCGCCAAGTGGTCATTGACAAGATCAATACGGAAGCCGGCGGCTTCGTCATCATGAACCACCCCAATTGGACCGCCAACTTCAATCACTGCGATTTCGACACCCTGATGAAATTGCAGGGGTACGTGGGCATGGAAATCTACAACGGCGTCGTCCTCTTCCTCGAAGGCAGTGAACTGGCCACGGACAAGTGGGATCGCCTTCTTGCGAAAGGGCACAGAGTGTGGGGCTTCGCCAACGACGACAGCCATCGGGACAATCACCGCGCACTGGGATGGAGCATGGTTCAATGTGCCTCGCGCAACGCCGAGGACATCCTTGCCGCAATGCGGGCCGGGCACTTCTACGCCAGCACGGGCGTGAAAGTGGACGAGATTCGGACCGAGGGCTACACCGTGACCGTCAAGGCCGCCAATGCCCAGTGTTTTCGGGTCTACGCCGACGGCGGGAAGATGCTCGCGCGAATCGCCGGACACGAGATGAGTTTCACGGCCAAACCGGATCTCAAGGACTGCACGTACGTCCGCGTCGAGTGCTACGGCGAAGGAGACGCCCTGGCCTGGCTCCAACCCATGTTCCTGAAGAAGTAATCGGACAGCCGCGGGCGGGGCGCTACGTCATGAATTCGGGCGCGAATCCCCGCCGGATGAGGTTTTCCGTGACGCACTGCGGCTCTGTGAAATTCAGAAGATATCCCGGGCCGCCGGCTTTGGCGTCGCCGCCGCCGCTCATCTGGAATCCGCCAAACGGCTGGCGTCCAACCATCGCCCCCGTGCAGCCGCGGTTGATGTAAAGATTGCCCACCCGGAACGCGCGCCGCGCCTGCTCGATGTGGCTGGGCCTGCGTGTATAGACGCCGCCCGTCAGGGCGTAGAGGCTCGAGTTCGCCGCCGCCAGCGCTTCTTCGAACGAGTCCACCCGCATCAGGCACAGGATGGGGCCGAAGAGTTCCTCCTGCATCAGGGCATGGGCCGGGTCCTGCACCCGCACAACGAGCGGGGGAACGAAATAGCCCGTGCTGCGGCCGGCATCCCCGCGGAACAGCACTTCAGCCCCCGGGCCGGGGTCCCGGACGATCCGCATAAGGCATTCATACGTGTCGCGATCAATCACCGGCCCCAATTGACACCCCGGCTCGCTGGCCGGAGCGACCGCGAGGCTGCGGCACGCCTCAATCAGCCGCGCAGTAAACGGCTCGAAGATATCGGCCAACGCCAGCACGCGCGAACAGGCCGAGCATTTCTGCCCGGCATAGCCGAACGCGCTCGTCATGACGCCCTGGACCGCCTCATCCAGGTCGGCATCATTGTCGATTATGATGGCGTTCTTGCCGCCCATCTCGCAGATCATGCGTTTGAGGTGGCGCTGCCCGGGCTGTTGCACCGCAATGCGCTGACGGATGGCCAGGCCGGCCTCCACGCCGCCCGTAAAGGCCACTTGAGCAGTCAAGGGATGCTCGGCCAGCGCGCGCCCCGCCACTTCGCCCTTGCCCGGGAGAAAATGAACGGCTTCCGGCGGGAAACCGGCCGCGAGGAGGTGTTCGTACAGGAGATATCCGATGGCGCTGGACTGTTCCGCGGGCTTCAGCAGAACCGGATTCCCGCTCACCAGGGCCGCCACGGACATGCCGCACAGGATGGCCAGGGGGAAATTCCAGGGCGCAATGATCGCCGTTGGGCCACGGCCTTCATAGTAAAGATGATTGGCCTCGCCCGGAACCGCAACCTGCGGCTCAGGAGCCAACTCAATCAGCGCGCGACGGGCATAATACAGGCAATAGTCGATGGCCTCCGTGACGTCCGCATCGGCTTCCGCCCAGGGTTTCCCCACCTCGTGAATTTCCAGTGCCGCAAGCCGGGCCCGGTCCTCCCACAAGCGCATCGCCAGCGCCTGCGCCCGGCGCGCCCGTTCCTCGATCGCCGTGTCGCGCCACGCCGGCCACGCCGCCGCGGCTGCTTCGAGAGCCGCAGCAACATCCTTGGCTTCCGCCAGGGCCACCTCCGCGACCCGTAGCCTGCCGTCATTGGGGGAGACCCGGGTCATCGTCCGCCTCGAGACGCGCGCCGTGCCCGAAACGCAAATCGGAACCGGAAGGGGAAAGGACTCCGGCCACTTTTCCAGTGCCGCGGCCAGTGCAGCGCGTTCCGCGCTGTTCGTGAAATCGCGTTGCGGCACGTTGGAGAACGGAATGCTCAGATCACTCAGCGGATTGCCCGGAGCTGCCGGCTCCGGCGGCGGCACCGGCCTGGCCAGAACGGCTTCCAAACCCCGGTGCTCAACATAGTTCTGGCGAAGGAACCCCTCATCGGAAGTGTTCTCCAGCAGCCGGCGGACCAGGTAGCTCATTCCCGGGAGGAGCGCACCGATGGGACAATACACCCGAACCCGATGCCCGGCCTTTACGAGCGCGTCACGAAGCGGTTCCGCCATGCCGTAGAGCATCTGGAATTCATAGGCGGCGACAGGCGTCTCCAAGGCTTCCGCCTGTGCCCGCGCATGGGCTATCGATCGCAGATTATGCGTGCCGAACGCAGGCATCAAATCGTTGCAGTGCTTCAACAGAAACACGCTCAGCCGCTCAAATTGCTCATCGGTCGCCGCTTTCGACGGCCAGACGGGAATGGGGTAGCCATGCTGGCGCGCGTGCAGGTTCTCGCGGTCCCAGTACGCCCCCTTCACGAGCCGCACGGTGAAAGGCGTCCGGCGACGCCGGGCCAATGCCAGGAGCCGCTCCATATCCGTTTCCGCCGTCTTCAGATACGATTGAACCGTGATGCTCATGTGCGGCCAATCGCGAAGCGACGGATGCATCATCGCTTCCTCGAAGAAATCGAGCGTGATCCCGTGCAGGGCCCACGACTCCATGTCAATGTTGATGGAGGTGTTCGTCTCCCGCGCAAAAAGCAACAGAGGCAGGACCCGCGCCTTCAGGTGGGCAACGCTCCCCTCCGGGTCGGCCGGCTCGAGATGGCTCTCCAGCGCTGACAGCTTCAACGAGACATTGGCCCGCGGAATGGCCCCGCGAGAATCGGCTTCCAGCCGGGGCGCCGGCCGCCACTGCGGCGCCGCTCCCCGAAGCGCATCAATCAGGCCGCGGTACCGCGCCGCACAGGCGTCCGCCTCGGCTTGGCTCACAGTCGCTTCCCCGAGCAGATCCGCCGTAATGCCGATGCCGGACTCGAACAGCGTCTCCAGTTTCGGAAGCGCCTGCGCAACTGTGTCTCCCGCAATGAACTGCCGTGCCGTCTCCTCGATCATCTTGGGCAGGATCCGGGCTGCCAGGCTCAACGACCAGTTCCCCGTCGCCCCTGCAACCGCACCACGCTTGCCCGGACCCGTCGCACGATTGATGCTCAACATCTCCGCTATGTGCGCCCGAATCTCCTCGCCCGAATGAAGCGTGGGGAGGACGTCCACCAGACGGAACAGGTTCACTTTGGCGCCCGGATCTTGCATGGCCCATCGCAGCAATCGACCGGTGAGGTATCGCGACTCGAACGCCGGCGGAATTGTCTCCTCGGAGTGCCGCGACAGTTCCGCTGCGAACTCCCTGATCCGGGATTCCACCGGGACTACCCGGTGATATGTTGCCGTTCTCATCATCGTCCGCCACTGCCTGCCCGGAAGCCCCGCCCCTTCGAACGACCGGTTCTTGTTAGCAGTACGAGCCGGCGGCCCCGGATATTCCCGAACGCCGATGCGCAAGCACCGATGCAGCCCGCCGCCTCACGGCCCCCAGACGAGCGGAAACCAGAATGCTGCCACCCACGCCAGCGTGATCCCCGAGGCGATGGCGCCCGCCCTGAAATCCTCTGTGGCGCGCGTGGCCTTCGTATAAATGAGGGCGAGTACGGCGAGCACCAGCGCCAGAATGCCCAGAATCATCCCGCCGAAGGCCCAACCCGGCCACGGCCGGAACGCCACACTCAGGATGAGCAACGGCACACAGCGGGTCAGCGCGGCCACCCAGAACCGGCTTCGCGGTCCAGCCAGCGCCACCCGCTCCAGCGCCCACGCACTCCCCAACGTCATCGCGGTCATAAAGGGAATCAGCAGGATCCATGTGTAGCACCGGCCGGCGTGCGTCAGGCTGCACGTGAAGACCTGTCCATCGATTAACCACGAGAGCAGCACGATGAAGCTCAGGCTGAACACGATTCCGGACACGATCGAAGTGAGGAACGTGCCCGCGCGCGGCGGAGTCCCCATTCCTGTAATCCCCAAGATCCGGCCCGTCAGGCGATAAGGATTCAGGCTCCAGCGCCGGGAGGCAAGAGCTGGGCTCGGCGGCCGCACCGGTCGGCGGGTAAGACGGGCGGCCTGTTCTGCGATGGCCAGCGCGGCCGCCCCGCCAAAGAAGGTTCCAATCAACGTCAGGAGTCCCCGGTTCCAGGGAAATCCCGGACGCGGCTCGAGCCCCAACGTCCGGTCGAGCCACGCGATCACCCGGCCCAGCAACACCGGGTCCCAAGGCTCGAGCGCGTGATTGCTGAAGGGGCTTGTGGCAAGCTCCGCCCGGCCCAAGGCCGCACGATCCGCCTCTTCCTGCGAGAACAATTCCTCAAAACGGCCCGCGGCCACGAGCGTCTTGCAGGCGGGCAAATCATGAGGCAGCGCCCCCAGCAGGACGAACGCGTCAATGTCCTCGGGCTTCCGGAGGCATTCGGATGCGGAATAGCCGCCCATCGAATGTCCCAGGTACGCCACGGGCAACGGCTTGAACTGCTCGCGCGCCCAATCCCGCCATGCCAGCACCTGCGCCGCATTCTGACGCTCGTCAAAGCGCTCGCGCGACCGGCCGTGTCCCCAGAAATCGAAGCTTACGGCAAGATACCCGTTCCGGCAGAACGTCTGCGCGGCCAGGGCCATGATCGACTGATTCGACGTGATGCCGTGGCCCACGAGAATCACCCCTTTCGGATGCGGCGGCCGCCAAATCGTGCCCAGACACGGCTTGCCGGAAGGGCCGGGGATCTGCACGGTTTCGCGCGCAATGCCGGCGCGTTCCGCCGCCTGCAGGCCGGCGAATGCAACGAGATACACAATAACCGCCAGAAGGATCGAACGGGATCTCGTCATGAGCAATCTCCCCGGTCTGCACCGCGACGCTCGATGCAAGGCGAATCGCTGTGCGGTGATACTCCCCTGAACAACCACGCCGATGGATGCACTGACGACACTCTAGCGGCTGCGCGGGTACCCATGCAACCGCTCATCACGTCCCGGGATTGCACCGGCCATCGCCCGTCCCCTATGATGCGTCGACCGTTGGCGATTCGAGGCCGTGCGGCCTCGCGGTGATTCTGGGTGATCGAGCGGAAGAGAACTAAGGGACAAAACATGAACGAAGCGAAGCGTGGCGGCGGATTCAAACGATGGTTGCTTCGAATCATCGTGCTTATTCTGGCTCTTTGCCTGTTGGCGGCGGCGTCGCTTCTCACGGGAATCCCGCAGAAGCAGTTGGCCCGGAAGATCGTGGGGAAGGCGCTGAACGCGGAGGTCGAGACATCCGCCGTCTCCTTCCTGGACAAGATCAAGATTGATGAACTGCGCGCCTTCAAAAAGGATGGCGCCAGGACGCCCATCATGGAGATGAAGGGGCTCGAAGTCGACTATGCGCTGACCCCTCCGGACAAGCGCAATATCGCCTCGGTCCATATCGACTCGCTGCAAATGCAGCGGGAACGGCAACGCGCCCCCGAGCATGCCGCTGCGGGCCAAGCCCCCGAAAAGGCGGTGCCGCCGCCCTTTGCCCCCACCATGTTCAGCCGTTTCAAAAGCAAATTGCCCAAGCTGCCCAAGTTCGATCCGCAACGGCTGCTGCCCAAGTCCATCGAAGTGGCTGCGCTGGATTTCTCCCAGGCCGCCCCTTCGTTCGGATTCGGCCTCGCCGCTCCCCGCGTCAGCATCAGCCTGAACAAGAAGGACGATTTCACCGCGGACTTGGGCGGCGAGAATGTCGCCGCCTCGTGGTGGGCAGGCTCCCCCGGCGCCGCACACAAGTTTGATGGGAAAATGACTGTCCATGCGCAGAAGCATCGTTCAGACATCGTGCTGGATCCGCTGCAAATCTCCTTTCCCGGCATGGCGGACATCGCGGGTATTGTCCGAATCGAGAAAAAGAACAAGGACATCCAATGCAACGTGAACCTTGAGAAGGCCATCCTGCAGGATCTCGATTTCTCCCAGGTCGATCCGAGAGACCTGCGCATGCCCTTCGCCTTCCAACGGCTGGACCTGTCGGGCAGCCGGATTCAGGGACCGGCCGGACTCGACATGAACGGGTTCCGGGTGACTTCGCCGGAAATCGCGGTCAAACTCGCGGCCGAAGGCTTGAAGCTGGGGCCGAAAGGACAGGAATTCTATGACGGCCCGCTGCACGCAGATCTGACGGGCACCCCCGGCGATATCAACCTCGCGCTCGACCTGACACTGAACCGCGGCCAGAAAGTGCATGCCGGCCTCTCAGGGCCGGTGACCGAGGTGGTGAACCGCATCAAACTCGAAGGGTGGTCAAAGGACGACCTGTTCTCCGTGCTGCCGGGCGCGCCCAAAGCGGCACTGGAAAAGACGCCCATCGCCGGACTGAACTCCCTGGAGATCGAAAGCCGCTTCAAACTCATCGCGATGGACTTCCAGGCCACAATCAAGCCAAGCCTTTCCACAACCACGCTTCCCGTCGAAATCCAGGCCAAGGGCGCTCTTCCCGTCCTCGAACTCTCCCGCAGGCTCGGCAACCTCCTGAGCATGTCCACGCTGGACACCTTCTCCTTCGTGGCGCTGAAAGTTGCCGATGGCACTCTCAGCCTCGAGAAGAAACAGGGAACGCCCCCGATGACAAAACACTGGGCCGCCACGCTCGACAAAGTCTCGCTGGCCCAATGGGTTCAGGCGCTCTCTGGTTCGGAACTCCTCGCCGGCGCGGCCAGCCCGATTTCCGGAACGATCGACATTCAGGGCGACACAAAACTGGAATCCGTTCAGGCCGCCCTCGAATTCTCGCAAGGGCTCGTGCTCAATGCGCCGCTCCTGCGTCCTTTGGCGGCCGTCCTGGCGGACCGGCCCAGGGAGAAAGCCCTCCTGGAAAGTGCCATCGCACAATTGGAGGGCAAGGACGATACGCCGCCCTTCACCGGCGGGAAACTGAGTTGGACGCGCAAGGCCGGCGGCATTTCCGGCGAGCTGACCCTGAAGAACGGCGCCCTCGAGTTGACGTTGCCGATCAGTCTCTGAGCGGCCTCGAGCTTCTTCCCGTGTGACCCTTGTCGCCGACTTCGCCGTACCGGCGAAGTTGAGCTTCCGGCGCGAATTGATTATCATCCGGCGGCGGCACAGAACGCCGCGGGGGG
>CAILVY010000225.1 GCA_903837785.1 Candidatus Hydrogenedentota bacterium
CCTAATACCGAGTTGTACGAGATGACGCGACAGCAGCGGCCGGAAGCGCTCGCCGAAATCCAATATGAGGACAGCAGCTATTCGGGATTCTGCGGGAATCTGTCCGACGTGCCTGATAATCGCTTCTTCGCCCTTCAACGCGAGGCATGGCGCCGCTTCTATATGCGTCCGGGGCGCATTTGCCGAATCCTTCGAGACTATCCTGCCCCCGCGTACTTGGCTCACTTCATTCCACTCTACTTGCTCCGGCTCACAAAGGGCCTGTGTGACTGCGCCGAGCCCTAGAACAATCCGAGGCGCGATTCGCGTTCGCACCCAGGAAGTTGCCGCCCGAACCGACACACAGTATAGTGGCACCATCCTGCAAGATGCATGCGCGCAACGGGTTCCCCGGCGGCAATTCAGGGTGGGTTGTACCGGGGGCATGCAACTGATCGGGTGCAGACACGGTCCAAGCGACACGGACCACTCAGTGACAACAGACAGAACGTTCTTTCCCCATCAAGGAAAGAATGCGGCGCGAAGCGCCGGGAAGGAAGGGACCATGCGGCGAAGACTCTTGTGGGCATTTCTGATTGTGCTGGCGCTGTCGGTCGGAGGTTGTTCCGCGGCAAAGATCTATGCGGACCGGCACTTTTACGATGGCTACGACAGTACCGCGCCGCTCAATGCGAAGGCGTCGGAGCCGGAGCGGGTGGAGAGGACTGTGGAAGCCTTCCATCAGCAAACCCCCACACGGTACCGGAAACAGCGCGTCGAGCTGGAGGCGCGGCCCGGAGAACGCATGCCGGTCATTCTCACGATGCCGATGGAGGCCGCCGCGCCGGTTCCGGTGATCGTGTTCCTGCACGGAAGTCACCAGGACAAGGAGTTCGTGGAGGAAATCTGCACGCCGTTCAATGAGGCCGGCTTCGCCATGGCCTCATTCGATCAATACATGCGCGGCGAACGCAGCGTGAAGGGCGGCGTGCTCACGATGGTCACGGCCTACCGCGAACGCTGCTGGAAAACCGTCCACGATGCGCGGCGCCTCATCGACTATCTGCAAACCCGGCCCGATATCGCCCATGACCGCATCTACCTCGTGGGCGCGAGCTACGGCGCAATCACCGGCACGGCCCTGCTCGCCCAGGAGAAACGCATCCAGGCCGCAGACCTCGTCGTGGGCGGCGGCAACCTCCGCCTCCTCTCGAAAGCACCCGAAGTGCGGCGGGAACTCCCGGGCTGGCTTGTGCCGGCGGCGGGCCCACTGCTGGCCTTCATCATCGGCCCCGCCGAACCGCTGCGCCACGCCCCCGCCATTGCGGGCATCCCCGTGCTCATGCAGAACGGCTCCAAGGACGGCGTGGTCATTCCGGAGGCCGGAGAAGCCCTGTTTGCGGCCCTGGGCCAGCCCAAGGAACTCCGGTGGTACCCCGTCAATCATCCCGACCGCGAGAAGAACGGCGAGGAAGTCATCAAGATGCTGGCGGACGGATTGAAGTGGCTCAAGGATCAGGACCTGAAACGGGGATAGCGGAAGCCCCGGGGAGTGAGTGCCCATGACGCAGCCTTCGCGCGTAAGGCGCATGCTCGCGCATGATCTTGCCCTCCTGGCCGGCCTCGCCCTCTTCAAACTGCTCCTTCATTTCTGCCTCAACGGCCGCTACGGCTACATGCGGGACGAACTCTACTTCATCGACTGCGGCATGCACCTCGATTGGGGCTACGTGGACATCGGACCCTTGACCCCGTGGCTGGGGCGGCTGATGCGATGGGCCATGGGCGACACGCTCTTCGCGTTGCGCTTCACCGCCGCGCTGGCGGGCGCGGCCACTGTGTTCCTGACAGGCTGGCTCACGCGTTATCTCGGCGGCGGGCGCTGGGCCCAGGCGCTGGCCGCGCTGAGCGTGATCATCGCGCCCGTCTGGCTCCAGACCGGAAACATCCTTTCGCTGCCGTCGCACGAACCGGTCCTGTGGATGTCCTGCATCTGCCTCATGGCCGTCATCTTCAAGACCGGGCGCACCCGGCTCTGGCTGGCCGTGGGCGTCGTTGCGGGGATCGGGCTCTTGAACAAGCCCTCGATGGCGTTCTTCGGATTCGGCCTGCTCCTTGGGCTGATGTTGACGCCGCAGCGCAAACAACTCCGCGAGAATTGGCTGTGGCTCGGCGGCCTGCTGGCACTGCTCGTGGCGATGCCCAATCTGATTTGGCAGGCCCAGAATGACTGGCCCACCTGGGAGTTTGTGCATGGCCTGAACCGCGACCTCATGGCCAGGATTCCGCGCTGGCTCTTCCTCCTCGGACAAGTGGTGTATCAGCACCCGCTGAATGTGCCCATCTGGCTGGCCGGGCTTGCCTGGCTCTTCTTCGCCGGGAACGGGAAACCCTATCGCACGTTCGGATTCGTGTTTCTCGCCGTGTTTCTGCTGCTGTTCACGGCCAAGAGCAAGATCTACTATCTTGCGCCCGCGTTTCCCGTGCTACTGGCCGCAGGCGCATTGGCCATCGAAGACCGGATCCGGCGGCGCAATGGACGCTGGGCGAAGACGGCGATTCCCGCCGCGCTGATTCTCGGCGGCGCCGTCACGGCGCCAATCGGCCTGCCCGTCCTTCCCATTGAGCAACTGGACCGCTATGTGCGTACGATTACGTTCGGGGCGCTCGGCCAAGTCTATGAGGTGACCGGAACCTGGCATGATCAGTTCGGCTGGGAGAATCAGGTGGAGACAGTGGCGCGCGTCTTCAGGAACCTGCCGCCGGAGGATCGACAGGATTGCATGATCCTCGTCAGCAATTTCGGGGAGGCCGGCGCCATCGGCCTCTTCGGCAAGGCGTACGGCTTGCCCGGGGCGACGTCCACGCATCAGAACTATTTCCTGTGGGGGCCCGCCCCCGTCTCGGGCAATCTCGCAATAGCGTACGGCCTCTCCCGGGAAATGGCCGATTTCCTGTTTGCGGACGTAGCCGTGGCCGACACGATTCACTGCGCGGAATGCATGCCCTTCGAGAACAATCGCCCCGTATACGTCTGCCGCAAGCCGAAGATCGCATTGAAGAAAGCGTGGCCGGAATTTCGCATAATCGCTTTCAGCAATGTTGGAGTCACGCGGAAGATGGGCGCGCGACTGACTCAGAAACTGGAGAAATACCGCATCTGATGGGGCGCCGGACATTGGCGGAGGAGGCAACACCCCGCCTGGGAGGGATCATGCACACGCAGTCCAGTCAGATCACCCCGCTTCCCCAAACGGCGATGCTCGTGGGCGCCTTTGCGGCGCTGAAGCTCCTCATTCATCTGCTCACGCTGAACCTGGCGCCGTATGGCTACTTCCGGGATGAGTTCTATTACTTGGATTGCGCCTCCCGGCTGGACTGGGGCTACGTGGATCAGCCGCCGCTGGCTGTGCTCATCCTCGCCATCACGCGGCACCTGTTCGGCCCCTCTATACTGGCCATTCGTATGCCGGCGATCCTCGCCGGGGCGGCCACAGTAGCCATCGGCGGTCTGATCGCGCGCGCCATGGGCGGGCGGCTCTTCGCGCAGGCGTTGACGTGTCTTGCGCTTATCGCCGCGCCCATCTTCCTTGCGATGAGCAGCTTCTTCTCGATGAATCCCTTCGACTACCTCTTCTGGACGCTCGCGGGATACCTCGTCGTCCGGATCATCAGCACTGGCAACGCCCGCCTGTGGCTTCTGTTCGGCCTCGTCGCCGGCCTGGGCCTCGAGAACAAGTTGAGCATGGCCTTCTTCGGCGGCCTCCTCGCCGCCGCCATGCTTCTCACGCCGCAACGGAA
Organism: Candidatus Hydrogenedentota bacterium; assembly: GCA_903837785.1. Classification (GTDB taxonomy): domain Bacteria; phylum Hydrogenedentota; class Hydrogenedentia; order Hydrogenedentales; family CAILVY01; genus CAILVY01. Next base: position 3,781 of record CAILVY010000225.1, read on the forward strand.
ATACTTCCTGGATAGACATCTCTGGCTCGGCGGCGGCATCGCTCTCCTCCTCTTCCTGCCCAATATCCTCTGGCAGATCGCGCACGGCTGGCCCACGCTCGAATTCATGCACGACACAAACCTCTACAAGAACCTGCCCGTGACGCTGCCCAAGTTCCTGCTGGGCCAACTCCTGTTCATGGGGCCGGCCGCCGCGCCCATCTGGATTGCCGGCGCCGCCTATGGCTTGTGCTCGAAGAACGGGCGGAAGTTCGCCCTCTTCTCCCTGATCTATCTGGGCCTGTTGATCGTCTTCTATCTCAACAACGGAAAGGCCTATTATCTCGCGCCGGTCTATCCCATGCTCCTGGCCATGGGCGCCGTCTGGATCGAACAGGGCACCGCGCAACGCCGCCGGATCCGCTGGGCATTAGTGGGGCTGCTCGTCCTCAGTGGCCCGGTGCTTGCCCCGAACGCGATTCCGCTCCTGCGTCCCGAAACGATGATCACGCTGCAGAACGCGATGCACTTCCGCGCGCCGCAGCAGGAACGCGCCCACGCAGGGGTGCTCCCGCAGCATATCGGCGATCGGTTGGGTTGGGACGAACTGGTCAAGATGATTGCCACCGCCTATCACAACCTCGACCCGGCCGATCAGGCCCGTTGCGCCATTCTCGTAAGCAACTACGGCGAGGCGGGCGCCTTGAACTTCTATGGCCCGAAACTCGGCCTGCCCCGCGCCATTTCCGGCTACATGAACTACTTCCTCTGGGGACCAGGAAACGCCGACGGCGCGGTCGTGCTCGCGTACTGGGATGACCCGAAGCTGCTGAACGAACTCTTCGAGGAAGTGACGGAAGTCGCCCGATTCACCCATCCCTACGTCATGGAACGGCAGAACAACC
>CAILVY010000226.1 GCA_903837785.1 Candidatus Hydrogenedentota bacterium
AGCAGGTTCTGCATCAGGTCCTGTTCGTCCGAAACGCCGGCCACGCCCCGGCTCTGGTTCTCCCACATGATTGTGAAGCGCATCTTGTCGACGAAGCGAGACTTGAAGAGGGCCTCGTGGATGGCGCTGCTGAAATTCGTTTTGACCGGCCCGCCCTGGCTGGCGCGGTACCAGCAGTAAATGAAGAACGAGACCCCGTGTTCCGTGGCCCATTTCGTCTCCCAGTCCGAGATTTCGGGATTCTCCTGGGCATAGAAACCGAGCGCGGGCGTGCGCTCCGGGTGTTTCAGCAACTGCGACCACATGAACGGCTTGTCCGCCTCCCACAGGGGACAATGATGCGCGCCCACGACGATCTCCGTCTTGACCGGCGCCGGCTCGGGGATGTAGGGCAGCTTCTGCGCGGCAAGCGGCACGAGGAAGTTCATGGACAGCGTGGCCGTCGCGGCCGGCGAGTCTCCTTGTGCAACCTGGAGCGACAACTCATACGTCTTCGCTTCCTTCGCTTCCAGCTCCCACGTCAGTTCCTGATCTTCCGTTGCATCAAGCCGCAAAGGCATTTCCAGCCCCTGCCCCGCCACGCGAAGCCCTTCCGGCAAGATCAGCTTCACCCGCAGTTCGACCGGCGCCTCCCCGGCATTCTCGATGATCGCCGATACAAGTGCCGGCCGCAGCGCCCGGCTGATCGGCTTTACCGGCTGGAAATGCAGCACCCGAATCGCGCTTTGAGCAGGCGCTGCGCCCGCGGTTGCTGGAATACTCCAAAAGAGGCCCACCGAAAGTGAAATCAACAAGGCAATAATGACTCGAAAAGACATGACCTTGAGTTCCTTGATAGGGATGCCGGCCGAGCGCCGGATCTCTTGCTTTTGCCGCACGACTGCTGCTCTCCAACATTCGACACACCCGTCAACGGCGGTTCGAATTCCTCCTGCCGGACGCCACTATAGCCGAAGCAGGGGAGCACTGGCACCCCGCACGACATGCACGAACCGAAGGATAAACAACCTCCTTTCCGCGACGGAACAAGCCGAGCAGAATACTCAGTATTTACCCCCCTCCGGCGAGGATCCTTGTTCTTGCGGTTTCCTCGACAAGCCGAAGTAAATCAACACAATGCCCAGAAGACAGGGTGACAGCACCACGGCGCTTGCAGTGTACAGAACGTAGTGACTCCACGGTGCCCCCAGCCACCAGTGGAAGATCTGAGCCATGGCAAACAAGCCAAGAGGAAAGAGTTGGCTGATGACCAACCAACGGGCAAGTGCGTGCTTCTTGCTGTCTTCGCGCGATGTGAGATCGGCGGCACGGAACCTCTGCAGTTCGATGAGCAACGGGTTGTCAGGAGGACCAGTCTCGGCGATGGCCGTGCAGACCTTCCAGAAGAACGGGACGTAAAGCTTCGAGATTGAAATGGCGGTCCCGCCCAAGAAGACAAGCCGTATTGGCTCCGGTCCAAAAGGAAACTGCCGCGAGAATAGCTGGAACAGAGATGGGTAAGAAAGTCCGGGTTCAACGGACTGGAGGTCACTCCATCCAGCTTTGTACCTGAAGCCTGCGGGCGATATCTTCTCTATCTGCTGGAGATCGACTTGGAACACATCCCGTAACCAGTTGTCGCGCCGCAACAGGACCAAGTTCCGAAAGAAGATGTACATAGACCACAGGCCCAAGGGCAAGAGGAACGGACAGAGTCCCGGATGTATTGCGCACGGCAGAAGCATCAACGCGGTAGAACACAGAGGTCCTGAGAGCAGAAAGACGACCCCGCGCCGTCTTTCAGAACCGCTCAGTTTTATCGAGATCATTCGTTTGCCTCATCCGATATCCAACGGGTCTTGGGCGCAACATAGATGACTCGCCTTCGTCAGAACTTCCCGTCGCGGACCTCAAAATGGGTGGGTTTGTCCAGGCTGCTGCCGCCGCGGCGAATCCAATCGGCGCACCACGCCATCAACTGTTCCACGCCGACGCGTGGCGGCCCGAAGAGCGCCTGCGCGCGCTTGCTGCAGCTCAATAAGGCGTCCGGCGCTTCTTCGCCGCTGATCACAGCGGGCTTGTCCAGGAGACGCCCGAATTCCTGCGCCACGTCGCGGACACGGATCTGTTCCGGACCCGCCACGTTGAGGACACACGGGGGAACTGAGGCCTCCGCCAGGCTCTGAAGCGACCATGCATTCGCATCGCCCTGCCAAATCACGTTCGCGTAGCCCATCGTCACATCGACGGGCTGTCCTGTCCAGACCTTGCGCGCGATGTCTGCGAGCACGCCGTAGCGCATTTCGCAGGCATAGTTGAGGCGGATGAGCGACATCGGAATGTCCCGCGCACGGCAGAAGTGTTCGAAGATACGCTCCCGGCCGAGGCAGCTCATCGCGTAGTCGCCTTGTGGATTCAGCGGGGCGTCTTCGCAAGACCCGCCGCCGCTGACCGGCGTCACGCCGTACACGTTTCCCGTCGAAAACGCGGCGATGCGGCTCTGCGCGAACTTCTGGCTGACTATGCCCGGCAGAAACGCGTTCATCGCCCACGTCAACGCTTCGTTGCCGGTTGCGCCGAATTTCATGCCCGCCATGTACACGACGTTCGGCACGTCCGGCAGACGGTTCAACTGCTCCTGATCGAGCAAATCGCACCGGATCGTCCCGATGCCCTGGGCTTGAAGCGCCGTCTTCACCTCGGGCGAGGAGAAGCGGGCTGCGCCGATGATGTTCCGGCGCGTGCCTGCCCCGTCCGAGGCCCGTTTGGCCATGCGTGCGAGGCTCGGTCCCATCTTGCCGCCCACACCCAGTATCAGGAGGTCCCCGTCGAGCTTCGCCAGCGACGCGATCACGCCCTCGCTGGGCGCGCTCAGCAGGTCCTCCAATTGCTCGATGTCCTGAATACCGTCCATGCCATCCTCCGTCAGGGGCCCGCCGATGCTTATAGCAGGTTCCTCAACGCAGGAACAAAAGTGTTTGCCATTGCATTAATGCATTATGGACCTTACGATCCGGAAGCGGAAGGAGAAGCGTATGCGAATTCAGGTGATTGGCGCGGGCGGTTGGGGGATTGCCCTCACCCGGCTTCTGGCGTTGAAGGGACACAATGTCTCGATCTCGTGCCGTGCCGAGGATCATCCCGAGGTCTTGCGGGAAACCCGGCAGAATCCGCGCCTGCTTCCCGGCATCCTCCTGCCGGAGAATGCCGAGGTCACCTCCCATGTGGACCCGGAGGTGGACGTGGCCGTGTTCGCCGTGCCCTCGCATGCGATGCGCGCCGTCGCCGCCGCCCACCCCTTGTCCCCGCGAACCATTCGGGTGAGCGTGGCGAAAGGCGTTGAAAACGAGACCCTGCTGCGGATGAGCCAGGTCATCGCAGAGATCTCCGGGCCGCGCCCGGTGGTCGCATTGTCCGGCCCAACCCATGCGGAGGAAGTCGGCCGCGGTCTGCCCGCGTCCATCGTTGCCGCCAGTGTCGATGCCGAGGCCGCATGGAAGGTTCAAGACATCTTCATGACCGAGACGTTCCGCGTGTATACGAGTCCGGACATGCTCGGGGTGGAACTCGGCGGCGCCCTGAAGAACGTGATCGCGATTGCGGCCGGCGTGTGCGACGGCATGGGGCTCGGCGACAATGCGAAGGCCGCCCTCATTACGCGGGGACTCGCGGAGATTGCGCGCCTCGGCGTGGCCATGGGCGCAAACCCGTTGACGTTCGCCGGCCTCAGCGGCCTCGGCGACCTCGTAGTCACCTGCGCCAGCCGGCATTCCCGGAACCGGGCCGTCGGCGAACGCATTGCTCAAGGCGAAACCCTCGAGGCCATTCAGGGGAGTTCGCCGATGATCGCCGAAGGCGTTCGCAATGCGCAATCCGCCCACGGACTCGCCCGGCGCCAACGCGTGGACATGCCCATCGCCGAACAGGTCTATCGCGTCCTTTTCGAGGGCGCCAATCCCCGCGAAGCCGTTGCCGCGTTGCTCGCCCGCGACGCCAAACCGGAGTTGTACGTCTGACGCACGCGCGGCGCACCGCCCGTCATCGGCCGGCTCCGTCAGAACCGGCCGATCGGCTCGGCTTCACTCAAGGAACCGCGCGGCCCTATGACGCGCCGACGCAATAACCGTCTTCCGTCGGAGGGGTTGCGTCAGGACACGCATGATACCCGCCCGAGTTGAAGAACTGGATCACGCGCAGCAGCTCGCTCAGCGTCACCTGCCAATCCTGCGGCATGTAGTCGCTGTCATGCGCCGCGCAGGTCGTGTCGCCAACGGGGCCGGGGGCATAGCCGTCCTCGGTTCCCTCCTGACAATGGAACCCGCCGGAATTGAAGAACTGGATCACGCGCAGGAGTTCCGTCAGGTTGATGAGGTTGTCTCCGTCCTGATCCGCGGTGTGGTGCGGCGGGGCGCACGGGCCTTCCACGATTACAGTCCGGGTGACCGGCGTTGCCGCATTGCCCGAGGCGTCCTCTATCGTATACATGACGGAGTATAGGCCCGCCGTGCTCGTATCGAGGGCGCTTGTATCTGCACCCACCGAATCCAACGCGGTGTCGCAGGCGTCCGCGGCCGTCGCTCCAAGGTCCACATATTCCGAATTGCAGGCCATGGTCACCGTGCTGTCTCCGGTCAGCGTAATCACCGGCGCCGTGGCATCCGCGACGTGGACCACGCGAGTCACCGGCGCTGCGGCATTTCCGGCCGCATCGGCCACGTTGTAGACCACGGAGTAGGCCCCGGGGACATCGACGTTGACGGTGCTGGCATCCGCAGTGACCGGGGGAAGGGCCACGTCACAGGTGTCCGCGGCCGCGGCGCCCGGATCGATGAGCGCCGTGTGGCACTCAACCGTTATTTCCGCATCGCCCAGAAGCATGATCAACGGAGGGGTGGTGTCCTGCACAGTTACAGTGCGCGTCACGGGCACGGCGGGATTGCCCGAGGCGTCGGCGACTGTGTACGTCATGACATACACGCCGGGGACATCGATGTTGAACGAAGCGGTGTCCACCTGAACCGCCGGCAGCGCCGCGTCGCAGGCGTCCAGGGCCGTGGCCCCGGGATCAGCGAACGAGGTGTGGCATTCCACCAGCAGGTCGCTGTTCCCCTCGAGTGAAAGGGCGGGCGGCGTCGTGTCCACGACGGTCACGTTCCGGATGACCGGCGTCGCCGGATTGCCCGCCACATCGGCCACGTTGTAGACCACGGGATACACGCCGGGGGCATCGAGATTGAGGCCGCTCACATCTGCGGCGACCGCGGGCAGGGCCATGTCGCACGAATCCAGGGCCGTGGCGCCGGGGTCAGGGAAGGCCATATGGCATTCGACCTGCATGGCGGCATCGCCCAGCAGGGTGATCACCGGAGGCGTCGTGTCCTGAACGGTCACTGTGCGTGTGACCGGCACGGCCGCATTGCCCTCGCTGTCGCTGAGGTTGTACGTGAGCGTGTACTCTCCGGGGGTTGCCGTGTCCACGGTGCCGCTCACCGTAATATCGGCCGTGAGATCGCCCTCGAGGTCATCCAGGGCCGTGGCGCCGGGGTCCACGAAACTGACCCCGCATTCCCACAGCAGGGCGGCATCCCCGAGCAGCGTAATGACCGGGGGGGTGACATCGGCCGGCAATTCCCGTTCCACCGCCCCAATGTCAACCGTGGTGTCGAAGATACGCAGGAAACCCTCGCCCCGCTGATCGTAAAACGGCGGCCCCTCAAAGGGCGGATTGGCGATGAGTTCATTCAGGCCCGCGTTGAGGGCAGGACTGCTCGAGAGCGGCATGCACGTCTGCGTCGGCCCGCCGTTGTCTGCCAGCGGCCGGAGCGCCGGGTTGATCGGCGCGGCCGCCGTGCCCACCTGGTCGCCCGAAGCGGTGAATCCGGTATTCCCGTCTCCGATCCCAATGAGATTTCCCCCGAGGCTGCTGACTGTGCCGGATACATCCTGCCCCGCCGTGTTGTGATCGGAGTTGTTCGCCACGATCGAGTTCCCGATCTGAAGCGTGCACGGGGCCCAGACGTAGATGCCGCCGCCCAATTTGTTGCCTGACAGGTCGGTATCGGCTTCATTGCCGCAGATCGTCGTATTGAGAATGGTTGCCGCATTACTGGCGGCGAGCGCGCCTGCCCGGCGCCCCGCGCGGTTCTGAACCAGTGTGCAATTCACGATCTTCGTGGTTCCGAACGCGAGAATCGCCCCCGCACTGTCCTCGACGGCATTGCCCGAAAACGTGCATCCGGTGAAGGTCAGATTCGAGGACGGGATAAGGCAATAGACCGTCCCCGCGCCCACGGCCGTGTTGTTGATGAAACTGCAGTCCGTGAATCCCACGGCAAGGGTTGAGAGATAGACGGCCGCACCGGAACCGCGGCAGATGTTCCCGTTAAATGCACACCGGGTCAGCTGGAGGTCGCCATATTCCGTGTAGAGGGCTGCGCCATCCCCATACCCCACCGTGCCAAGGGTTCGGTTGGATGAGAAAACGCAGTCATACATCTCAACCGAGCACCCGGAAGCGAAGCAGGCCGCGCCGCCCGACTCTCCCCGGTTGTTCGCGAACACGCACCCGGACACCAGCAGGCTCGGCCCGCTAACTTCCAGCGCACCGCCCATCGTGGAGCCGACCACACGGCCTTGAGCCAGTGTGACATCGTACAGCTCAAGTGAAACGCCGCTGAAGGCTTTCAGGATGCCGAAATTGTTCCGGCCGTCCAGAGTAAGCAATCCGGCGCCCGGCCCCTCGATGATCAGCGATTCCGTAATCAGGAATTGTCCATTCAGAAGAATGGTTGAGGGCTCGGAGAAGACAGCAGCGTCGAACTGCACGCTGTCCATGTCCATCGTCTCATTGGCCTCCTCGATGGCCGCCCGCAACGTGGTGACCCCGCCCGGCGTCAACGCCTGGCCGTCGCCAGGGTTGGCATCTCCCATGTCCCCGAGGTCGTTCACCACGAAGGTCGCGGCCTGCACCGGTCCGGCGAATCCCACGACCAGGAGTAATGCCAGGACCGCCGCCCGGAGGGGGAGTACTGAACGCCCGACAAGGAACGGACACACCACATGCGCGCAACTGGAGGGTGACCTCATCTTTCCAATTCCTTACCCCGTTTGCCGGCCCGCCGGTTCCGTCGTTGAATGGAAACCCGCCGCGGCCGAGACTTTCCCCGGTTCATGGCATCTACGTCAGCCCTTCGAAGGACCTTCCAGGACAACCGGATTCCACTCTAGCACTGCGTCCGGCATTCGTTCCACATCTCGTTCACGGATGAAGTGCATGCACACGGAAAGGACATGAATCTCGGTTGCAGCGCATCGAGGCACAATACAAAACACACCCGCTCAACGCGATTGAGCAGATCGTTTCGGATTTCGCGAGGACCGGCTACTGCTGCGCGTCCATGACGCTGAAGCTCATGACGGCTTCGGTGGCGACGGCGCCGTCGACCATGGCCACGGCACGAACCTTGTAGGCGTTGTGGCGCCAGTGCATCATCTCGGCTTCGATCACGAGCTGGTCCCCGGGCACGACGGTGCGGCGGAACTTCGCCTTCTCGACGCCCATGAAGAAGGCCAACTGGCCGTTGGGCTCGCCCGTCTCCGTGAATGTCAGCACGGAACTCACCTGGGCCATGGCCTCCAGAATCAGAACGCCCGGCATGACGGGGATGTCCGGCCAGTGCCCCTGGAAGAAGGGCTCATTGACCGTGACGTTCTTGATGCCGACGGCATGTTTCAGCGGCTCGAAGGAGAGGATCCGGTCCACCAGCAGGAAGGGGTAGCGGTGGGGGAGGATCTTCATGATTTTGTTGACGTCGAGGGCGGTCTTCTGCCGCAGGGACGAGATGCGGTAGTCCTTCAGCGGATGCTGATCATGGCCGTTGAAGTAGACCTTCTTGATCTGCTTGGAGAAGAGGACGTTCTTCTCGTGGCCGCACTTCACCCCGATGATGTGGCCCTTGAGGCGCCGGCCCAGCAGGTAGGTGTCGCCGAGCAGGTCCAGGATCTTGTGGCGAACCATTTCATCCGGGAAGCGCAGTTCGTCGTTGAGCACGGCTTCGTCGCCGATGACCACCGCGCTTTCGAGGCTGCCGCCCTGGATCAGGCCGGCATCCTGGAGCATCTTCACTTCGCGCAGAAAGCAGAACGTGCGCGCCGGGGCAATCTGCTCCCGGAACGTGTCTTCGGTCACTGTGAACGAGGCATACTGCGTCCCGATGGCCACATGATCGTAGGCGATCGTCAGCGTCACTTTGAGTTCGTCGGAAGGCAGCACGTTCAGGGTGACATCATCCTGGCGGTAGTAGACAGGCCGATCCACCACGATGTACTTCCGTTCGGCGTTCTGCTCGACCACCCCCGCCTTGATGAGCGCGCCCATCGCGGGCAGCGCGCTGCCGTCGCCATTGGGAATCTCGTCGGCGTCCACCTCGACAAAGAGGTTGTCGATGCCAAGCCCGTTCATGGCGGCCATGGCGTGTTCAACCGTATGCACCTCCGCGCCGTTAATCCCGATCGTGGTTCCCCGGGAAACATCGACCACGTGGTCAATATCGGCGGGAATCGCCGGGCGGTCCGGCAAGTCCACCCGGAAGAAGACGATTCCAGTGTTCGCCGGGGCGGGCTTGAAGGTCACCGTGGTCAGGCTGCCCGTGTGCAGCCCCACGCCGGAAAAGGACATCGGTTCCGCAATCGTGCGTTGTTTGTCACTCATGGAGCTTGCTTTTTAACTCCTCCACTTGGCGCTCGAGCTGCCGCAGCCGCTTCCCCCAATCGGGGAGGTTCCGAGAGGCTGCACAGATTCGGCGGAATTCCGCATGGTCCACGGCCGGATAGCCGCTTACCGCCTTGCCGGGCGCCACGGATTTATGTACCCCGGAGCGTGCGCCGATAATCGCCCCATCGCCTATGTCAATGTGGCCCGCGATGCCTACGCCCGCTCCCACTTGCACATGGTTCCCAATAACGACACTCCCGGAAACCCCGACCATGCCCGCCAGGGCGGAGTGCTCGCCAATCTCTACATTGTGGCCTATTTGCACCAGGTTGTCAATTTTCGTACCTCGACGAATGAGGGTCACCCCGAAGGTCGCCCGGTCGACGGCCGTGTTCGTCCCGATTTCGACGTCGTCCTCCAGAACGACCCGGCCCACCTGCGGGATCTTCATCCATTCCCCGCCGATCGGGGCGAAGCCGAAGCCGTCCGTGCCCAGGACCGCGCCCGCGTGGATGATGCACCGCGCGCCGATTTCCGTGTCCTCCCGGAGCACGACGTTTGGGAAGACCACCGTGTCCGGCCCAATCTTGACCCGCCGCCCCACATAGACCCCCGGATAAAGCACGGCGCGGTCACCGATCTCGTTGTCACCCGCCAGGCAAACATGCGCGTCCAGAGCGACATCCTGGCCCAGCCGGAGGTTGCTTCCCAATACGGCGGTGGGGTGGATGCCCACGGGATGCTGGGTCTGGACCCGGGCGAAGTGCTGGAGCACCTGGGCGAAGGCCAGGTCTGGGTGCGGAGAGAGGATCAGGGACATCCGGGGGGCCTCGATGGCCTCTGCAATGAGCACCGCCGACGCGCCGGTGCTGTGGATAAACGGCAGATAGCGCCCGCTTCGGACAAAGGCGAGCTCGCCCGGCTGCGCTTCCTTGATACCGTTCACACCCGTGATGCGCACCGCCGGGTCGCCCA
>CAILVY010000227.1 GCA_903837785.1 Candidatus Hydrogenedentota bacterium
ATGCGGCACAAGTACCAGATCTCGCGGGCTTTCTTTTGCCCAACCATCCGCGCGAGGTGCGCTGATCCATAGCCGGCGTCAAAGGAGCCGACTTTCGGCCCGGTCTGTCCGAAAATGGCGTTGTCGGCCGCAATCGTGAGATCGCAAACCATGGCGAGGATGTTCCCGCCGCCCACGGCATAGCCGGCAACCATGGCAATCACGGGCTTCGGGCAGGTCCGGATTTGCCGGTGCAGGTCGAGCACGTTCAGCCGTTGCGCGCCGCTGCGTTTGTCCACGTAGCCCGAAGCGCCGCGCACGTTCTGATCGCCGCCCGAGCAGAAGGCCTCATTGCCTTCGCCGGTGAGGATGATGACGCCGATCTCGGAATCGAAGCGCGCATCGCGCAACGCATCGCTGATCTCGTCGTTCGTCAACGGCGTGAACGCGTTGCGGCGGTGCGGCCGGTTGATCGTAATCTTCGCAATGCCTTCCGCCTTGTGGTACTTGATTTCTTTGTAGCGCTTCGACACCCGCCACCGAATCTCGGACATGGCTCGTCTCCCAAGCAGTGTTATGCGTTTCCGCCAGTAAGGAAACCCCGGAGCAGCGTAGTATACCCGGCAGGGTTTTCGAAGTGCACGTTATGCCCGCACCGCTCCATCACCTGCACCGCCATCGCCGGGCTGGCTTCGCTCATCGATTCGGCAATCTGCCGGAACTTCGGATCATCCTCGCCCACCACGAGCAGCGTCGGCGTGCAGTAGCCCGCGAGCGCCTCCCACAGACTCGGCTGCGCGCCCGCGCCCATCCCGCGCAATGAGGCGGCCAGGCCCGAGGGATGATTGTGCAACCGGCGCGCAATCATCTGCGACAGGCGGGCAGGATTCCGATGCAGGGTCATGAACATCGGCTGCTCGTACCACTCCTGGACGAACCTTGAGAAGTCCTCCGCTGACGTGCTCTCCAATCCGGCGGCGGCGGACTCGTCGTGTTGACGGCGATGCTCTCGTTCTTCCGGATCGCGCAGGCCGGGCGTGGCCGACTCGAGGACCACGCGGTGAAAGCGCCCAGGATGGCGCAGGGCGAGATACAGGGCCAGGCGGCCGCCCATCGAGTAGCCCGCGAGCCCGCAACGGGATACGCCGAGCGCGTCGAGCCTTGCCAGGAGTCCGGCGGCCACATAGTCGAAACTGAACCGGTCCCCGCTCAATTGGGTGCGGCCATGGCCGGGGAGATCGGGGCAGATGCACCGGCAGGTTGCGCACAGTTCGTCCGCCACTTCCATCCAGTCCGCCCCTTCCCCCATGAACCCGTGCAGGAACAGCACCGCGGGTGCGTCCTGTTCGCCTCGGACGATTTCATGCCAGCCGTTCATCATGTCGTTTCCACGGGAGATTGTCATGCCTGTTTGAAAGGTTTATTCTGGCGGATACTGATGGAACACGCAAGGCCCATGAAAAGATCGAGGTTGGATCGATGAACGAACTGTTGACACTGGACGACCTGACCGCAGCGCTTGACGCGAGCGGAACCGCGCCCATTTTTCTCTTCAAGCACAGCACGCGCTGCCCCATTTCGAGCGGCGCATATCAGCGGGTACAGCGTTACCTGGCAGAGGCAAGCCCAGGCACCCCGGTCTTTTATCTGATCAAAGTGATTGAGTCCCGGCCGGTGTCCAACGAGATCGCGTCGCGGCTCGGCGTACAGCATCAGTCCCCGCAGTTGATTCTCGTACGGAACCACCGCGCGGTCTGGGATACATCTCACGGCGGCATCGACGGCCCGGCCATTGACCGGGCCCTCGCGCCGTCCGCCTGAACCGTACTCCTAGAGCATCTCCCAGATCGTGGTCTGGCCCATGCCGCCGCCCACGCAGAGCGTGGCGAGGCCGAGGCTGTTGCCGCGGCGCCGCATCTCATGCAGCAGCGAGACAATGATGCGCACGCCCGTGCAGCCGACCGGATGCCCCAGCCCCACGCCCGAACCGTTCACGTTCACGAGCTCGCGCTTCAGTCCCATCAGTTTTTCGCACGCGATGTACTGTGCGGCGAAGGCCTCGTTCACTTCGATCAGTTCCATGTCCTCCAGGGTGAGGCCTGTGCGCTCGAGCGCCTGTTTCGTCGCGGGGACCGGGCCGTAGCCCATGAGTTCGGGTTCGACGCCCGCCACGCCGTGGCCGCGCAGCCGCGCGATGGGCTGAATGCCCAGGGACTTCGCCTTCGCCGCGCTCATCAGCACGATGACCGCCGACCCGTCGTTGATGCCCGAGGCGTTGCCCGCCGTGACCGTGCCGTCCTTCTTGAACGTCGGCTTGAGGGCCGCGAGCTGTTCCATCGTGAGGCCGTAGCGCACGTGCTCGTCCGTGTCGAAAATCTTCGGCGCGCCTTTCTTCTGCGGGATCTCAATCGGCACAATCTCTTCCTTGAACTTGCCCGTCTTGATGGCCTTCTCGGCGTTGTTATGCGAGCGCAGCGCCACCTCGTCCTGTTCCAGCCGCGAGATGTTGTACTTCTCCGCAAGGTTCTCCGCCGTCAACCCCATGATCAGCCCCGTGAACGAGTCTGTTAGCCCGTCCCACACGCCGTCCGCCATCTTCCCGTGCTGAAGCCGCTGTCCCCAGCGCGCCCCTTCGATCGTGTACGGCACCCGGCTCAGGACCTCGACGCCGCCTGTCACCACCACGTCCATCTCGCCCAGCATGATTTGTTGTGCGCCGTAGACCAGCGCCTGCATGGCCGACGAGCAGTTCCGCTGTATGGTCACGCCCGGCACGCTGATCGGCAGGCCCGCCTTGAGCGCCGCCACCCGGCCCGTCGTGTTCTCGTCGCAACGCTGCATGCATTGCCCGACGATGACGTCATTGACGAGTTCGCCCGGCACGTTTGCACGCCGCAGCGCTTCCTTGATCAGCACCGCGAGCAAGTCGGGCGCCGGGTAATCCTTCAGCCCTCCGCCAAAACTGCCAATCGCAGTCCGTACCGCCGATACCGCAACGACTTCGTTCATGGTTCTTCTCCTTAGCTGTCTGTGAGCGCCCGCTGTTCCGGTTCTTTGCGCCCATCTTAGCACTTTCCCTACCGGTAGGTAAAGAGCCCCGAGGCGCGGGTTCAGGCTCCCGCCGAAGCGGCCGCTGTGCTATACTCGCGCCCGTTTGTACGGGTCGAGGTTGAAAGATGAGCAAGGCAAAGGTCCACATTTCGGGGATTGGCGGTACGGCGATGGTGGCCGGGGCGCGATTGGCGCTGGAGGCCGGCTGGGAGGTGCGGGGCAGTGACAATCCGCTCTATCCGCCCACGTCCGATATGGTTAGGGCGCTGGGCGTGCCCGTGGCCGAAGGCTACTCGGCCGGGAACCTGGACTGGAACCCGGACATCGTTCTTGTGGGCAACGCCTTGAGCCGCGGGAATCCCGAGGTGGAGGCCGTGCTTGAGCGCGGCCTGCGCTACATGAGCCTGCCCGAATGGATGAAGGAACACGTCCTGCGTCAGCGGGTGCCGGTGGCGGTCTGCGGCACGCACGGGAAGACCACGACCACGGCGCTCTGTGCACACCTGCTGGATGCCTGCGGCCAGAATCCGGGCTACTTAATCGGCGGGCAACCGCTGGGCTTTGAGCACCCGGCACATCTCGGCCCGGAAGGCGCGCCCTTCGTCATCGAGGGCGACGAGTACGACACGGCCTTCTTCGACAAACGCGCGAAGTTCTTCCACTACCTCCCGCGGATCGCGGTCGTGACTTCGGTCGAATTCGATCACGGCGACATCTACCGCGACCTCGAGGAGATCGAGGTGGCGTTCCGGCGCATGCTCCGCCAGATCCCCCGGAGCGGATGGCTCGTCACGTGCGTGGACAACCACGCGCTCCACCTCAAGGACCACGCCTTCAGCCAGGTGGCCACGTATGGTTTCTCCGGGCAGGCGGATTGGCGCGGCGAGATCCTCGGCGCGGAAGCCGGGTTTCAACGGCTGCGCGTCCATCACGGGGGTGCGTGCTGGGGCGAGTTTGATGTGCCCCTGGCCGGAAAGCACAATCTGCAAAACGCGTTGTCGGCACTTGCCGTGGGCGCGTTGCTCGGGCTCGGCCCGGACGCCTTGCGCACGGCCCTGCGCGCCTTCAAAGGCGTGCGGCGCCGCATGGAAGTTTTCCTCGAAGCGAACGGCATCACGTTCATCGACGACTTTGCGCATCACCCCACCGCCATTCGCGAAACGATTGCCGCTGCGCGGATGCGTTGGCCGGGCCGGCGGTTGCGCGTGCTCTTCGAGCCGCGCTCGAACACGACGGTTACGAACCGCTTCCAGCAGGAGCTTGTCGAGGCGTTCTCCCAGGCCGACGAAGTCTGGCTGGGTCCGATTCACCGCGCGGAGAAGATAGCCGAAGATACGCGTCTCGACCGCGACGCCCTCGCCGCGACACTGCAATCGCACGGCACCCTTGGCCACGTTGCGCATGATGTTGCAGGGATTGTCACCGGCGTCCTCAATGGCGCCCTGCCGGGGGACGTGGTGCTGATTCTCAGCAATGGCGCTTTCGGCGGCATCTATCAACAATTCCGGGACGCGTTTGAGCGATAGCCGGGCATCGGACGCTTGGAAACTTCCCCGCGTGCAGTTGCACGACGCCAACAGGTCAGCTTCCTGACCGGCGTGCGGCCTCAAAACGCTTGCGCAGCTCCGGCGGCATTTCGTCAAGCGAATGATAGGTTCTGACGTTGCCGTCGCTGTCGGTGACGGTGATTTGCTGCCACTCCATGGAACTCAGACCGGCGGAGCGCATGTGCTCCCTCTGGAATTCGGCGGCTTGCCGAAGCTCTGGCGGCATTTCCTCCAGTGAGCGGTAGGTTTCACGTTGGCACGTGGGCGTGGAAGTGCTGGAGAATGTTCGGCCCGTGCGGAACGCACCCTGCCGTCCGGAGCCCCATGCAACGGTTTGCGGGGGCGCACAGCGAAGCCCCGTGATGTGCTGCAGGCGTCGGACAAACTCGACCACGCGCGCTGGGACCACCTGGGCAGCGTCTTCGGCATCGTGATGGCCGCACCAGAACTCGAAGCTGTCGGCCTCCGTGTGAAGCATCAGCAGCCATCGCCAGCCCAGCGATCGATGCCCGCTCCTTCTCGACGACCGGTATTCGCGCTGCAGGAGATTCATCCCGGTCAGCGAAGAAACAGGGTGCGAACGCCTGCGGGGAAACAGAGCAAAGGAGTGCACTTCAAGTCTGTCCCCGCGGCGGAAGATGCGCACAGACTCCCACAGGGCACTGAGCGGAAACAGGACGGCGAGCAGCGCCAAAGCGCCGGCGGGGTAGCCCAACGGGCGCAACAGTGGATCCCGGCCGCTCCAGAATGGCGCACTGAGCCCCGCGGCCAAGGCAAGCGCCAGCACGGCCAGCAGAAGGCGGCGCAGGAAAGTGCGCAACCCGGGCCGGCCGACAATGTTCCATTCATCGGGATACTGCAGGTTCCAGTCGCTGATGTCGAAGGCGCGCCGCCTGCCCCCGATGCCAAAGGTGATCTGCATGTCCACCCTCTCCCGTCTGCGGGCGTCTTCCGCCGCACCGGTTCTGAGTCTATCACAGCCATGGCCGCCGCCTTCCATTGACCTCAAGGGTTTGTTCATTCACTTTCCGGCTGCTATACTCTGTTTTCATCTGACCCGGGTCCGGCGGCGAGAGCCGGCCGGGGCGCAATAACGACAAGCGAAAAGGAGAGGGAGTCATGGCCAATCAGGGTGTTCTGCAAGCGTGGCTGTACGGAAAAGCGGTGGAGTGCACCGAACCGAAGCCGGCGAAGGCGTATCATCTCGTGCTGTTGGGCGCGCCGGGCGTGGGCAAGGGCACGCAGGCGGAGTACCTGACGAAGAAGTTGGGCGCGGTGCAATTGTCCACGGGCGACGTGTTTCGGGCCGCGAAGGGCACGGACGAATCCGCGCTGAGCCCGGCGATGCAGGAAGCCATGAAGGCCATGAAGGCGGGGCTGCTCGTCTCCGACGATACAGTGATTGATCTCGTCCGCGAGCGGACGGCCTGCCTCACGAGCGGCTACGGATTCATGCTCGACGGTTTCCCGCGAACCGTGCATCAGGCCGAAGCCCTGGAAGGGATGCTGTCCGGGCTGGGGATCAAGCTCGACGCCGTGCTCAACTACACCCTGCCGATCGATGAAGTGGTGAAGCGCCTCAGCGGACGGCGCACGTGCAAGCAGTGCAAGGGCACCGCGCACGTCGTGTTCAATCCGCCCAAGCAAGAGGGCGTCTGCGACAAGTGCGGCGGCGAACTTTTCCAGCGCGAAGACGACCAGCCGGCCTCCATCCGTGTCCGGCTTCAGGCATATGATGAGAGCACGTCTCCCCTGGCGGCTTACTACGAGAAACAGGGGCTGCTCGTGAACGTCAACGCCGAAGGCACCCCCGAAGAGATCTTCGCGCAAACCGAGAAACTGCTCGCGTAACCGGGCACAGCCTATCCAATCACGTCCCGGAGGAAGTCGCGCTTCCTCCGGGATTTCTTGTTTCCTGGCGATTGAAGAAGGGGAAATCTCACTTTTCCCTTGTCAATTGCCCCCGCTTCCGCCAGAATAACCGTGTGGATGGAGAGTCACGGGTTTCCCAAACATTTTTCGAGGTGGCTGGCATGTTGTGCACGCGCTCTATACTCCGAATTCCCGGTTTCGCGGCACTCGCGATACTCCTGGCGCTTTCGGCCTGTCCGAGGCATGCCGCGCCGACAGCACGTTTCAGCGCCGCCCCCAGAAGTGGTCCCGCGCCGCTGGCCGTGACGTTCATCGATGAGTCCACCCCGGGCACGGCGTCTGTCAACGCGTGGCTCTGGGAATTCGGCGATGGGAACACGAGCGGCGAACAGAACCCGGTGCACACGTACGCAGAAGGGGGCGTCTACACAGTCTCGCTCACGGTTTCCACGGACGATGGAGAAGACACCTGGACCGAAGCCGATTATATCGTCGCCGAAGAGAGCGGCGAGGGGGAAGGAGAAGGAGAACTCTTCGTGGAAGTGCCCGATCCGCTGGCCGAAGTGAATCCGGTGTTTACGCTGGGCGCGGCGGCCGCGCCCGCGGCGGGACAATCGGTTCCGGACGCCGATTTCGGCCTGAGCCAGACCCGCGTCACGCAGACGCTCAAGGTCCGCCATGAGTATTCGCGCCACGACCCGTTTAACGCGGACCAGAGCATGATCGTTCTTCAGAACACGGGCACGGGCGACTGGTTCGTGTACCGGACCTCAAGCATCCCGTACGACAAGGCGGCGCAGCAAGTGACGCAGCTGTCGATGGAAGAACCCCGCTGGGATCCAGACGACCCGAATCTGCTCTGGGGCTCGACGGAATTCCGCGTCATCACGATGGACATGAACCATCCGGAAAATGACCCTGTCGTGGTTAAAGATTTCGCGAGCGATCCGGCCATTCAGCCCATCCTGGCGGCGAATCCCGACCTCTATCACATCACGATGAAGGACGAGGGGGAATCTTCGGCGGACAAGCGCTTCTGGGCGTTCATCCTGCAGGGATCGGCGGAGGATTACCGCGCGCGCTACCTCTTCACGTGGGACCGCCAGACGGATGACGTGCTCGGGGTTTACACGATTCCTCTGAACGAGTCGGAGATCGATTGGGTGGGCATGTCCGTCAACGGCCAGTGGGTGCTCATTGGCGGGATGGACACGAACACGGGCAATATCATCGGGCTCACGATGGCCGACAAGCAGTTCACCCAATTCCATCGGATCGATTTCTCGACGGCGCACGCGGATGTGGGCCTGGATATCGACGGCAACGAAGTCGTCGTCATGCAGAACGTGCGCACGGATTACATCGACTTGATCCCGGTCAGCCTGAGCACGCAGCCCATCCTCGAGTCCGGCGGAAGTTACACCGGCACGAACCGGACGCCGCTCGTCAAGCTCAACTATGCCAGCGGCCCCAACGGATTCAACAGCGGCGTGCACATCTCCTGTAATACGGCCGGCTACTGCGTCGTGTCCACCGCCATCGAATCCACCCAGCCCGCGCAAAACTGGCTCGACCGCAAGATTATCCTTGTCCAACTCGACGCCGCCCATCCCCGCGCCTTCTATCTCGCCAAGGTCTACGGTGACGACGACGCCTATTGGGAAGAAACCCACGGCACGATCACAAAGGACGGGAAGAAGGTGCTTTGGGCCACGAACTGGGGGCTGAACCCGGGCCAGGAGAACGTCTGGGACATGATGCTTTCGATGCCGGCCGGATGGCAACAGGCGCTGGACAAGGCGGTGCCCGTTCTTCGTTGAATCATTCAATCTTAAACGTGATGCTCACGGTTTCCTGGATTTCTATCTGCCCCGATGCGAAGGTTCCGGCCGCATTGTCCGGGGGGCCGAAGGACACCGCGACGGATCCGTTTGAAGCAGAACTCAGGGCGTTGGCGTGGTGCCACGGCGTGGAGGACGGCATGTAGTGCTGGGGGGATGATTCCGTAATCGTCATCGGCGCGCCGCAGCGCACCCCGAGCGCCGCACACATCGCCTCGGCCTTCTCCCTGGCAAGCTTTACCGCCTTGAGCCGGGTGTCCGCCCGAAGTTCGTGATACTTCGAACTCTCGAACGAATAGCTCACCTCAAGTTCCGATGCGCCGAGCAATTTCGCGAAGTACTCGTCGAAGCGGGCGATGTCGCGTTGCTTGAGCGAGATCGTGCGCTGCACGAGCCAGTCCTTGAACTCATGATCCCGCCGGGGCGTGTCGACGTATGTGCGTTCCACCCGAAGCGCGCCTGTCTGCGTATCCTCGGGGGCAACGCCCAATTCCCTGACGACGCACAACAAGGCTTTCATCTTCATGTCGCTGCGCTCTTTTGCCGCCGCGAGATTGACGTCGTTTTCAGACTGCGTAAGACTCCAACGAACGATGTCCGGGGCGACCTGCGTCGCCATGCTTCCGGAGACACTGACAGTGCGGGGCGGCACGGCGGTGTCTGCCGGCGAAGCCGAACAAAAGCAGGCACACAACAGGAGCAAGGCAATCGAGATCTGGCGCATAACAAATTCCTTTCTTCCCTCTTTCCGGGTAATGGATCCCGCAACTCGGATCCTTTGCCCAACGTAGCATCGCTCGCATTCCCGGGTGGTGAAATTCATGTAAAGAGTTCGTGCAATATTTCCCCGCCCATGAACTCGCCACGGCGATCCTGCGGCCGAACAGTCCTCCATGTCCGCCGAAGTCCCACGCCGGGCGGCGGACCGGCGAAGCGAGGCAGAATTTGTAGGGGTTCCCCCATTGATGATATGAACAGGGTCTTCCGGCCGGCGAGCCGGAGATTCGGCCAATGAAAAATGCGTTGCGGCGCGAGAGAGGTGGACGCAGCTATGAAACATGCTATCAAGAGGGCCGTTCGCGGCACGGGAATGTGTTTGTGCGTTGCAGCCGCAAGCGCGGTCATGAATGCGGCGATGGCCGCGGAGGAGGCGAACGGCATGCCGGCTGGAATCCAATCGCTGACGGCGGAGTTCAGCAATCCCGGCCCGGAATTCCGGGGCAAGCCGTTCTGGAGCTGGAACGGCGTCTTGCGCGAGGACGAGTTGCTGCGGCAGATTGGCGTGCTCAAGGAGATGGGCATGGGCGGGTACTTCATGCACTCGCGCACGGGCCTGGCCACGGAGTACCTCGGCGAGGAGTGGTTCCGTCTCATCAATGCCTGCGCGGACGAGGGCGCGCGCCTCGGCATGGAAGCGTGGCTCTACGACGAGGATCGCTGGCCGAGCGGCACCGCGGGGGGGCTTGTGACGGCCGACCTGAAATACCGGCAGAAGTACATGAGTATGAATACGTTCGCGCCCAAGGAATTTCAGTGGCGCGACGACGCGGTCGCGGTGTTTGCCTGCAAGTTGGACGGTACGAGTTACACGGACTGTCAACGGATCGAACGCGATACGCCTGCCAAGTCGCTGGCCGGGAAGACGATCCTTGTCTTCACGATCGAGGATGCTTCGCCCTCGTCCTTCTACAACGGAAACACGGATGTGGACCGGCTGAACCGGGAGGCGACGGAGCATTTCATCCAGTTGACGCATGAGAAGTACCGCGAGCAGTGCGGAGACCGGCTGGGCAAATCCATTCCCGGCATCTTCACGGATGAGCCGCACCGCGGCGCGGCGTTCTCCGCCTTCAGCCTGGACAACCCGAATCAGTTCCGCATGACGCCCTGGACCGAACGGCTGCCCGAGGAATTCCAGAAGCGCTTTGGCGGCGATCTCATCGCGCAACTGCCGGAACTCTTCCTGAAGAAGGACGGCCACGCCGTCGCGCCCGTGAAATGGCAGTACATGGAGCTGCTCCAGGAGCTCTTTCTCGAGAACTGGTGCAAGCCCTGCCGGGAGTGGTGCGACCGCGAACACATGATCTTCACCGGCCACTTCCTCCACGAGGACAACCTCACCTCCCAGGCGGCCGTGCACGGATCATTGATGCGCGCGTACGAATATCAGCAGTATCCCGGCGTGGACGTGCTCAGTGAAGGCAACCGCAACTACTGGATTGTGAAACAGCTTTCGAGCGCCGCGCGGCAACTTGGACAGACGCGGCTGCTGAGCGAGCTCTACGGCTGCACCGGCTGGCAGTTCAATTTTCAGTCGCACAAAGCCGTCGGCGACTGGCAGGCGCTTTTCGGCATCAACCTCCGCTGCCAGCATCTCTCGTGGTACACGATGGGCGGCGAAGCCAAGCGCGATTACCCCGCCAGCATCTTCTTCCAGAGCGGGTGGTGGCGCGACTATCATTTTGTCGAGGACTATTACGCGCGGCTGAATCTGCTTCTTGCCCAGGGCCGGCCCGCGTGCGACGTGCTCGTCCTGAATCCGATCGAGAGCGTCTGGTGCCAGGTGGGCGTTGGCTGGGCGAGACATCTCTCGCCCCAGACGAAAGAGATCAAGGAACTCGAGAAGGCCTATGAAGAGCTGTTCTTCTGGCTCACAGGCGCGCACATCGACTTCGACTACGGCGATGAGGAAATGTTCGCGCGCCTGTGCCGGGTGGAACGCGACGGCAATGAACCCGTCCTGCGCTTCGGCAAGGCCGATTACCGCGTGGCCATTGTCCCCAAGATGACGACGATCCGTTCCAGCAGCCTCGCGCTGCTGGACGAATTCCGGCGGGCCGGCGGCAAAGTCGTGTTTGCGGGCGATGCCCCCGCGTACGTGGACGTGCTTCCGTCGCCGCGCGCGGCCGAACTGGCCAAACAAGCGGTGCCGGTGGCATGGAAGGGCGATGCGCTTGCGGCCGCGGTGAAGGATTCGTTGCGGTTGCCGGTCGAGATCGTAGACGAGAAGGGCGCGGCTCAGACCGCGATCTTCTGCCAGGTGCGCGACAACGGCAGCACGAAGATCCTCGCCGCGATCAATACGAGCACCGGCGACTGGCATCGTGGCGTCACGCTCCGGCTCAGAACCGAAGCCGCGGTCTCCGAATGGAATTGCCTCACGGGCGAACGCACGGCGGTGGCCACCAGGATCCACTCCGGCTGGACGGAATTCACGGCGGATTTCGCGCCGAGCGGCGAACACGTCTATGTCCTGAGTCAGGCGCAAATCCCAGAGCTCTCGCCGCAACCGGGACTCAAAGAGGTTAGCCAGCAGGTCTGTGCCGGTCCCTTCGCGTACACGCTCAACGAACCCAATGTCTGCGTGCTCGATCTGGCCGACTATCAGATCAACGATCAGCCCGTGAAGAACGAGACGGAAATCCTGAAGATCGATCGTGCGGCGCGGCACGCCTTCGGCCTGCCTCCGCGCGGCGGCGACATGGTTCAGCCGTGGTTCAGCAAGAAGTTCGAGGCCAAGCCGGAACCCAAGGGCGCCTTGCGCATGAGTTTTGCCTTTGAGGTGGAGACGATGCCGGCCGGCGCCGTGCAACTGGCCCTCGAAGAACCGGAGAACTTTGCCATTACGCTGAACGGCAAGCCTCTTTCCGCGGCCATCGAGGGGTGGTGGGTCGATCCGGCCATCAAGACCCTGGCGCTTCCCGTGGACCTCTTGAAGCCCGGAGAGAACCGGATCGAATTGACCACGGACTTTCGCCAGGACATGAACCTCGAAGCGATGTATCTCCTGGGCCAGTTCGGCGTCCGGCTGGATGGAACCAAGAAGTCACTTACGGCATTGCCCGAGAATCTCGCCGTGGGCGATCTTGCCGGGCAGGGGTTGCCCTTCTACAGCGGCGCCGTTACGTATCGCGTCCCTGTTTCCGGCAAGCCCGGCAGCGGCCAGCGCGCGTTCCTTGTCACCCCGAAGTTCGAGGCCGCCTGCATCAAGGCCGCGCCCGCGAAGATCATTCCCTGGCCGCCGTATGAATGCGATGTCACCGCCGAGTTGCAGCAGGGGGATGTGCTGGACGTCCAGGCGGTGCTCACCCGGCGGAACACGTTCGGTCCGTTGCATCAGGTGCCGGTGCGCGCCGGCAGCTACGGGCCGGGCAACTGGCTCACGGAGGGCAAGGGCTGGTCCCAAACCTATCAGCTCTATCCCGCGGGCCTGCTCGAAGCGCCGGTCATTTCCCTCCGCGCGCCCAGCGGCTCGTGAGGGATTCTGGAAACATAGGCAGCGTGGCTGCGGTTTGATTGCGCTCCGGAGTGAGTCCCTCCCCGGTACGCAAGACGGCGCCAGCCACGGCTGGATTGCATGATGCGCTGTGCGTATGGTTTTGCGCATGTACTCGCCGGAGAGGCACAACCGTCATTCCCGCGCAGGCGGGAATGACGATTCTGCCAATGTCTCCGGTGCTGCGGTTACATAAGCCTTCACGCGCAGCCGGTGATTCAGAAATCATGGAATGCGCCGTAGTTTTCATTGCTGCGAATGAGCGGGCAGAAAGTCCATCTCGTTCAGGCCAAACGAGAGCCGGGGCTCGCCGTAGTGCGTGAAGACCCAGAGCGTCCCCGGCGTGTTCTCGAAGATGTAGGGATACGCGAGGGAGCCGCCCGGCGCCCGGGCGGCCACCACGGGCGCGGTCCAGGTCTTGCCGTCGTCTTCGGAGAACGCGATGGACAGTTCCTCTCTGAACCAAGAGGCCGGAAACTCGGAGGCGGGCCCCTCGCCACTGCGTTTGGGCCAGGTCTTGCCCTCGGGGTTCAGGCGGTTCCACGCCAGGACGAGCCGGCCGCTTTTCAGGCGGGCGAGCCAGCCCGGGGCGCTGCTCGCGTCGATATCCGTCGGCTGTATCGTCCGGAAGTAGCGGCCGTCGTCGGAATAGGCGGCCCAGAAGCGGTCGAGGTTGGTTCGGATGAGCATCATCACGCGGCCGTCGTTGAGTTCCACTGCCATCGGTTCCACCGCGCCATCGTGATGGCCATGCCCGCCGAGGTCAATCCAGTTGCCCTGTGCCCACGTCTTCCCTTCGTCGTCCGAGACGAACGAGCAAGAGACCCAGCGCCTCAGTTCCGCAACGAGATGCTCGGCGGTGAGGACGATGCGCCCGTTCTTCATCTGAAGGAAGCCCATGAAGTCCGCGTTGTAGCCGTCGAGGAGCCGCTGCTTGTCCGACCACGTCTTTCCGCCGTCCGTGCTGCGAATCGCCCAGAGTTCGAGCTTGCATCCGGGATTGGGCGCCTGCCTGGCGTTGTCCCAGTCAAACTTGTAGTCCGCCATGTCCAGGAAGGCGATGAGCAGTGTGCCGTTCTTCGTGCGCAGGAACTGGCCCACGTGCCCGCCCCAACTCAGGTTCATGCCGGGGTCGATGGGCGCGCCGCCCTCCGACCACGTCTTTCCGCCGTCCGTGCTCGTTCGCAACACGTTCTTGTCCACCGTCATCAGGCTGCCGTCGTCGTTGTGGCCAAAGGGGCCGCCCAGCGGCAGCGCCAGCGGTGTGCAGCGCGGATCGAGCGTGACCGCAATCTCCACGGCGGGCTGTGCGAAGGCCGCCAGGGGCACCGCCGCCAGGATGAGTGCCAGCATCAACGTGTGTCGCATAACAACCTCCCGTTCTATCGCCTGTGATCAGGGCGAGTTCCCTACGGCGATGATACACTTTCCCGCGTGCACTGCGCCTCAGTATGCAAGGGTCAGGATGCGCACCCCGGCGAAGGCCAGCGCCAGCGCGAGCAAGCGGACGATCCAGTTTCCGTGGACGCGGCCCGAGAGCTGCGCGCCGAATTGCGCGCCGAGAAGCACTCCGGCCGACAGCACAAGGGTTCTCCGGATGCCGTGCGTGAACGAGCCCGCCGCGACATGAACCAGCGTGCCGCTCAGCGCCATGATCGCGAGGATGAAATGCGAGGTGGCCGTGGCGACATGCACCGGGAAATTCAGCAGGCGGATCAGTGCGGGTACGTGGATGATGCCGCCGCCGGTGCCGAGGAGGCTCGAGAGATACCCCACCGCGCCGCTCAAGGCAAGGCCCAGCCCGGAACTGAACGTGTACGTGTGAGTTGTCCCGTCTCTCTCGATGAGCGTGCGGGTTGTGCCGCGCCTGATTGCATTCGCCGGCCCCTTGGCGGCAGCGGGCATGGGAAAGAGCAGGAACGCCGCCACGAGGAGCATCAAGACGCCGAAAACAAGATCGAACTCGCGCCGGGGAATGAAGGTTGTCGTGAGCGCGCCGAGCACCGCGCCGGGCACGGTTGCCGCCGAGAAGAGCAGCCCGGTGCGGTAATCGATCCGGCGCATACGCGCGTAGGCCACCGAACCCGAGGCGGCATTGAAGAAGACCACCGCGAGCGAAATGCAGGTGATGATGCCGGCGGGCTCCTGGGGATACAGGAGCAGCAGGAGCGGCGCGAGAATGAAGCCGCCCCCCGCGCCAATCAAGGTTCCGAAGATCCCCACGAGGAATCCAACCGGCAACAGCCACAGGTACACGAGCATCAGTCAAGGGCCTTTCGGTGAGTCTTTCCCTGTCTTGAACGATTCTACGGCGTGGTGTAGCCTGACTCAAACGGCGGCGGCGAACGCGCGGCGCAGGAGCGGCGCAACGAAGACTGCCGGAGAAACGAAGAGGAGGCCGGTCTTGGCGCCCAACGAAGAACACTATCGGAAGCTGGAGCGGATGTACGCCGGCGCCCCGGTCAATGCCTACTATCGGCCGGTGATCCGCGTGGGGGAGGGAACGGCCGAGGTCCGCATTGCCGTTCGCGAGGATTTCTATCACGCGGCGCGTGCCGTGCATGGCGTCGCCTACTTCAAGCTCCTGGATGACGCCGCCTTCTTCGCCGCCAATTCGCTGATTGAAGACGTGTTCGTGCTCACGGTTTCCTTCAATTCCTACCTGACGCGTCCGATCACCGAAGGCGAGATGATCGCCACGGGTCGGGTCGTGCACCGCTCCCGGCGGCTCCTCCTGGCCGAGGCGGAGGTGCGGGATGGCCAAGGTCGCCAACTGGCCCGGGGCAGCGCCAGTTTCATGCCCAGCGAGATTCCGCTCTCGCCCGAAATTGGATATCGCTAGACTCGATTGCTCCCTTTCGGCATTTGTCAGGGGGTGCGTCCATTATTCGGAGGCGTGGACTGTCTGGTCTTGACCGCCTGCCTACCTTCCATTAAGTAGGTGATTTTAGGCGGCAAAACGTAGGGAATTTAACCGTTTTGGCACAACTTGACTCCGGGGACAATCTTTTGGCACTCTCGTAGGGTTGCGGAAGGGATTTTGTCATTTTCGACGTCCAATGTCTTGGGAACCCAAATTCAACGGAGGGGAGAACCCGCGATGAAACGTCTACTCGTAGTCCTGTTGGTTCTGAGCCTGTTGGCGCTGCCGGCCGTGGCACAGAAAGCCGATGCCAAGAAACCGATCAAGATTGGGGCCATTTTTGCGGTTACGGGCCCGGCCTCGTTTCTGGGCGCGCCCGAAGAGAAGACGGCCACGATGCTGGCCGAGCAGATCAATGCGGACGGCGGCGTGCTGGGCCGCAAGATCGAACTCATTGTGAAGGACAGCGGCGGCAGCCCGGAAAAGGCGGTGTCGTTCGCGAAGCAGCTGATTGAAGAGGAGAAGGTGCTGGCGATCATCGGGCCGTCAACCAGCGGCGAGACGATGCAGATCAAGCAGTTGTGCGAAGAGAACAAGATGTTGCTGATCTCTTGCGCGGCCGCCGAGGTAATCGTGAACCCGGTCGCGAAGTACGTGTTCAAGACGCCGCAGAAGGACAGCCAGGCGGTCACGTGGATCTTCAACACGATGAAGGAGAAGGGCATCAGCAAGATCGCCGTGCTGAGCAGCATGGACGGCTTCGGCGACGCGGGCAAGAAACAGATTCTTGAAATGGCGAAGCCCGCAGGCATCGAGGTGCTGGCGAGCGAGGCTTACGACAAGCAGTCCACGGACCTGACGGACGTGCTGACGAAGATCAAGGGCACGGCCGGGGTACAGGCGGTCGTGAACTGGTCGATCGTACCGGCCCAGTCGATCGTGGCCAAGAACATGAAGCAGATCGGGCTGAATGTCCCGCTGTTCCAGAGCCATGGCTTCGGCAACCGCAAGTACGCCGAGCAGGCTGGCGCGGCGGCGGAAGGGACCCTGTTCCCCGCGGGGCGCCTGCTTGTCGTGGACG
This sequence comes from Candidatus Hydrogenedentota bacterium, assembly GCA_903837785.1. Taxonomy (GTDB): domain Bacteria; phylum Hydrogenedentota; class Hydrogenedentia; order Hydrogenedentales; family CAILVY01; genus CAILVY01. The sequence continues at coordinate 16,511 of CAILVY010000227.1, forward strand.
AACTGGCCGACAACCATCCGCAGAAGGCCCTCCTGGCCGCGTACAAGAAGAATTACGAGTCGCGCTACAAGGAGGACGTGAGCACCTTCGGCGGCCACGCCTATGACGCGCTGATGATCGTGACGGAAGGCATCAAGAAGGCGAACGCGGCCGATCGTGACAAGGTCCGCGATGCCATTGAAGGCCTGAAAGGGCTTGTGGGCACGGCGGGCATCTACAACTTCTCGCCCGAGGACCACACGGGCCTGAGCCTCGACGCGTTCGAGATGCTCACTGTGAAGGACGGAAAGTTCGCTATCAGCAAGAAGTGAGGCGGGCGGCGGCCGCTTGGATGGAGACACACAAGAGGGAGCCCCGGCGGAGCTGGCGTCCGGGGCTTCGTTTTGACCGGAACAGGCATGGGTGACGATAGTCTATTTCTGCAGTATCTGTTGTCAGGGATCACCAAAGGCAGCATCTATGCCGTGGTGGCCATCGGCTTCAATCTCATCTACAGCGCCACGGGCGTTCTGAACTTCGCGCAGGGCGAGTTTGTGATGCTGGGCGGCATGATTGCGGTGACTTTGTGCGCATTCTTGCCGTTGCCCGTGGCGGTGGCCGCGGCGGTGGTCATCGTTGCGCTGACGGGGTGCCTGCTCGAAATCCTGTTCTTCCGGAAACTCCGGCATCACACGATCATGCACATGATCATCATCACGATCGGCCTCTCGATCGTGATTCAGGAAGTGGCGCTGCACCTCTGGGACGAGAAGGTTCGGTCATTGCCCTACTTCTCCGGCAGCGAGGTTTCGTCCATCCGGATCTTCGGCGCTTCCGTATCGCCGCAGGTTCTTTGGGTGCTGGGCACTGTCGCGGTTGTCGTGGTGCTGTTGCACGCGTTTCTTCGCTATACCCTCCAGGGACGCGCCATGCGCGCGTGCTCGTCCAATCCCGATGCCGCCATGCTCTCGGGAATCAACATCTCGAACATGCGCACGCTGTCGTTCGGGCTGAGCGCCGCGCTCGGCGCTTTGGCCGGGTGCGTCATCTCGCCGATCACGATGACGCATTACGAGATGGGGGCGCCCCTGGCCATCAAGGGCTTTGCGGCGGCAATCCTCGGCGGGCTCGGCAATCCGATGGCCTCGGTGGTTGGGGGGCTGCTCATCGGGGTCATCGAGGCGTTCAGCGTGAGCAAGCTGCCCGCGGCCTACAATGATGTGACCGCGTTTGCCCTCTTGTTGTTGATGCTCTTCGTGCGGCCGCACGGCCTCTTCGGCTCGCCCTCGGGCGAGAGCGTACGGGAGGTGTAGCGTGCTTCTGAAGCGGCTCTTCCCCGTCATCGGCTTTGCGGCGCTGGCCATCGCAGTCCAGCTTGGCGCCGGCGCCTTGGGCAAGGAATTTTACCTCACGCAATTAACGATGGCGATCTACTACGCGATCGTGGTCATGGGCCTGTGCCTGTTGATGGGGTTTGCAGGCCAGGTTTCGCTGGGCCATGGCGCATTCTTCGCCATTGGCGGTTACACGTCGGCCGTGCTGACCACGTCCGACTTCTCGCGATTCCAGGACAGTCTTTGGGCCGCGGCCCTGAAGCGGATTCACGTGCTGATTCCCAAGGCGGATCTTTACGGCGGGCAAGTGCTGACGACAACGCCCTGGGCGGCCTTTGTTGCGGCGATGCTGCTCACGTTCCTGATCGCGTGCCTCATCGGCTATCCGGCGCTGCGGCTCAAGGGGCATTATCTTGCGATGGCGACGCTTGGCTTTTGCCTCATCGTGAACAAGATCGTGCTCGGCACGGCCTGGCTCGGCGCGGCCGACGGCATCTCCGGCGTTCCGGAATGGAATCTTGCCGGCGGACTCGTCATATCAGGGAGGAGCGCGGTGCGCGTGCAGAACTACTATGCCGCGTGCGCCCTCGCACTGTTCCTGCTGATCCTGCTGGCGAACCTGGTGCATTCCCGCGTCGGGCGTGCCCTGCAGGCCATCCACGACCGGGAAACGGCGGCGGGCGCCATCGGGATTAACACGGCGCGCTACAAGCTCAACGCGTTTGTGCTGAGCGCGCTGCTGGCGGCGGCGGCGGGCGTGTTTTTGACGCACTACACGGCTGGAATCGGGCCGTCCGAGGCCAGTGCGCTGAAGTCGGTGCGCTACGTCGCGCTGGCGGCGGCGGGCGGCATGTCCAATCCGTGGGGAGCCGCGCTCGTCAGCACGGCCATCAACTTCCTTTCCCTGCGCGGGTGGTTCGGGACGTACGACAACGCGGTTTTCGGCGCGGTGCTCATCCTCATCATCTCGATTGCGCCGCAAGGTCCGCTGAAACCGCTCGGCCTCTGGATTCGGCGGCTGCTCAGCGGGGCGCGTTCCGCCGCGGGAGGCGAACATGCCGCTTCTTGACGTCGAGAATGTGAGCCGCCGCTTTGGCGGGCTCGTGGCGCTGGACAAGGTGGCGTTCAGTGTGTCCGCGGGCCAGATCAAGTCGATCATCGGCCCGAACGGCGCGGGAAAGACCACGCTGCTCAACGTTGTGTCGGGACTGCTTTCGGCGGACACGGGGCGCATCCAGTTTCGGGACAGCCGCATCGACGGCCTCAAATCCCATCAGATCGCGCAGGGCGGCATGTCCCGCACTTTTCAGAACCCCAGCCTCTTCCTCCAGATGAGCGTGCTCGAGAATGTCATGGTTGGCCGGCATCCGCGGACCCGGTGCGGTTTTGCCGCCTGCTGCCTGCGCCTGCCCGGGCAAATCCGCGAGGAGCGCCGGATACGCGAATCGGCGTTGGAGCATCTGCGCTTTGTCGGGCTCGAAGGAATGGCCGGCGCGCCGGCAGGCGCGTTGGGATTCGGCGAACGGCGCATGGTTGAATTGGCGCGTGCCCTGGCGACCGAACCGTCCTTGCTGTTGCTGGATGAACCGGCCAGCGGCTTGAATAACCGGGAAACGGCGGATTTGGGCGAACTCATCCGGCGCATCCGCGAGCGCGGGATTACGACCCTGCTTGTGGAACATGACATGTCCCTCGTGATGGACATTTCGGACGATATTCTCGTGCTGCACAACGGCACGCCGCTGGCCGAAGGCGCGCCCGCGGTCATCCAAAACAACGAAGAAGTGATCCGGGTTTATCTGGGCACGGGCTTGGAAGATGCTGCTGCAAGTCAAAAATCTTAGATGCGGCTATGGCAGCCTCGAGGTGGTGCACGGCGTGAGTTTGCACGTGTGCGCCGGCGAGATCGTCGGCCTGCTCGGCGCGAACGGCGCGGGGAAATCCTCGCTGATGAAGTCCATCATCGGCCTCATGGCGCCGTGGCACGGCGGCGTCTGGATGAACGGGCGGCGGGTCGCGGGCCAGCCCGCCTGGCGCAGCATCAGCAACTCGATGGTGCTGGTTCCCGAGGGGCGCCAGATCTTCAGTGACATGACGGTTCGCGAGAATCTGCTCATGGGGGGATATCACAACCCCGATCGCGGCATGGATCTCGATATGGTTCTGGACCGCTTTCCACGCCTTCGGGAGCGCATCGCGCAAGTTGCGGGAACGCTGTCCGGGGGGGAGCAGCAGATGCTGGCGCTGGGCCGTGCGCTCATGGCGCGCCCGAAGATGCTCCTGCTGGATGAGCCCTCCATGGGGCTCGCCCCGTTGATGGTTGAAATGGTTTTCGCGGAGATCCGCGCCATGCGCGACCTGGGCGTCACGATCCTGCTTGTGGAACAGAACGCCACGGCCACGCTGCAGATTGCGGACCGGGCCTACGTCATGGAGAGCGGCGAGATCATTCTGGAGGGGGAAGCCGCGGAACTCCTGCATAATCCGGAAGTGAAGCGGGCGTATCTCGGCAAGGGCTACAAGGAGGTCTGGGAATGAAAGTGTTCGACCGCCGCAACGAGTTGATGCCGCGCCCCGAACTGGAACAGCTCCAGCTCGAACGGCTGCAATCGCTCCTCGTGCGGCTCCGCCGGAACGTGCGCCGGTACCGCGAGCGCCTTGCGGATCTCCGCCTGGAATCGCTCGACGCGCTGGCATCGCTTCCCATCACGACCCCCGAGGACATGGCCGAGAGTTTCCCCTATGGCATGTTCGCCATGCCGTTGCGGGAAATCATCCGGCTTCATTCCACGATGGGGCCCGACGGCGCCCCGTTGGTCATCGGCCACACCCGGAACGACCTCACTCAGTGGGGCAAGCTTGCTGCGCGGCAACTCGTGGCCAGCGGGGTCACGGCCAATGACGTGATCCAGGTTTGCTCCGGCACGGGCCCGTACCGCGGCGCGCTGGGCATCACGCTCGGCGCGGAACTGATCGGGGCCTCAGTCATCGCGGAAGAGGCGTATCACATGGACGCGCAGTTGGCCATGTTGAGCAACTATCGGCCGACGATGCTCGTGACGACGCCCTCGAATGCGCTCGAACTGATGCGCGCCATGGATCAGCAGAGGATCGATCCGCCTTCGTTGCAGTTGCGCACCGTCCTGCTGTCGCGTCCGGTCGACGAGGCCACCCGTGAGCAGCTTCGCGCGGGCCTGCTCGTCGAGGTTCAATCCAGTTTCGGCATCGAAGAGATCCTCGACCCGGGGCTCTGCGTTGAGTGTGAACACGGCCATTTCCATGTGAACGAAGATCAGTTCCTCGTCGAAATCCAGGCGGGGGAACTGCTCGTGACGGCCCTGTGCCGCGAGGCGATGCCGCTGTTGCGCTTTCAGACCCGCGTGGCCTGTTCCATGAGCCGCGACAAATGTCCCTGCGGGCGCACCGGCGTGATCCTGAAGCCGGGCAACCGCCTCGACGAACGCCTGCTCGTCAACGAGACGCCCCTCTACAAAGGCCAGATCGCGGAGATGCTCTCGCACACCCGGGTGGCCGGGCGGCAGTTCGCGGTGGATGTGCTCGCGTCACGCGTCGTCGTCTCCATCCAGCTCACGGAAGACATCTTCTCGGACATGATGTGGCCCCTCATCGATCTTCAGCGCTCGCTCGAACTCGAGTTCCTTGCGCGCCTCGGCGCGCCCGCCGAAGTCCGGTTCGTTCAATCCTTCGAGTGACCGCCCGATTCGCGGCACTCTGGAAGCAGGAAATGAACTGAGAACATGCCCGTGAGGCGTCCCGCCGTTTCCAGACGCGCCGCTGCGGGACTGTACGGCCAAGGCAGCGATGCGGAAGCGGGCGTGCGCGAGCGCAGCACATGCAGCAGCACCCCGTGTTCCGCGAGGCACGCGCGCACGTCCACGCTCCCGTCCGCGTCCACTCGCAGCCCTGACGCATCCGGCGCGGTCAACGCGGCATCGTAGATGTTGTACTTCGCGGCGCGGAAATCGCGCGTCCCGTATTCGTTTGCGTCCAGATGCCATGGACACAGCGGGCGCACCCCGGCGGGCCGCATGCCGGCCGGGGAGCATGCCGATGCGTGTCCTTCGGGGCGGCCGATGTGGTCCTCGGGATACACGTCCCACTCGCTCTGGCGCCGCCAGCGGATCTCCGTGCATGCCTCGCTCATGCTGAAACGCAACCCTTGCTCGCCAATGCTGAACGCCTCGCCGGAATAGCGATAGTCATACGACGCGGTGCATTGGCCTTCCCGATCGATCAGCAGCTCCGTGGCGCCCTCAAATCCCGAATAGCGGTCCTTCACGACAATCGCCAGCGCGTTGCCTCGCACTTCCGCTTGAACGCGGTCGATCACGCGCGTGGCTGCGTCGGGGAATTCGGCGTACGGCGCGCCGCCGGGATTGAACACGTTCCTTTCTTCAAGCCGGGTGACGAAGAGCGCGGGCATATGCTGCAGGCGGATCGCTTTGCCGGACACGGCCGCGCTTGAGCGATCTATCGCCATGCGGAAGGCGCGGCCTTCCACGCGGATACTCTCCTCGGACATTTCCCACTTGGGGCACCCGGCCTCGGGAAGCGGCGTCACGGGGACGGGCTTGTCCCCCAACGTGATACCGTGCGCGGCGATCAGGCGCGCCTTGGCGTCGAAGAACCGAATCACAAGCAGGCTTCCGGCCTTCGTGCTGTCCGGAACCCGTATATCGAGCGTTGTCTGTGTCTGCGGGCCGGCGTGCAGGCGGCACCGCCCGCGTTCCCCGCCAAGCTCCCATCGGATGCGCAATTCGCCGAGGTCCGTGAATGCATGGCGGTTCTCGATCGGGATGCGCACGATCTCCTGCCCGGGCTGCCACTCGACCCGCCGCGTGGGGATCCAGACGGGGCTGTACATGCATTTCGCATCCCACCACAGGCTTTTCGGCCGCCGCCAGACATCGAGAAAGCCCCACACGCCATAACCCGCCGTCTTGCCGTCCGGCAAGTAGAACTCCTCGTCAATTCCCGCCCAGATGGCGCCGCCAATAACCTGCTTCGACGCGTAGACGTGGTTCCAGAGTGAGTCCGGACTGTTCTGCCCCGTTGGCCAGTTCACTACGTCGAGCCCGGGATTGCGCTTGAGCGTTTCCGCAAAGGTGAAGGTTTGCGGCGGGAAGTACTCGTCGATCAGGATGGGCCGCGCATCGCCCTTCACGAAATCACAATTCTCCGGCGGCCACGGCGGATAGTGCAGCACCGCAATGTCCCCCCGGCCGCCGTCGCGCGCCCACTCATTGTTGAACAAAGCCGGACGCGACGGATCATGCGACTGGCAGTACTGCATCGTGGTCGCGAAGTTCTCCGACAGCGCGTTCTTCCCGTCCGGCCCATTCCCGGATTCATTCGCGATCGACCACAGAATGATGGAGGGATGATGGCGATGCGCATCGAGCATCGCCGCGGTGGGCGTCAGAAAGGCCTTGGCCAACGCGGGGTCGTCCTCGCCATGGCCGCCGCGCGCCCAGCAGAACGGCGCTTCACATTCCACGTACAGGCCGATCCGGTCGCACGCATCCAGGAATTCCTCCGTTGGCGGATAATGTGACGTGCGCACGTAGTTGAAGTTAGCGTTCTTCAAGAGGCGCGCGTCTTCCAAGGCATGACAGGCCGTGGCCGCCCGGCCCGTTAGGGGATCGGTTTCATGGCGATTCACGCCCGCGAGTTTCACGCGCCGTCCGTTCACGCACAACTGCCCATCGCGCACAACGACTTCGCGGAATCCGATCGTCCGCTCGATCCGTTCCAGGTGCTTCCCGTCTTGCCGCAATTCCAGGGACAACGTGTACAGATTGGGCTGCTCATCATTCCATTTCGCCGGATTCGCCACGCGCACGCTCTTCTCCTGCGCGGATTCGCCCGGAGCGAGTTCGCCGAGGTCCATATCCCAGGATGCGAGCACGCCACGTTTCGGCCCCGGCCCCGTGATGCGGCAGCGGCAGCTCAGATCGCGGACCGCCGCGCGGGTGGCATTCGCCATCGCCAAGTGAATATTGAGCGACGCATCGCGATAGTCCGCATCGAACTTCATGTCCCAGCGCAACTCCGTGAGATGAACCGGCGGCAGGGCGAAGACGTGTACGCTGCGGTCGATGCCGCCCAGATTGTGAAAGGCATAGCTCGAACTGAACGAGGCCAACTCGGAAGGCGTATTCAGCGTAATCGCCATCGCAAGACGATTCCTTTCTCCGGGGCGCGCCGTTTCGCTGATGTCGAATTCGACCGGCGTGTAAAGGTTCTCACTGGCGCCCAGCAATGTCCCGTTCAGCCAGTAGCGCGCACCCCCGTGCACGGCGTCAAAGCGAAGGAAGATGCGCTTGCCATGCCAATCCTTCGGCAACGTAAAATCGGTCGCGATGGCGGCTGTCTTGTCTCTCGCAATGTGGAAGCCTTGTTGGAGCCATTGGCCGGGCACGACGAAATCCTTCCAGCCGGGGGCATCGGAAGCAACGCTTGCCGGGTCCTGCGGCGGGTCGGGATGAAGCCTCCATACGCCGTCCAATTTCAAGTGCGCGTCCGTCACCTCGGCCACGCGCGTCGCCATCGGCCGAAAACGTGGCTCGGAGAAGCATAGTCCTTCATACGTGGCTTCGGCGACGGCCTCCTGTCGGCCGGCGCGCGCCGTGACGCGCAGGCTGCCGGTTTTTCCCGGCACGGCGTCCTTGGAGAGATCCACCTCAAATCTGCCGGACGCATCGGCAATGGCGGTGAGTTCCAGGGCGCGCTGTTCATCGCGAACAGACACGGCTGCTCCGGGCAGCGCACGGAACGCGATGTCTGACACCTGGCCGGTCAGGTGTCCCGTAATCTTCGGAACAACCTCGAGATGGAGTTCCTGCCGTGCGGGACGCGGCGCCCACAATTCGATCACAGACACGACCGCGTTATGGCCGGACTCGCAATGGAAGTGCAGTGGCAGACGTCCGTTCGCCACCGCCCCTTCGGGAAGCCGAAACAGGAAGCGCCGGGCGGCGCCGTCCGGCAGCGTGAGCGTCCCGTGCACCGCCTTCTCCCCGGCGCTCAGGCGTTGAATGCGGGGATTGCCTTTCTCGCTCGCATACGTGAGCGCGATCACGTACGGCACCCCTTCCTCGAGGCTCTCGAAGACCGCCTCGAGATCCGGCACGCCGTAGGCCACGGTGCGGTCCTGTTCTTCCGCCTTCACCCGCTCCGCGCCGAACATGTGGCATGTGCCGGCGGGCACGTGCGGCTGCCGTCCGGGCGCGCCGCAGTCGTCAAAGTACTGGAGCGTGTAGCCGCCGGGCATATCTGCAAGCCCGAGGGGAGCATCTTCACTCCTGGCCGCGCCGCTCCACCAGAGCATGCCGAACAGCAGGATTCCGAATCGCCGCGAGTATCGTGTGGGCATGGCCTGCCTCCTCTTCAACCGATCCTGATTCCTGCGGGAGTATACACCTCCCTGGGCTTTGCTGACTCTGCGGCGAAGCGGAGCGTATAATGCCGGCGGGGCGTCAAGAACGCGCCTGGACGATGATGACGAAAGAGGAGTTCCATGATGCGATATCTTCCAGTGGCCGTGGCAATGCTCGTGTTGGGTGCGGCGGCGGGCGGCGGCTTTCAATATTTCCGAATGAACACCGCGTTAACCGATTCGCAAAGTGCCCACGATGCGGCCCGGGAGAAGGCGACTCAGCTTGAATCCAGGATTGAGAAGCTTCAGGAGAGCATGAGCGATCTCGAATACGAGAACGAGTCGCTCAAGGACGAGGTTCACAGTCTCGAATCCGCCGGGCGCAAGGACGCAGAGGCTGCGGGGAGCCGTCCTTCGGAAACGGAGCTCAACACGCTCTGGGCAGACATCATGTCTGAAATGCAGAAGGGAGACAACGGCGCGAAACCCGCGAAACAGGACGCCAAAGCGAAGACCCCCGCCGAAACCAAGAAGGAAAAGAAGAAGGAGAAGAAGGCGGAACCCCGCACGGAGGCCCAGAAACAGGCGGACCGGTCAGCGCGCGGGAAAGAATCGCGCCGGCAGTTTCAGGAGCGCATGTCGGACTTCTTTCAGCGGGAAGCGGCCAACGCCAAGGATGCGACCGCGCAACAGCGCATCGCTACCCTTCAGGATTCCATGGGCGCACTGGCGGAACTGCGCGATGCGCTGAAGAGCACGGAAGACCCCGAGATGCGCCGTCAGTTGCGCGAACAGTCCGCCCAAGTGATCGATCAAGTGCGCGGGCTGATGCTCGAACAGCAGGATCAGATGCTCCGAGAAGTTGCGACCCGCTATGGCATTACGGATCCGCTCCAGCAGGACTCCTTTATCTCTTCATTGCGCGGCGTGGAGTCTACGCCATATTTCCACAGCGGGCAGTTGATGCGCAGCCTGGCGCCGAAAGCGCCCGCAGCGCCCGCAGCGCCCCAACCCGCCAACGGAAAGCAATAGCCAGAGGGTCCCGTCCGTGCCTGTCCCGGCGCGTCCGGCTCACGCGCATCATGCGAGCGCCACCGGTTCGTGCTCTTCCGGAACCAGTTCGAAGCACCGAATGATCTCCGGGGGGACGGCACGCAGCTTGCCGGAGGCCGCATCCACATAGACCCAGTCGGTTTCGCCCCGGGTCAGAAGCGCGCCATCCTCCGCGCGGAAGACCCGGTACTTCCTCAGGGAACGGACTTTCCGGAAATTCGAAACCCAGGTCAGCACGACGATACTGTCCCCTGCGAAGGCCGGCCGCAGATACTCGATCTTGTGTGAACGCACGACCCAGGCGGCGCCGGCGGACAACGTGGCGTCCGTGCATCCCACTGCGCCGGAATGCGAGAAAGCCGCATCCAGTATCCAGCGCAAGTATTCGAGATTGTTTACGTGTCCGAGTTCGTCAATCGATTCCGGCGGCACGACGAACTCGAAACGATGAATGGGTTCCATGGGCTGCTTCTTCCTTGCTTGTGCCGTTGTGGCGAATCGGGAAACGGGGCTCGCGCGCGGCGCATGCATAGTAGCCGCAGATCCGGGGCGTGTACAAGGCCGGGTTTCGCTGCCGGGCAACAACCTGTTATGCTTCAAACAGGCCTTTGGCCGCAGCGCACACAGTCAAGCCTTCCTCTTGGACAGATGGGACGCAAAATGGGAGAGATCGTTCACAGCGCATCTTCCGCACGGCTCTGGGAGCCCGCACGGGTGGCGCAAGAAATCCTGCAGGGGCCGATTTCCCGTGTCTTGGATGACCCGGCGCGCTGTGAATTAGCCGGGCTCGGGGAGATCGGCGAAAAGGTCGCAGGCGCGCTGGAGAACCCCAAGCCGCTGGACATCTGCATGCCGGTGCTCAACGCCGTGCTCGGGGCGCAGTATTACGAGGTGTTTCAGGCGCTGGAATTGCCGCGGGCGCTTTCGGTCTACGAGCCGTGCGTGGGCGCATCGAATCCGGTGGTCCTCGCCGCTGAGGCGCACAGCGCGGGAACGGCGCGCTATCTCACGATCAACCTGAATCGAAAGCTGCGCGAAGAGTTGCGCCCGAAGATCGCGCATCTCCAATCGTCCATACAAATCATCGAGGACAACGCGCAAAAGGCGCTGGATCATCTGCCGCTGCGGAGTTTCGAGGTGGCCTGCTTCCATCACGCCGTGAACGATATCCTGCAGACGGCCGTGTCGGAACCGCGCGGCATGGACACTTCGGGGGTCGACTGGTTCCCCAACGAGCGTCAAATGATCGAATGGCTGGCGGAAGACGCGAATGCCGGGCTTCTGGAATTGCGTGGAAAGCCGGAGCTGATGCAGATTGTGGGCGATGCGGTTCGGCTCGTGCGCCCCGGCGGCTTCCTGCTTTTCGACCACTTCAACTGGCGCCGCTTCATTGGCGTTTCGTGGTTCCCGTGGGACCTGTTCTATAATCTGATTCCCATGACCCGGCAGTGGGTTGGCGCGTGCGGGCTGCCCGTGACCGAAGTGTGCCTGCCCGGCGTCGATCCGCAGTGGTGGATGATTCTCCAAGTGGAGAGAACCTGAACGCAGCATATTCGTCCTCAATGACTTCTCATATCGGCAACCTGGAGCTGGCCATGATTAAGAATGCCTTCCTTCTTCTGTTTGCGATCATCTGCATCGCGATGTTCGCCCGCGCGGACGGAGCCTCCTATCGCGATCTCTATCCGGACACGTGGGTGGCGACGGATGCGCTCGGGCGCACGATGCCGGACTATGCGGCGGCCGGCCCAGTCAAACAGGACCAGCGGCGTATCGTCGGCATTTTCTACATCACTTGGCACAGCGATTCGTTGGCCACGATGAAAAGCCCCTATGGCGCGGACGTGAGCAAGATTCTCGCCGCGGACCCCAAGGCGCGGCTTGATGCGAAGCATCCGCTTTGGACCGAGGGCATGTATCACTGGGGCGAACCGGAATACGGCTATTTCCTGAGCAAGGACGAGTATGTGATCCGCAAGGACATGTCCATGCTCGCGGATGCCGGCGTGGACGTCCTCGTGATGGACGTTACGAATGCGGTGCGCTATTGGGATGAATGGGATGTCCTGTTCCCCACGATGTTGAAGATGAAGGCTGACGGGAACAAAGTGCCGCAATTCTGCTTCTGGGCGTTCAACGGCCCGGCGATCACAGTGGTTCAGGACCTCTACGAGAAGATCTACAAGGCGGAGAAGTACAAAGACCTCTGGTTCTATTGGGACGGCAAGCCGCTCCTGCTCTACAACGGGCTGCCCAGCGTGGATTCCAACGGGCAAATCACCAGCCAGCCCAACCCGAACTACGATCCCGCCGCGAAGACCGACCCGAATCACCCGCACTACGGCGACCCCGACTATGCGGAGGAGTCGTACAAGGACTACACGAAGGAAGTGAAATCTTTCTTCACGTTGCGGACGATGTGGTGGGGCTACTACAAGTGGGCGGGGAAACGCTTCATCGGGACGGAGGACAATTGGAGTTTCGGTTACGACATGGGGGATGACAAGGTCAAGGCCATGCCTCTGGACGCTTTGATCTCCACGCATAACGGCGTCAAAGAAGAAGCGGCCGTCACGCCGGCACAGCATCCCGTCAGTCTGACCGGGAAATCCTGGTCGCGCGAGCATGGCGAACCGGAATTGAACGAATACGACCTGCCCGTGCCGACTTTCGTGCCGTGGCTGGGGAAGACTGTGGAGCATCCCGAGGGTTATGGCATCTATTTCCAGGAACGCTGGGACGAAGCCATCAAGGCCAATCCTCAGTTCCTGTATATCAACGACTGGAACGAATGGAGTGCCGGCAAATATCACCCGGAGGAAGGGAAGACGTTTCAGTACATGCGCCGCGAAGCCACGTATCGTTTCATTGATCAGTACAATGCTGAGTTCAACCGCGCGATCGCGCCGATGAAGGACGGATATACGGACAATTACTACATGCAGATGGCGCAGAACATCCGGCGCTACAAAGGCATCCGGCCCATGCCGGAATTGCACGGCCTGCACAGTGTGGCGATAGACGGCGACTTTGGAGACTGGGCGGGGGTCCCGGTTGAATTCCGTGATACGCTCGGCGACACGTTTCATCGCGACTACAAGGGTTACGGCGGGCTGCACTACACGAACGATTCCGGCCGCAACGACATCATCAGGTGCAAAGTGGCCGTCGACGAAGGCAAAGTCTGCTTCTACGCGGAGACAAATGCGGCGCTTACGCCGCATTCCGGAAGCAACTGGATGCTCCTGTTGATTGACGCCGATCAGAATCATGACACGGGATGGCACGGCTACGATTTTCTCATCAACAAGAAGATCGTGGACGACAAGACCACTACGTTGATGCGTTTTGTGCCGGGCGCCCCCGACAATCCGTGGGCCGAGCAGGCAGTATTGAATTATCGCTACGCGGGGAAGGCGCTTGAAGTGGAAGTGCCGCGCGAATTCCTCGGTCTGAAGGGGGACGCCTTCAGTTTCGACTTTCACTGGAGCGACAATCCCGCCGATCTGAACGACCCCATATCGCTCTGCGTCAACGGCGACAGCGCGCCGAACCGCCGCTTCAACTATCGCTGCACGTGGAAGAAGTGACCTGATCGATTCCCGGGCGAACGGCCGGCTCGGCTTAGGGTTGCACCCGGAGCCGGCATGCGTAAATCGAGGACTCGTTCTTGGATTCTGCCTTGCGTTCGTGCTGGCTGTACCACGTGAGAAGCAGTACGGGGACGTTCTCCGATGCGGCGCGAGGATCCACGATCAGTCCGGGATAGGCATTGTCGCCGCCGCTGGGCAGCGTGGCAATCTCCGCCAGGCCGTCCTGCTTCAATTCCCAGACTTTCGTCCGGCTATTGCCCTTATGATAATCCCGTCCGGCGATGAACCTGCGCCCATTCCATTCCACGTGCGCCGGCGAATGGACAGGCACGCCGGTCGAGTGCCCCTGCCACTCCTGCATGGCCGCGTTGCTGCGATACAGCATGGCGTCGCCGTTTGTCCGCGTCAGCAGCGTTATTCCGCCCTCCGGCGGAAACCACAGATCGGCTTCGCCCGCCATGTCGTCGCGGGTCACGGTGCTCACGAGCGTCCAGTTCAGGCCGTCCGTGGAACGAAGCAGCCGGCTTTCTCTGGCGGACGGAACCGGGCGCACGGCAGTATAGGCCACGCTGTAGAAGAGCCCCTCGTGCCGGCGCACGCGCCATAGCCACCACCCCGGTTCATAGACGCCCTGGGCGCGCGTCCACTGCTTGCCATCCTGCGTCGAGGCGAAATGAGAGCGCACGGAACCGCGATCCGGCAGGGCGGCGCCTTTTCCGTGAACGATATCCCACGTTCCGAAGTACACGTAGAGGCGCTCGTCGTCCGCGGTGAAATGCGGATCGCGATCGTCGCCGAACGTGTCCAGCGTCGCGCAGGGTTCCCACGCGGCCATGTCCGCACTCCGCATGATGCGGATCTCGCCGTCCAGGGAGCCGTGCGCTGTTCCATGCCGGAAACAGACGTAGTACGCGCCTTTCCAGCACGTGAGATCAGTAAACGCGTTGTGCGTTCCGTCGCCGTAGATCTTGACGACATCCTCCGCTTGCGCGAAGGCGCCCCAAGCGAGCGCAAGGCTCCAAATCAGCACGGCACCAAGCCCCATCGGAGGAAACTCCTTTTCTCCAATCAGTAAGGTTGGAGGACGCGTTCGATGAACGAGATAAACATGGCCGCAAGGCCGGCGTACGGCGCGGCGGCTTCTTCAGGCGCGGCTACGGCTTTCTTCTCCGGGTTGAGCACGGCCGCCGCGAAGCTGCGTCCATAGATCGCGAACGAAGTCAGGGCATCCGCCTGCAATTGCTCGATCTCGGCCACCGCCTCGGCGCCGTGCTCGGCTTCCATCATCTCGATGATCTGATAGCGCTCGGGCAAATCACCCAGTTCAACGGACGGGTCCGACACGAAATGGGCCGGCATGTACTTGCCGATGGCCTTGTCCAGCTTGCCCGACATGCTGTAGGAAACTTTGGACAGCAGGTTGCGCGGAAGCGTATCGGAATACTGCGGCAGCGTCCGGGCCTGCAGCAGCGCCGCCAGCGTCACGTCCTGCGTGTCCGTGAGCCGCGTGGCATCGGCCAGGATAATCCCCTCGAAGGTTTCCAGCGCCACGTGCCGGTTCGAGGAAATCTGGACCGCGTCGTCTTTGGGCTTCGACCACCCGATGATGTCGAGCAGGTTGATCCACAACATCCGCAGCGTGCCGTAGCCGGGCAGCGCCGTCGTGTGGTATGGCATCGACAAGTCGCCCAGGTAATGCAGCCCCCAGCCCAGGAAGCGCCAACCCCAGTAATCCTGCCCCTCGCTGAACGCGAATTCCGAAAGCGACTTGAAGAGGTGGATGCGGTATTCCGGGTAGGATTCCTTCAGGAACGACGCAAAGAGGAAGACGATCTTCGACTCGTGATAGAAGCCCATGTGGAACGGCGCCTGCGACCCGTAATCGAGCCCGGGATTTCCGAATGCCTGAATGCCGAAGCCATAGTCCTTTCCGAACGCCGTGCCGTTGTCCTCGAAGAGGCCAATATCCATGCCGTAATCCGGCTCATTGCTCGCCGCCGCGACGATATCCACCGGATTCACGAGGTCGCCGGGCTCGACGCCTTCGAACACGAAAATCGTGAGGTTCGATATGTCTCCCAGAATGGAAACCTCGCCCGGGTCAAGCTGGCACTTCGCCGGGTCGGAGACTTCCTCGAGCGGACTCACATACAACGGCGTCTTCGTGTTCGGATTGACGCGGATCGCCTTCAGGAAGCGCGCGCGAATGTCCTCCGGCGTCCCCGTCGACTGAAACGCCAATGCATCCGGCCGGGGCGCGTACCACGGGAGATTGGCGCGTGCCCACGCCTCTTCCTCCGCCAACAGCGCCGCCAGCCCCGCCTCCTCTTCCGTCAGGAACTGTTCCAGCGTCGTCGCCATCGCCGGTGAGCCCCCGGCGATTTCCGGCATGGTTGAAACGACGGGCCTGGTGAAGAGCGGATGATGTTCCCACGCCGCGGCCGTGAACGACGCCAACATGGCCAACCCGATCAGACTGCCCCTGAACCGCATGTCCTGACTCCCTCCCCGTTCCGGTTGATTGTATTTGAAGGCAGGGCACACGTCCACGTTTCCCGCCTTCCACGACCCCATCCTACCGCCTCCGCAAAACACTGTCAATTCGGGCAGGCCCCGTGCGGCTCGCTCGCGCGGCATCCGCAGCGGCCCAATCCGTCACTTGAACTCGATCACGGTAAACGACTGGGGCGCGAACGTGTAGCCGGTTTCGCCGTTCTCCAGTTGATACGGCCATTCCGAGCTCTGCGGCGCGACGTTCATCGGAGTGTCTGCGGTGTTCACGGCCTCCAGCGGCGCGGCCAGGGTCTCGACGCCCGCCCGTCCGCTGGCCCCGGCGAAGCCCGGGAGCGCGAGACGGACCAACTCCGGGCGGTCGCTGAGGTTGACCACCTGAAGCACGAGCGTCGTCCCGTCTTCGCTTCGTTTGGCGGAAACGTCCAGCATGTCGCTGCCCGACACGGCTGTGTACAGCGCCACCGGCTGAAAGTGGCGCGAGATCATGCGCAGCACCCAGCCGGGCGATTGCAGCCAGGCCTGTGCGGGATTCAGGAAGAGCAGGCCCTGATCCCAGGCATTGTCGTTCTGCCCGTCCGGTTGCAGGCAGTTCGCGGACGCGGCCATCGGGATGCGTCCGTCCCGTTCGATGGCGTTTATGGCGAGCGCGTTGGCCAGGCCGCGCCGGTGGCTGTGGTTGCCCGCGTTGAACTCGAAGACCACGACGCGGAAGCGGGCGCCCTGCGCCATCTGTTCCAGCGCGTCGATGAAGGTGAACATGGCGCTGAAAGTGCCGTCCGGGCGCGGCCCATCCGTGCCGACGTGCAGATCGAACCAGACTTCGCGATTGCGCTTGCGCGCCAAGTCGAGGATCTGTTGCTGTCCCTTGAGCGTCTTCAGGCCCGAGGCCTGCCCGGAAATGTGGAACGGATCCTGGATCGGTTTCCCGTACACGAAGTCGCCCACGACGAGCACCACGTCCGGATCAAGCGGCCAAATCGTCTCGGCGAGCGACGCGAAGCGTGCGGCGTACTGCTCATCGACGTGCTCTTCATTGCCAATCTCGATGTACCGCAGCCGGTAGGGCTCGGGATGGCCGTCTTCGACCCGCCGCTTGCCCCACGGACTCTCCGCAGGCCCCTTTGCGTACTCGATGAAGTCCGCCAAGTCTTGCGGGCGTTCGTTCGCGTTGAACACGGGAACGTACTCGAACCCGGCGGCCTCGCAGAAGTTCATGAAGTCGATGATGCCCCAGCCGTTTGTTGAATACGGATACCACGTGCCCTGATACGGCGGCCGCTGGTCGCGCGGGCCGATCATGTTCTTCCAGCGATACTCGGGGTGGTTTATCATGGACCCGCCGTAGCGCAGCAACGTGACGCCCTGATCAATCAATTTCTCGGCCACATCACGCCGCACGGGCAGTCCCCTGAAGCGCTCCCTGGCCCCGGGCTGCAGGAAGGCATAGCCCAGGCGCACGGAACCGGGCTTCTTCAACGCGAGGGCGAAGCGGCCGTGCTCTTCCGTCCCGCCGGAGCTCAACTCAAAACTAAGCCGCTGCCAATCCCCCGCCGGAATCTCCAGTCTCTTTTCCGCATACGTTCGGGATCCATCGGCATTCTCCAAGGCCGCCCAGAGTTCCACCGGCGCCTCCGCCCGCGCCCAAAGCACGCCCTCGTATGCCGCCGATTCCTTGAAATGGAGGCCCCAGCGGTTCAGTCCGCGATTCTCAATCCCCCATGCGCCCTCGCCCTCGCGGAACTCGATACACTGCGACGGCGCGCCGGCAAGCCCGGACGCGGTCTCCAGGCGAAATGTGCCGCGCGCGCTTCCCCGGCGAACCGCCCGCCACATGCCGCTGATCTCATCCGCCGCGCTGGCGGCCGCTTCGAAAGGAAGCGGGGTCTTCTTCCCGCCGGATGCGGCCCACAGATCCCGATATTTCGCAGCGCGCTTCCATTGCCGCAGCCCAACCACGCCAGGCCCGAGCACGCGTCCCGTGTCGTTGTGCGCAGCGACTGGCCGGCCGTCCACGAAAACCTCGAGCAAAGCGCCCTTCATCACGATCTTCAATTCAATCCATTGGCCGATGGGCACCGGGCAGGGCGTATCCGAGAAGTGCTCCCAATCGTGGCGGTGCCGACCCAGGCGGACGATCTGCGCCGCACTGTCCAGGGAAATTTCGTATCCGTCAAAACGGTCGCTCCCCGGCTGAGCGTTGGCCACGCGCATGATGAGGCCGGCGTTTCCAGGGCGGGCGTCCGGGAAGAACACTTCGACGCCTGCTTCGCCGTCCGCGAATGGCGCCATCTCCGCAACAAGTTTCGGGCCGTCCCCGGCGGCTCCGTCGAGAACCCCGTTGTTCACGGCCCACGCGCCCTCGAAGGCCGTGAATCCGTTGGGCGCGGCCGCCAGCGGCGGTTCCTGAAAACGTTCCCCGAAGAGCATCTGGCTATAGAGGCCACCGTAGATCTCGTGGTTCACGTCTTCGATACAGGCCCCGGTCAAGAGCCGCGACAGGGAATGCAGGGGCCGATTGACGTCGACAGTCACTTTCAGCGGCGCGGCCCAGACGGCGCCGCACAAGGCCAGAGCCACACCCGACGCGAAACCGGCAGTGCGCATAACATCTCCTCCACGCAAGAACCTGCAAACCCCGTGCAACATTGCAGTCCCATGCTATACACGCGGCCTTTGGACGTCAATCACGGGATGCGCCGTTCGTGCCTTTCACGGCAGATTGCGGCCCGCAGGGATATGACGGCGGCAAGGGGCGCATTGGGCATTCCGGTGTGCCGGGCTGCCTGAATGTGTCGTTGAGACGGCCGTCCGGATTACGTATATTTTTTGATTGCAATCCATGAAATTGACGTGTATAATGTACTAACAAGATATATTGGGTTTGTGACTCGTAACGGACGCTCATTGCCACCCCGAAGACTTGAGATCTCATGATTGCCTGCTCTCCTGGCTTGGTCAAGAACTCTGGACCTGTGACAGGACCCCCAACCTCCTGAAAGGAGAGCATCATGAAGATTTATGTAGGCAACCTCTCGTTCAACACCCGCGATGCCGACCTGGAACACGCCTTTGCCGCATTTGGCACGGTCGTTTCAGCCAGCGTCATCATGGACCGCGACACGAACCGCTCCAAGGGTTTCGGTTTCGTGGAGATGGATGACGCGGAAGATGCCAAGCGCGCGATTGCGGACCTGGATGGCACGAATCTCCAGGATCGCAACATCAAGGTGAACGAAGCGAAGCCGCGCGAGAGCCGCCCAAGCCTTTACTAAACCCTGTCGTCAGCAATCATGAATGCCCCCTGCTTTCCGGGGGGCATTTCAATTTCCGGGCGCCCCGAAGGGGCCATTTGGCTGCGCCCGCGCCGGGAGCGTTGCCCGGCCGAAAGGATTCCCCGCTCCCCTTCCGTCCTGCGCTCAGGGCGCAATGACGCCGCGGAGGACGCACGCCTTGGCCTGGACCTTCAGCGGGAACTCCTCGCCTCGCTTGACGCTCGCGCATTGTACGAGGCCCCCGTCGGGAAACGTGTGGACAGAACACGTCATGTCGTGCTTCGCGGTGAACGAGCGGCCCGCTTCGGACAGTGCCAGGGGCACAAGCACGAACTCCTTGTCTTTCCGTGCGCCGCAACGGTACAAGGGATGGCAGTTCGATGGCGCTGCGGCAAACGGGTTTCCATCGCTGTTCGCATCGAAGCCTTCCCAGTTGGGGAGGTCGCGGGGCAGTATCGCAAGCAGGGTCTTGAAGTGCCGGAGCCAGGGCATGCTCTCGAAGGGCTGTTCCGCACGGACGCCCGAGGCGCTGTGGAATACATACATCGGCAAGCCCGCGAGGTAGGCGAAGGCCGCTGCGGCAAGAATCCGCTCCGGGTCGTCCTCGCTGGCCACGGAAGCGCCCGGACCGATGGGTTCGTTGCTGCTGACGGGCGGAAGCCGCTTGTCCCGGCCCACGTTCCAACAGTCGATGACCGGCAGCCACGCGCCGGCCTCCGAGCGCCGGTCGCGCGAAAAATGCATGGTTGCGATCGTCGCGGCGCTTCCCGCGTAGAGCCGCGGCAGCTCTTCCGGGCTGGGCGGCGAGGTCCTTTGTGCTATACAGTAAACCGATGCAGGCCCCGCGCCCCACGCTCCGCACCCTGGCCGCCCGGCTGGGCGTCAGCCCGATGACGGTCTCGCTGGCCCTGCGCCGGTCGCCCCGCGTGTCGGCGGAGACCCGGGAGCGCGTGCAGCGCCTGGCCGAGCAGCTGGGCTACCGGCCGGATCCGTTCGTCAACAAGCTGATGCAGCACCTGCGCATCCGCCGCTCGACCCGCCTGCAGGCCTCGCTCTGCGGGCTGATGGACGAGTGGCCGGAACCGCTGGCCCAGCGCCACCGCTACACGCAGCGGGTGCTGGCCGGACTCCGGGCGCGGGCGGCGGAGCTGGGCTACACCTTCGACATCCTGACCGTCCGCGACCGGGCGCAGGCGCGCCGCGTCGGCAAGGTCCTCCACAACCGCGGCGTCGAGGGGCTCGTCCTGCTGCCGCGGGTGCGCCGGACCGACATGGGGGACTGGCTGGACTGGTCGCGTTTTTCCGTGCTGAGCGTCACCTCGTCGATCCTGGCCCCGGCCGTGCACTCGGTGGTCCCGCACCATTTCGACAACACGCTGCTCGCCTGCCAGACGCTGGTGGAGCAGGGGCGGCGCAGCATCGGCCTGGTCATCTCCCGGGCGTGGGACCAGCGCGTCCGCCACCGCTGGGCCGGCGCCATCCTCTGGCAGAACACCTTTGGCGGCACCCGGCCGGTGCCGCCCTTCATGGGCGAGAGCCCGGACCTGCGCGAGGACGCGCCGGCGCTGCAGGCGTGGCTGCGGGAGCACCGGCCCGAGGTGGTGGTGACGGACGAGGTCAGCCTCGACTCCGTGCAGAAGGCGCGGCGCACGCTGCCGGCGCGCGAGCGCCCGGTGCTGGTGCGGCTGGCGCACGACGGACCGCACGAGGAGGCGGGCATCGACCAGCGCAGCGAGGCGATCGGTCGCACCGCGCTGGACATCCTCGCCGGCATGATCGTGCACGGCGACCGCGGGCTGCCCGCGCAACCCAACATGACCTGCGTGCCCGGCGTGTGGGTCGAGCCCGACTGACCGCTCAGGCGCCGGCGGCCCGGGCCGGCTCATCGAAGAGCC